>CAYZJW010000056.1:5726-9929 GCA_964478985.1 uncultured Actinomycetota bacterium
TCGCCCTTTTCGGCTCCCAGGGACAGGACCTCGGTTATGTTTTTACCATTTGCCCCTGCCCCCCTGAAATGCAGCATTATTTCCGATTGGAATGAGTGGCACATGCGCACCAGCCTGGATGCCGGCCTGGCATGCAGTCCTTCGGGATCCTTTATCCTGATGTCCAGCTTTTTCATACTTAAAATTTAATATATTTTATTATACTGTATATTATTTGTATAATGTAGACAGGAATACTATCAGAATGCTGGTAAATAATAAAGGCATGGAGGAATGATGAAGCTGCTGAAAAATGTTAAGAATTTCCTGGCCCCCCTTCCCGTGGTGCTGGTCACTGTAAGGTCCCGGAAAGGGCAGGATGTATCAGATAATATAATCCCCATATCCTGGACCGGAATAGTGGAGCATGCGCCCCATATGCTGAATATCAATATATCCCGGGGAAAATACTCTGCGGGAGTCATCAGGGAGTCGGGACAGTTCGGCGTGTGCATACCGGGGGCACAATACCTGGAGCAGATAGACATATGCGGCACCACCCACGGCGACAGCACTGATAAATTCCAGCTCACCGGATTTGAAAGATATGAAGCTGAGAAGATAGACGCTCCCCTTATAAGGCAGTGTCCGGTAAATATGGAATGTGTGCTGGAGGACACCATATCATTTAAGACCCATGATATGTTCGTGGGGAAGATAGTGGCTGCCCATGTGGATGAAGCATATATGGATGAAAACGGGGAGCCCGACTACGCAAAGATGGATATACTCTGCTATGTAAACGGTTATTACTGGACCATGGGAGAGGCAAAGAACAGATTATTTTTTACAAAGACAGGAAAATAGTATTTATAAAATACGCGATGGAGGTATGAGATGAAGAAATTTTTGGTTTTCCTGATGGCGGGGGCAGCTGTTCTCTTTCTTTTTGCAGCCCCGTTATCGGCACAGGATACAGAAACTGCAGGAGGCAGCAGCTTTTCCACAAGCCTTAATGACGACCTTTATGTGATCGGGTCAGACATCTTTATAACCGAAGATGTAAAGGGCGACCTGGTAATAGCCGGAGGCCGCATAGACGTAACTGCAGATACTGCCCAGGACCTCATGGCAGCCGGAGGCATGATAGACATCAGGGGAGATATAGGAGATGACATAAGGGCAGCCGGAGGCAGCATAGATATATCCGGCACTGTCAGCGATGACCTTATTGCTGCCGGAGGGCAAATAAATATATCCGGTTCTTCAGTGGTGGGAGGCGTCCTTGTCCTTACCGGCGGGACCATTGAAATATCGGGAACTGCAGAGGAGGATGCTTTACTCAGCGGAGGCTCCATAACCATTTCCGGGAAAATAGACGGGGATGTAAAAATAGATGAAGTGGAGAGCCTAAAGGTAACCGAGACTGCAGAGATAGCCGGAGACCTTATCTACACCTCCAGCACCAGGGCCAATATATCCGGCGGGGCCGTCATAGGCGGAGAGGTGAAGGAGACAATAGTAGAAAAAGCAGAAGCAATGGCCCCAAAGACGGGCAAGAGTCCATGGGCCGTTTTTGCCGCCACCTATTTTGGAGGAAGGCTGATAGCATTCCTGGGGCTTTTTATCCTGGGCATCATACTGATAGCGGCGATGCCCGGTTTCTTCCAGAAGTTTAACCAGAGGATGAAGGATACGCTGGGATACTGTGTAGGCGGGGGAGCCATCGTGCTGTTCGGAGTCCCCATAGCATCTGGGATATTATTCTTTGTATCCATTATCCTGTTTATAACCATAATCGGGTCCGGAGCGGGCATAGTCGCCATAGCTTTCAATACAGTGATGCTGATAGTATACGGAGTCCTGATCTACCTCAGCACTGTTTTCCTTTCATACCTTCTGGGAAAGGTGATACTGGCAAAGACTTCGCTCAATATGGATAAATACGGATGGAAAGTACTGGCTTATCTTATAGGGCTGGTCATAATAATGATATTATTCTCCATACCATTTGCTGGCTGGCTTATAAGGTTTGCCGGGATCCTGTTCGGGCTTGGGGGCCTGGCGCTGGTGTTAAAGGATATGCTGGCACAGAGCTGCAGGAAACAGTAAGTAAGGGAAATAAAACAGTCCTGTCCCATGGGGGCAGGACTGTTTAAAGTGAAAGTGGTCAGTCAGCTGTTATAGCTTCTGTAGGACAGCTTTCAATAGCTTCTTCTATGCATTCTTCATCATTATCGTCATAATCCTTTTTAATGACTTCTGCTACATCATCGTCTTCATTTAATTTAAAAATATCCGGGCAGGTCTCTTCACATAGTCCGCATCCTGTACAAAGATCAGCATCGATTTCTACCTTCATGAGCATCCTTTCTGTTATTTGTTTCCAATAGCTTTTACGGCAATACTGTAGAGTAATATACAAAATTTTTTTTGCTATTTCAACAAGAAAAGATAATAAAAAAATACCCGGAAAAAATGCCGTAAAACAATCCGGGCCCCCTGTTTTTATTGTGGTATTTTCTTAATATTAGTAGAATCCTTAAGGACAGGAGACACATAGATGAAAGGTCGTGGGTATCATATAAAAAGGATAAGGGATCATGCCATCCCCGGAAAGCCCGGCTCCTTCTTTTGGCCGGCAGTCCTTGCCAGGTCCCTGTGCTTATCCTGCCATATGATCTAGAGATGAATGGAAAAAAGGAAAATATAACCGGCAGGGATTTTTTTTGCAGGGATACGGCAGCGGTTGCCAGGGCGCTTCTGGGAAAAGTGCTGGTCAGTGACCGGCCCCCGGGACTTGCCGCAGGTATAATAACAGAGACAGAAGCATATTATGGTACAGGTGATCCTGCGAGCCATGCTTTCCGGGGCATGACGCCCAGGAGCAGCATCATGTTCGGCAAAGCCGGAGCCGCCTATATATATCTCTGCTATGGCGTGTACTGGCTTTTGAATGTGGTTACCGAAAAGGAAGGGATCCCCGGAGCAGTCCTTATAAGAGCCGTCAGGCCCTTAAGGGGAATAGAAGTGATGCAGCAAAGAAGGGGATGCGCCGGGCTTAGGGGCCTGGCAGACGGACCGGGCAAGCTTACCATTGCCATGGGCATAGACGGCTGCGATAATGGAACCGATATGGCATTACCCGGCAGCAGCCTTTACTTCACACAGGAATATGCAGGTAGAGTGTTTGATATAGAAAATACAGCCCGCATAGGCATAACCGGAGGGAAAGACAGGCTGCTCAGGTTTGTTGCTGTTGGATTATGATGCAGTTTTAAATATAATAGGACTATAATTAATTTGACAGAGGGATCATTAGCATGGGTTTTGAAGATATAAAAAAGCTTTCCTATATGTCCAGGAGGATGTATGTAATAGAAAGTATCTGCAAGACCAGGTCTATCGACCTGGAATACCTGTTCGGGCTTTTCAATCTTTATAACCAGAAGAACAGCGGCAGGTGGTTCTGGCAGAAAGCTTCCTTTACCGGTACCCTGAAGAATGCTTATGACGGATTCAATAAAAGAGTAGACGATATAGTAAAGCAGATGAAGAAAACCGGTGAAGCCGGATTTGATGCCATGGTCAGGGACTCGTCAGGGCTTCTGGACAAGCTGCTTGCAGGCATGGAATCAAGCTGTGAAGTAAACAGGGAAAACGACTTTGATCATGTGAAGGGCTTCCTGGACAACAATCTCAAAGGCCTTATAGATGACAGCCTCAGGCCTTTAAGGAGCCGGAAGGCGGGTTAGGAGCTTCCCTCATCCAGCACTTCAATGATCATGGTATATTTCCTGAACTCTTCAAAGACTATATTGCTGTCTAAAAAAGTTCCCCGGGCGGAGTCTTCTGATTCTACCAGTATGGTGTATTCACCCGGCACAAGTGCTGTCTCTGCAGTTTCTCCCGCAGGCACCGGGGTCATATGGCTTTCCGGGCCTTCTATGTAGGCAGTAAGCTTTTCTGCCGCATTATTTATTATCACCAGCATGCCTGAGCCCGGAGTATTCACATATTTTCCCGAAACCTGGCCAAAAAGGCTGCTGTAAGGTTTTTCACGGGCCAGGATTATCTTTGACTCCACCAGGTTTTCCAGCACCAGGTCAGCCATATCCGGGTTATGCTCTATAAGTCTTTCATACATAAATACGGCGGTGGTAAAGTCTGACTTCATAAAGGCTGCGTCTCCCGAATCCCTGACAGCCTGGGCCGGGGCGGCCT
>CAYZJW010000057.1:0-9012 GCA_964478985.1 uncultured Actinomycetota bacterium
TATATTTGTGGGATATTCCCTTGAACTGGTCTTATATCATACATGATCTTAAATCCGTTATATAAAATGTAATTTTAATCTAAGGACCTGTTTATTTCTAAGGTTCTGGATTTGATATTATCTATTAATATAGGGCCGGTAAAATATTGATGTAAGACCGGCACCATGCCGGTTAAAATTTATATGAATAAATAAATAAAATAATTATAAATTAAATGTTTTAATAATAATTTATTTAATTTATAATATATTATTAAATTATATTTACAATAAAAGGATAGATGTTATGAAAACAAGGTTTATTATTCCGCTGGTTATAATTTCTATGATCGCAGTAATGCCTTTATGGGGATGCATCAATGTGTATCCTGACGGCCGGGAAGGCGGCATGGAAGAGCCGCAGCCCGGAGAACCCGAAGCAGAGATGCATGATACGGTGCTTCCTATAGTAGAGGGGGAATGCGGTACCTATCTGGAAAATTATAACCAGCCGCATCAGCAGGGAGATTATATATTTGCCGGTGATTCCACCAGCGGCAGCATATCCAAGGGATATGTGAGCTTTAATATATCAAGCATACTGGGAAGCCAGGTACATTTTGCCAGGCTGGATCTTAAGTGCAAGAATAAGTCCAATGACCCTTCATTTTTTGGGGAATTCATAATATTTTCCGCTAAAAACTGGGGGGCCCGGCCGCTGAAAGGCGGGGATTTTAACCGCGAGGACTTTGAAATAGGAAGGTATCCTTCATCCGGCGGGGGCAGCTCTTCTATCGAAGGACCCGGGCTGGCCGATGCTATACAGGATAATGTGAACTCGAATAATGACAGGTTCCAGATAATTATATCTCCACAGGCGGTCCCGCAAAACGATCCCGGAAGGACTAACAGCAATTCTGACGGATTCCTTTATTATGTAGATGATCTTGAGCTGTTTATAGAGTATTCAAAATGATTTAAAAGGATCTGCCCGGAAGCCGTGTAACTGGGGATTATTTGAACTTGAACTTTTTCTTTTTAAAAACTGCAATGCAGGCATCAGCTGCGCGCTCGTCAAAAACAATGCCTCTTCCGGAACGGATCTCTTCTAATGCTTTTTCAATACCAAAAGCCGGCCTGTAAGGCCTGTGATTTGCCATGGCTTCAACAGTGTCTGCAACTGCAAGCACTCTGGCATCAAAAATTATATCATTTCCCTTAAGGCCCTTCGGATATCCGGAACCATCAATCCTTTCATGATGCTGGAGGACTATTTCGTGCAGCGGATATCCGAAATCTATCTTTTTAAGTATGTCATATCCCACCCGGCTGTGCGTCCGGATCATTGATATCTCAATACCTGTAAGCACCGAGGGTTTGGAAAGTATTGATGCCGGGATGGCGATCTTCCCTATATCATGTATAAGAGCCGCCGTATAAAGCATCCGGGTCTTTTCCCTGTCCAGGCCCAGCTCCCGGGCCATTGCCATGCATAGCTTAGCAGCATTTCTCTGGTGGCTGCCGGTATAGGGATCTTTTATCTCAAGTACCGATGACAGGGTATTTATTGTTCCTTCCAGCGTCTTCTTTACCTGTTTATAGCTTTGCTTCAGCTCCCTTTCCGCCCTGGCTTCTCCCGTGATGTCCCTCAGGATCAGATGGATCCCTGTGGTCTTTCCATTTTCCTTGAGTATGCTTGTATAGACTTGAGTTATACGCTCCTCTCCATTTCTATTACAGAAGCAGACTTCAAACGGCTTAGTGATCCTGCCCCTGAGTATATCGGCAAATACCTTGATATACCTGGGTATGTCCCCCGGTTTTAATATACCAAGTTTTGTAAAGTGTTTTCCCTGGATCTTTTCTTTCGGAATACCTGCATATTCTTCCATCACATCATTGCATGAGGTTATTATCCCGGCCTTATTGATTATAGAAATGCCTACAGGGGATGTCTCAAAAAGCTTCCTGTATTTATTTTCACTGCTTATCAGTCTTTCTTCATCCTTTATAGCTTCTGTTATATCCTGGCAAAATTCCATAAGATTGGTAATGGCACCGTCTTTATCAAATATGGGATAGCCGCGTTTTTGCCATATGCGGCCATCAGGACTCTTGATCCTGGCATCACAAACCTCTCCTGTTTCACGGGCCTTTACCACGGGACAGCCCCTGCACGGCCTGTCGGCAGAGTGCCAGACCTCATAGCAGTGTTTCCCGACAAGATCTTCTATGCTCATGTTTACGGAATCAGCTGATGCCTTATTTGTCCATAATATATTTAGATCCAGGTCATAATATGCCAGCATCTCAGACATTGAGTTAAGGATGATCGATTTCTCATGTTCAGACTTAATAAGCTTTTCTTTCATCATCCTTTTCCCGGTAATATCTGAGACATTTGCCAGCGCTCCGTCAAATTCCCCATTCCTGTCAAAAAGAGGTGCTGTCTCAAGCCTGGTGATTATGGTGCTCCCATCCTTTTTGACAAATCTGAAGTCGTGCTCCTCTTTTATGCCCGCTTTCCGCCTTTGCATATTTCTTTTAGCTATTTGTCTTTCGCTTTCATCCATGAAGTCAAACAGGCTTTTGCCTGTCATCTCCTCAACCGTGTAACCCATTATTTCAGCCATCTTCCGGTTGACAAAAACAGTTACGGCATCCCTGTCTATCTGCCATAACCCTTCATACATGTTTTCCACCAGCAGCTTGAATCTTTCCTTTTCGGCTTCCTTTTCCTGTTCAGCCTGCTTTATCCTGACAGCGATATTATAAAGGCCGGCAAGCTTTTCAATTATCTTTATGTCCTTATCGCTGTAGCCAGTCTTACTGTCTGCAAGCGCTATTTGACCGATCAGGGTATTTCCGGAGACCACCGGTACGGAAAGGAAATTTTTAATGGGTATATGTCCTCTGGGCAGCCCCTTGCTGGAGTCATGGCTGCCTGGTGAATTAGTAAAAAAGGATTTCTTTTCATCCAGCCCGGATCCCCACAATGAAGGATACCTGCCGTTCTTATCTGGTGAAAAGGTAATCCTTTTATCAGGGCCTTCTGTCTTGCAGTCTTTCCCCATCATCCTGGAGATGGTCCTTGAAGTCGCCACTCCGGTATCAGGATCGATGGTATTTACATAGCCGAACCTGCTGCCTGTAAGCTCCTTTGCCTTATCAAGGAATGCTTCGGCTATTTCTTCTATGGTGCTGGAATAATCAATGAGTACCCTGAAGATATCAAGATAAGCCTGGTTGAGCTGGGAAATATCGAAATCTTAGGTATATAATGAGTCTTTGTGTTTCATTATTCCAGCTTATCCAGGGTAATCACCACTTGCCATAAGGTTATAATATTATTTCAATGTCCTGGTAGACCGCCTTTATATTAGAAATGCTTTAATTTTATTGTATCAATACTAACAATAAAACCCATAATAAGGAACAATTTCTTTTATATTTGAAAAAAGTTAAGAATTTTATATAATTTATATAATTATATTTTTAATAAATTATTTATATATATATAAATTAATGAGTATAAACTTAAATACCTATGTCTTTTTTTCCGGTATTACCCTTTTAGCTGCTTTTTATTTTGGCATCAATAATATCTTCAGGGAAAGACCGGGGAGGACCCTGCATTCATTCACGGTGCTTTCTTTTACGGTTTTCTTTCTCTCGGCATCAAGCCTTGTCATGTATGCTACAGATAATCCTGATATTGCGGGATACTTTTCCCCTCTTCTGACCATGGCCACATACCTTTTCCCCGCAGCATTATTCCATTATGTTGTCGAGGCAGCTGAATATAATTTTTTTAAGAAGGACATAGTAAAATATTTCTTCTATCTTCCTTCGGCCTGCATAATCCTTTATCTGTCCTTTTCGGGAAGCATACTGCTGGAAAAAGTATCATACGGATGGACGGTAAGCCCCGGCATCTCCATGCAGCTGGGGATCTTTTATATGGCACCGCTTCTGCTGCTTATGATCGCCTATCTTTCCTATAACCTGGCAAAGCTGCTTAAGACACATCATCCCGTATCGAGAGTGGTCTTGCTGCTGTCTGGAATAAGCGTATTTACCCTGGTGACTGTCATAATGAGGCCTCTGGAAGCAGTATTCAGCCTGGGTATACCCATAAATTCATTTTTGATGTTTTTGCTGTTTATTTTTATCGCAACTGGCAACTTTCTGGCCGGACTTAATACCGCTTCGCTTACTTTTCAAAAGATGTTTGAGACTACTGAAGACTGCATAATGATTGTAGACAGCAGGGGAGATATTGTGGATATAAATAAAAAGATGCGCGATACTCTTTTCCCCGGCGATGACGGTGCAAAAAACAGAAGGAAAACCCCTGACAGCGGTGAGATCAAAAAACGGATGCGCATGGCAGCAAGTTCTAAAGAAAGCCTTGAGAGGCTGCTGTGCTATTTTGAGGAAGATTCGCTGGATAAGCTCAATATCGATATAGGATGCGGTCTGGGCGATGAGATCAAAACATTTAATGTTACTGCTTCTCCGGTGATTTCAGGCAGGGACAGGTTTATAGGCAAGATAGCCATATTCCGGGATATAGAGGAGAAGAGGAAGCTCGAGGAAAGGTTAAGGCAGGAATCGATGAGGGACTTTCTGACCGGTGCCTATAATAGAAGGTATTTCTACGAGGTCCTGGATAATCTTATCAGCCGGTTCAGCCGGTACAAAAGGCCTTTCTGCCTTATGATGATAGATATTGACAATTTCAAGAAGCTTAATGATACCTATGGACATCTGCAGGGTGACTGGCTTCTTAAGGAGCTCGTCGGCATCATAAAAGATAAGGTAAGAAAAGGCATTGACAGCATAGTCCGCTATGGGGGAGACGAATTTTCGGTAATACTGGATGAGTCTGATATCGCCAGGGCCAGGGAGGTGGCTGAAAGGATCATAGAGGGTTTTAAGGAATCAGACAGGAAATGCACCTCATTAAGCATAGGTATCAGCCAGTACAGGGAAGGCCTGGGCCTGGAAGAGCTCATAAGGGAAGCAGATTCGTGTATGTATGAAGCAAAAATGGATCTTTCTGATGCAGTAAAGTCTGCCGGCCTTTCATCTTTATAGGAATACTACAGCCATCACCCGCTTAGGGCCCGAAGCTATCAGACCTTAATAGTATTGACAATCGCCTCTATAATCTATATAAAAAAGACTATGTCTGTTGTTTACCAGCATAGATTTATGATCCGGAAAGCACAGGAGAAGTCATGGCAATAAGGCTGTATCTGGCCCAGATAAACCCGGCAGTGGGGGACATAAAGGGAAACTCTGATATAATAATCTCCCATATAAAAAAGGCCCGGCAACAGGGGGCTGATATTGCGGTATTTCCCGAACTGGCCCTTACGGGCTATCCTCCGGAAGACCTCCTGCTTAAAAATGCTTTCATCCGCGAGAATATGAGATACCTGGAAAAGATAAAAGAGGCAGTCCGCGGCATATCCGCCATAGTGGGCTTTGCATATGAAGAAGAAAGCGCCCTTTATAACTCTGCTGCGGTCATATGCGGTAAAGACATCTGCTATATATACAGCAAGCAGCATCTCCCCAACTACTCTGTCTTTGATGAGGAAAGATATTTTAACCGGGGGAATAAGAACTATATCTTCGACATAAACGGCCATCCGGTGGGGCTTAATATCTGCGAGGACATCTTTTATGCTTCAGGCCCTACAAAGGCCCAGGCCATAGCCGGAGGGGCGGAACTGGTCATAAATATATCGGCCTCCCCCTACCATGTAGGCAAGGTTGAGTCCAGGGAAAAGATGGTCGCCGCCAGGGCAATGGACAATATGGTAAACATCGCATATCTCAATATGGCGGGAGGCCAGGACGAGCTGGTATTTGACGGAAACAGCATAGTGGTCAATGAAAAGGGCATGGTACTGGCCAGGTGCCTTCCCTTTGCCGAAGACAGCCTGGTTATCGATATGGATCCCTCCACCGCATCTGCCGCCAGGACAAAGGACGCCAGGTTCAGGAACCAGAAAAACTCCCTTAAAGATGGTTTTGCCCCTATTGAAAAGGTAGGCCCGGGCATTGGAAAGGACAGAAAAAAGATAATGCCCATAAGATCCGGGACACCTCTTGAATACCCGGGAATCATCTCCTGCCGGGAAGAGGAGATACTTAAAGCCCTCATCCTGGGGACCAGGGACTATATAATAAAAAACGGGTTTGAAAAGGTAGTGATAGCCTTAAGCGGCGGCATAGATTCTGCTATCACATCGGTCATAGCTGCCCTGGCCATAGGCAGGGAAAATGTAAATACGGTATTTATGCCCTCTGATTACTCCTCTAGCGAGAGCGGGAGGGATTCGGAAGAACTGGCACGGAACCTGGGAATAGAGCATGATGTCATCCCTATTTCCGGCATCTATGCCAAATACCTGGAGGATCTTTCCGGGATCTTTAAGGAAGACGGGATAAATGTCACCCGGGAAAACATACAGGCCCGGATAAGGGGCAGCATAATAATGGCCCTTTCCAATGAAAATGGATGGCTGGTCCTGTCTACAGGGAATAAGAGCGAGATAAGCGTGGGCTACTGCACCCTTTACGGTGATATGGTAGGGGGATTTTCCCCTATAAAGGATGTCTACAAGACCATGGTATATTCCATATGCAGGTTTATAAATAAAAAATACGGGGATATCATCCCGGAAAATATAATCACCAGGGCACCTTCGGCAGAGCTTAAGCCGGACCAGAAGGACCAGGACAGGCTCCCGCCCTATGATGTCCTGGACTGCATTCTTAATGCATATATCGAACAGGACCGGGGTTATAAGGCAATAATAGATATGGGTTTTGAGCGGGCTATGGTGACTGATGTGATAAATATGGTTGACGGCAATGAATACAAGAGAAGGCAGGGTTCTCCCGGTGTAAAGATAAGCGCACGCGCCTTTGGAAAAGACAGGAGATATCCCATAACCAACAGGTTCAGGCTCAATAGTTGATGGACCCATGGGAGGATAATATGAGGCTTTTTGATAAAGCAGACAGACTTATATACAGTTTTAAGAAGGATTTTTATTCCCATGGTGCCGGGGTCCTTTCAGGAATAGGACGGGCGGCATCGGGTATTAGTAGTAGTGCAGTTTTATTCCGGGGGACTTTTCCGGGGATCGACAGCTATACCGGTATAATTAAAAGCAGCCTGGAAAAGTCAGGAGTAAAGCTTGCCGGCATATTTAAAGGATCACGGCCTAACACTCCCAGACAGGACCTGCTACGGATTGCCGGCAATATCAGGGAAAGTGATACGGGCCTGGTCATAAGCCTGGGAGGCGGCAGCACTATAGATGCGGTAAAGGCAGCCGTCGTCCTGGCCGCGCTGGGAGGAGAAATAGATGATTATCTGGGGGCAGGACTGGTCTCGGCAAAGCTGGAGGGACACGGCCGGAAGCTTATCCCCCATATAGCCTGCCAGACCCTGGCGGGCTCGGCCGCCCACCTCACCAGGTACTCCAATATAACCGACCTTGAGAAAGGGCAAAAAAAACTGATAGTAGATGATTCAATAGTGCCGGAATATGCTGTTTTTGATTACGGCATCACCTATGGGGCACCTGAGACCATAAGCGCTGACGGGGGCTTTGACGGTCTTTCCCACCTGATAGAAGTGCTTTACAGCGCTGAAGGCAGTCCCGGCTTTGACCTGGCATACAGTATAGCGGAAACCGGGATAGAGCTGATAATAAGATACCTCCCCGATGTAGTCGGGGGGCGGGACAACAGCGAATCTCGTGACGGGCTTTGCCTGGGGACTGACCTGGGGGGCTATGCCATAATGACAGGGGGCACCAATGGAGGCCATCTTACCAGCTTTTCCCTGGTGGATATACTCAGCCACGGAAGGGCATGCGCCATAATGAACCCTTATTATTCCGTCTTTTTTGCCCCTGCTGTCGAGAAGTCGCTAAGACTCATATCAGGGATACTGGCAAAATACGGTTATGCCGGGAAAGGTTTTGAAAAGCTTTCCGGAAGGGAGCTGGGAATATTTACCGCCCGGGCTCTTATAGGATTTGCCAAAAGCCTGGGATATCCCACCAGGCTGGAAGAGATCGAAGGTTTCAGCCAGGACCATATAAAAAAGGCTTTAACGGCTGCCCGGGAGCCGGCACTTTCCATGAAGCTCCGCAACATGCCCATTCCCCTTACTGCTGATATGATCGACAGGTATATGGGAAAGGTTCTGCAGTCGGCAGCCGTGGGAGACCTGGATATGATCGAGAATTTATAAAGGAGTCCGGGGACCGGCATATCCGGTATCGTCCTATGATTGATCCCAGATACAGTAGTACGTACAATGAGTCTAATTCTTAATTATTTTTTGAAAAATGGACATTTTTTGAAAGACTATCATAACTTTTATAAAATTATTAATAGATGTTTCGTAATATTGAAATAAGATTGGTCCAATATGTGCATTTTCCAAAACTGTTTACAAAACTACTATATATGTATAAAATACATTATAAAATACTGTAATTCATGCATTATTGGTAGTTATGAATAATAATAGGACACTTGGAAAAGTAGGTGCTTATTTGATCAATATGCTCTATGAAGAAGACAAGCCAGTTTTTACTGTCGATGATGCCCAGAGGATATTAAATAAAAACTATAACAGTACGACAGATCTTCTCAGTAAGATGACAAAAAGAGGCACGATAAGCAGGTTAAAGCATGGAAAATTTATAATAATACCTATACAGGTTGGAAAGACTGAAAATTATACAGGTAACCGTTTTTTGGCTGTGAAAGAGATTATGAATTCTCCTGGGTACTATATAGGATTTTATAGCGCAATGGATTACTGGGGCATGCTCACCCAGCCATTGATAAAGACCTTTGCTGTAACACCAAAAAGACAGGTTGTCCCGTCTCACCTTGAAGATCTTTTTATATTCATATATATGAAAGAAAAATATATATGGGGAGTAAAAGACGAATGGGTGACCAGGGCAGAAAAGGTAAGGATATCTG
>CAYZJW010000058.1:0-9011 GCA_964478985.1 uncultured Actinomycetota bacterium
GTAGGATTACCCAGGGGACCCACCAGGTCGATTATACTATCGCCCTGGTTCAGTTCTGCCAGGAGGGCCGTGGATTTTCCCACCCTCATGGCCACCAGGGTTATGATGCCTTTATCCCGGTCATATGCAGCTATGGTAAGGGGAACCCTCTCCCCGTCTTCGCGCACCCTTATGACCACAAACTGTCCGGCCCTGGCCTTTCTGGCAATAAGGGGCGCTTCTACATCAAAACGGGCGATATCGGGGGCAAGCTCTTTTTTCTTTACTATTTTAAACAATGAAGACCACCATTCCTGTTTTTAAAAATTAAATACCAGTATAATACCAGCAAAACTATTTATCTTCTACCATATATTCCTGCAATCTGGCAGCTATTTTTTCAATGCTTCCGGTAAACTCTTTGTCTGAATCACAGGGTGAGAAGTCTTTAAGGTCAGACTCCCTTATGCTGTCGCTGTAGGGCATTATTCCCAGCACTTCAAAATCGTCCAGCTTCTCCCTTACCAGCCTTTCTTCTTCTTCCGACCTTATTTTGTTTACTACTACAAACAGTTTTTTTATCCCCAGGTCTCGAGACATCTTTTTTACCGCCCTGGCAGTCTGTATGCTGCGGAGACCCGGTTCGATCACTATGATAAGCATGTCCATGTTCTCGGTAGTACCCCGGCCCAGATGTTCTATGCCTGCTTCCATATCCAGTATGACTATCTCATCCTGGTTCAGGACCAAATGCCTGAAAAGACTTTTGAGCATAACATTTTCCGGGCAGTAGCACCCGCTGCCGCCGGCCTTTATGGTACCGGCCACCAGGAGCCTTACCCCATCCACATCAACCCCGATTTTTTCCGGGATATCATCTACTCTGGGATTAAGCTTGAAATAGGCGCCGTAGCCTCCCGGTTTGGCGCCGGTACGCTCTTCTACCAGTTCCTTCATATCCGTAAGCGGCAGTATGGTTTCCGCTTCTTCATAATCAAGTCCCAGGGCCGTACCCAGGTTGGCATCAGGATCTGCATCTACAGCTATGACCTTATTGCCCTTTTTAGAAAAGTACCTGGCCAGGCATGCCGACAGTGTGGTCTTTCCCACTCCTCCTTTACCTGATATGGCTATCTTCATAATATACCTCCCATCATGTTTATACTTTGCTACCAGCTGCCGCTGGCGCCGCCCCCTCCTGATGAGCCGCCGCCGAAACCTCCGAAACTGCCCCCGGACGACCCTCCGCTCCATCCGCCTCCGCTGCCGGACCCTGAAGATCTGGTCTTTTTTGGTATGGCAACCGTCTTTTTATCATGAAAGCTGCAGTACCTGCAGGACCTTTCTACCAGCTTCCTGCCGGAGGCTGTATATGAAGCAGCTTTTAATACTTCTGTCTTTATGGTAAGGGCCCAGAAACGCCTGCACTGGGGGCATCTTCTCTTAAACAGGTTAACCAGGAAAATGATCACGGCAAAAAATAGAAATACAGGAAAACAGCACCAGCACCCGAACGGTACCGCGGATAAAGGACTGCCTGATCCTGTGGATCTGTCCTCACTTTCTTCTCCCAGGGCCAGTTCTTCTTCCCCGTATACCTGGTTTGATATAGTAACTACAGCATCATATATGCCCCGGCTATATTCTCCATCCCTGAAACTGGGCACTATTATCTCATCTATTATCCTGCCGGCTTCCAGGTCGGTAATGATCCCTTCAAGACCATACCCCACTTCGATCCTTACCTGCCTTTCCTGAAGAGCCACCAGTATAAGAAGGCCGTTATCTTCTACGGCTTTCCCTATGCCCCACTTCTCAAAAAGCTCTACTGCATATTCTTCTATGGTTATGCCCTGGAGATTTTCTACGGTTACCACTGCGATCTCGGCCCCGGTATCTTTTTCTATTCCCGTGATAAGATTTCCAAGGTCTGCAGCGGAAGCATTGTCCATTATGCCGGCAAAATCATTCACATAGCCTATATGATCAGGATAATCGACATCCTGGGCCTGTATAGGGCCAAAAAATAACAGCAGGCAGCACAGTACTGTTAAAATAAATACGGATATCCTTGCAGTTTTTGCTGTTATATATCCCGGCATCTTCTATTCCAGCTCCAGGTCCACTTCCGGAGCTGTATCAGCCCCCGGCTGGGCTTCAAAGAATCCTTTCTCCTCAAACCCGAAACGGGAGGCAAGGAGGTTTCTGGGAAACATCCTTATATATGTATTATAATCCCTTATTACCTCATTGAACCTGGACCTTTCTACAGCTATCCTGTTCTCCGTTCCTTCCAGCTGGGTCATAAGGTCCCTTATGGTCTCACTGGCCCTGAGTTCGGGGGTATCCTCCACTATCACCTTGAAATCATCTATGAACGAACCGACATCCCGGCTGGCGCTTTCCAGCTCTGCCGGTGTCTCAGCATTTTCTATCCCCTTCCTGGCTTCGGCAATAGCTTCAAAGATATCCTTTTCCAGCTGCATATAAGACCTGGCGCTCTCTGCCAGGTTTGGCACCAGATCCAGCCTTCTCTGGTACACATTCTGTACCTGGGCCCAGGCTTCCTGTATGGCAACGTCTTTTGCCGCCATATTGTTCCTGGATGATATTATATATGCTGCAGAACCCAGGCCTGCTATCACGATTATTATTACAAAGATGATTATGCAGCCAATGCCTATTTTTTTACCCAAGACTACCCCCTTAATCCTTTTTGCATACTTTGACCACCGCCGGCCTTATGACAAAATCGTCTATCATATATCCTTTCCTGAGTACGTCCAGCACTCTTCCCTCTTCCACATCGGCCACTGCCTCGGTCACGGCAGCTTCGCAGACTGCAGGATCGAATTCATCTCCCAGGGGTTCTATTACAGTAACATTTTCCTTCTTTAATAGTTCAAGAAGATTATCGTAGATCATCCTTACCCCTTTATAGAGCTCATCCTCTTTACCGCCCATGTCCTTGGCTGCATCCAGGGCCAGCTCGAAATTATCGATTATGGGAAGGAGCTTGGAGATAAGGTCTTTATTTGCCCTTTTAAGATGTTCCAGATGCTCTTTTAGCGTCCTTTTCCTGTAATTATCATAGTCAGCCTGAAGCCTTTTTATCCTGTCTATGTATTCGTCCTCGATTTTTTTGCATTCTTCCAGTTCTACCCTTAATAATTCTATCTCGCTGGTAAGCTCTTCTACCTCCAGCTCTTCAGCGATGTCTTTTTTGGGTCCGGCATCCTTTCCGGCTTTTTTCATCCCAGCCATCATCGCTTCATCCCTGCCGTTGCCTTTATCCTTTTTATTTTTTACCATTTGTTCCCTTTCGAGTCATAATTTTTCAATATAAACAATACTCCATAGCAGGAATCTGAGGTAAATATATTATATATAGGAAGAATTTTTTTTAAAAGCTTAAAGTTAGGCCATTCTGCATAGCTAAGGCCTGCCGCTGCTCTTACAATAGATATCGCCGGTAGAGATTATCTCGTCTATGAAGAAATGCCCGTCACAGTCTACCGGGGCAAAATTGAAATGGACTGTTATCTCTTCATTATTTGCCGCCGAGACATTCTGTATCTTGACCCCGATCTTTATCTTTTCCCCCGGCCTGAGGTCTTCTATCAGGTTCCCTACCTTTTCCGGCTCCACGATCTGTGTAGAAGTATCATAGCTGACTGTCTCGCTTAATACTATGGCTGGATCGGAAGATATATCATATTCGGTAACCGTTGTCTCTGTATATACAGTCATTATCCGCTTAAGGTTGACATCATTTTTTTCTGTCCTTTTTGAGATCTCGGTAACAGTAACTGTCTTGGTGGCATTCTCATAATCTATTTCTTCTTCCGTATCCACGGTAGTATATCCGGAGCTGTTTACCCAGTCGGATACATAAGAAGAATATATATTCTCATCAGAGTAATAATAGATTCCCGGATTATCAGGATCCCACAGATGTACTTCCCAGAGCGGGGTTATCTCCATTTCCTCATCCGGTTCGGGATCAAGCATCACCCATGCCATTATGGGCTGGAGGTCCAGGGTCACATTGCCGGTATTGGTTATCTCATAATACTGGTAAAACCATTCCCTGCGGCTCACCGAATAATCAGTGAATGATTCGACTTTGCTTATACTCGCAGTATATACCGGCTTGGGAAGCGCCAGTACATTGGATGATACGGCATGACCTGCTTTATCCAGGGTCCATACTGTATAATAATATGACCTTCCGTCTTCCAGGTCGTCATCGATAAATGAAGTCGAGTTCTGGTCCGTTAAAGTAGCCACTACATCGTCTACTGGAAATTCAGGATTGATACAGGGGTCTTCCACCCTTACCAATTTATATGAATCAAAATTATCATCTATGCTGGCAGCCCACTCGATATAATTGGCATCCTGGTTGTGGTAGCCTGTCAGGTTGGAAGGAAAAGGAGTTATCATATCCCTGAACACAGTGATACTGGCAAATACAGGTGCCGAGGTATAGCCGTCACCGGTCAAAGCCCATACGGCTAATTCATTAGCGCCTGTCTCCAGCTCGATATTTGCAAGGGCAAAGATCCCTGTATTATCTACCTGGGGTTCTCCTATGATCCTGTCATTAGCCTGTACATACATGGTAGACCCGGGGATATATGAGCCTTTCAGATAGACCAGGGGTTTGCTGTCAGGAGTATAATAGAAACCGTTTATTAGCTTCATTTCAGCGGAATTATTATACAGGGCATACTCTACTTTTTGGGGCACTTCCAGAAAAAGGTCGAATCTGGTGGGATTACTCCTGCTGCCGGAATTATCCGATGCCACCAGATCTATCACGTTCTTGCCTTCTATTATCTCTATACCGTTTATGGTCTCGAATCTCCCGGCCGAGTCAGCGGTGATCCCATCCTGCTTAAGGGTACCGTTTACATAGACCTCTATAGTATTTCCAGCTTCGGCAAGCCCTTTGATATAGATCATATCCCTGTCGCCGCTGCCGAATACCTTTTCCCCCGATACATGTGATAGCAGGACTGGAGCGCTTACCAGTCCCTTTTTTAACTGGCTCAGCCTGGAATCTATATCGCCTTCGTCATCATCTGTCAGGCTGGTCTCTGAGTCAGTTTCAATGTCCAAAGATGTATCATCAGAACCGGTTCCAAACAGGTCAAGCCCTCCGGGAAGGCAGCCTGCAGTATATACTGACACTAGCATGACAGCCAATATCACCAATAATGATATTTTTATCTTATTTATCATATTCTTACATAAACATTTTATCAAATATTATAAATTTTTTGAATAAAACATTTATTTATTATATGAAAGTTTTTTCGAGTATTATTTTCCACCTGCCGTTTTCTTCCAGAAGGTAAAAATACTTCTTGTACTGTCTTGATTCACCATTGTAATATTTTATATCAAATTCCGCCACTACTTTGCTCATCTGGCCTTCATAACCCAGATACACCGTACTGTTTACTTCTATTGACTCCACATCCTCCAGGATCAGCGCCAGCTCCAAATTATATTTTTCCCTGCTTATTCCATTCCTGTCAGAAGCCAGCATAAGGTTGGAATAGATATATTCAGGATCCTTGTTGTCAAGGCACTGAAGGAAATCCACTACCGCTTTTTCCGGACCGGTCTTGAAGAAATAAGCGATATCGAACCTGCCGTCATACTCCCTGCATGACGGCAGCATGAAAGACATGGAAACAAGTACAATAGTCACCAGTCCGGGCATGATCTTTTTTAATAATGGCTTTTTCATATCACTGTTTTAGCCCCAGCTCTTTTGCCGTACGGTCCAGCAGTGTCCTGTTTTTTACCCTGCCTTTGCCGCTATCGTCTATACCAAAATATTTTTCCAGGTCGCTGGCGCTTTTAAAAGAGTTGTCTTCCAGGCAGCCCATGACAGTAGAAACAGTACTGTCAGCAGTCGACCTGTATTCATATCCGCCTTCCAGCACTATGGCCATCCTTTCCCGGCAATATTTCCGGGAAATATGGGAAAGGGACGCCATTATCCTGCGGTAGGAATCCTCTGCCAGCTCCAGGGAAGACATGCTGTCGGAAACATGGGAATCATATCCCGCGCTTACCATTACTAACTCCGGCCTGTAATCATCAAGTAGCGGGATCACTATCTCGATAAGGGCCGCCAGGTAATCAGGCTCACCGGTACCGGGAGCAAAGGGTAGGTTAAGGTTAAAGCCTTTTCCCTTTCCTGACCCTCTTTCATCAGCGGCACCAGTCCCCGGATAATGGGGATACTGATGGAAAGATATATAGAAGACCCTGCTGTCTTCATAGAAGATGTCCTGGGTCCCATTGCCGTGATGGGCGTCAAGGTCTACGATAACTATCCTTTTCAGGCCATAATGTTCAAGCGCATATTTTGCTCCCAGGGCTGCATTATTGAATATGCAGAAACCGCTGCCCCCGGCCGGGAAGGCATGATGTCCCGGCGGACGGCAGGCAAGGAAGAATTTTTTGTATCTGCTGTTTTCGGAAAATATCAGGTCCAGTCCGTCCATGCATCCTCCTGCAGCCAGAAGGGCGCAGCTGTAGGTATGCCGGCTGACCCCGGTGTCCATATCCAGAAATGACAGTCCTCCCCGGGCCGATAGCTCCTCCACCCTGTTTATGTAGGAAGAGTCATGGACCATCTCGATCTGTTTTTTACCTGCCGGCCCGGGGCTTATATATTCTATTAAACCCCTGTATTCCAGGCTGTCTGCCGCCCTTTTTATATATTTCAGCCTTTCCGGGTTTTCAGGATGGGAAATACCATTATCGTGCTTCAAAAAGTGATCATCATAAATAAAATACATAAATCCCTATCTGTCTTCAAGGAAAGCTATTACAGCCTCACATATATTTTTACTTATCCTTTCCTGGTACCCGCCCTGCAGGATATCCAGCCTCTGCTTATCATTGGATATGAATGCAGGCTCCACCACCACTGATATCATCTCTGTATCTTTTAGTATGGCATAATTTGCCCCGTGTATCCTGCAGTCCAGAAGCCCCGCATTCTTTACCAGCCTGTCCTGGATGCTCCCTGCCAGCCGGAATCCGCCCATGGAATAGGATTTGAGCCCCTTGAAATAATAACAGCTGCACCCGTTGGCATCCCTGTCCGAAGAAAAGTTAAGGCCTATACTGACCAGCAGCCCGCCTTTACTGGAATTAGCCCGGGATATCCTTTCGGCAAGAGGGGCCTGACCCGCATTTTCCCCGGCAGATGTCAGCATGACGTCATATCCCTGTCCTGCAAGGATCTTCCTGCATTGGCCTATAAGTTTTATACCTGCGGAAATGCTGTCGCTTCTGTACTTCTCTATGACGGCAGGCTGAACTTCCTCCCCTTCTATAGAAACCGGATCAAGATCAAGGATGACGGTCTCCGGATATTTGCTGCCTTCCGGATGGTATTTTTTTATATAGGGAAAATTGGATGTCTTTTTTTCTTTTATTATCCTCTGCAGCCCGTTTAGCTGCTTAAGGGTCTGTTCCCCCAGGATACCATCATCGTGTATATTCATATTGTCCTGGAATTCCTGCAGGGCCTTCTGTGTCCTCTGGCAGAATATGCCGTTTTCATTGTCAGGATAAAAACCCAGGGTCTTCATCCACAGCTGGAGCATCCTGACATCATCGCCCCTGAATGGAGGGTTTTTAAGATAGAGCATCCTGTCTCCTATCTTATACCCGGCATCCACCAGTTCCTGCCATGTCTCCTGGTCCACTACACCGCTTGACCTTAAGCCCCGGTCCTGCTGGAATCTCTTTACTGCATCCGCTGTCCTGTCCCCGAATATTCCGTCAACACCGGTAACTCCCAGGTCATAGTCAAGAAGCCTGAGACGTCTTTGCAGGTCGGTCACTTCCTTTCCGGAAGAGTTTTTTTTCATGACCTTCATAGGGACCTAGTCCTGTTCCAGGAAATATTTATCCGCATACATGGCTGCTACCGCTCCGTCAGAAACTGCCGTTATCACCTGCCTGAATGGAGTATTTCTCACATCCCCAACGGCAAATACGGCTTCATGGGAAGTCTTCATAGTGGCGTCAGTTATTATGAAGCCTTTCTGGTCAGTGTTGACCAGGTGTCTTACCATATCGGAATTGGGCTCCCATCCCACATATTCAAAGACAGCCGCAACTTCTATCTTCCTTTTGGAACCGTCATTCTTATTCCTGACTATCACCGCTTCCAGCTTTCCATCACCTGTAAATTCTTCTACCACTGAAGACCATAAAAACTCTATTTTTTTATTATCCCTGGCCCGGCACTGCAGCATATCGCAGGCTCTCAGCTCATCCCTCCTGTGTACCAGGTATACCCTGTCAACCAGATTGGAAAGGAAAAGGGCTTCCTCTACCGCGGTGTCTCCTCCCCCCACCACGGCCACTTCTTTGCCGCGGTAAAGGGCGCCGTCGCAGGTAGCGCAGAAGGATATGCCTTTTCCTATAAGTCCGGCCTCGCCTTTCACATTGAGCCTGTCAGGCCTGGCGCCGGTAGCTATGATAAGGGCCCTGGAGTAGATGATGCTGCCGCTGCCTGTGCTTTTGAACCTGTAAGACTTTTTTCCGTCATTGTATTCTGTCTCTTCTGTTTTGCTGATATCAAAGTATTCCATGATGTCTATCTCGAATTTCCGGCAGTGCTCCGACAGTTTCTGCGCCAGCTCAAAACCGGACAGGCCTTCCCCGAATCCAGGGTAGTTCTCTATATAGTCGGTATTTATTATCTGTCCTCCGGCCATATTCTTTTCCGCTATCAAAAAGTCAAGACCGGATCTTCTGGCATATATGGCCGCCGCCATACCGCCGGGCCCGGCCCCTATGATGAGGAGGTCTGCCTTTAATTCTTTCATAGTCTAAAAACTCCAAAATCCTTTTTATCTTTAAATCAAAGTATGTAAATAAAGGTCTTCCCGGTCTTTCAAGCTGATCAGGGACCATTTAAAACACTTTATTACATTATAAATAAAATGGATTTAAAATAAATCAGGAATTTGGTGATTGCGGCGCTA
>CAYZJW010000059.1:0-6277 GCA_964478985.1 uncultured Actinomycetota bacterium
ATAACTTGCTTCCAATATGGAAAGCCAGGACTGGATGGTCTTATAATTGACGCCTATTTCATTTGAATAGCTAGAAGCATTGAACTCCTGGGAAGTATTGGCAGCTAGAAGATTTATGAACCTTTTAAAATCCCTAAGATTCCCAATGTTTGCCAGTTTTCGGACATCTCTTTCCAGATAGTTCTGGATATAGCTTTCATACCATTCCAGCGCCCCTTTATATCCTCTCACCACGATTTCAGGGTAACTTCCAAATAAAAGCTGTCCTTTTTTTTGCATCTCAGGGACTTCTGTATATTGAAATGGCAGAAGACAGATATTTCCTACTCTGCCGGCAAGCGTTTCTGTAATACCCTTTACCATTGAAAACTGGCTGGACCCGGTTAAAATAAATTTTCCATAATTCTGCCTGTCTTCATCTATCATGAGCTTTATATAATTAAAAAGCTCTGGCACTAGCTGGGCTTCGTCAAAGATGACTTTGTTTTTATATTTTTGAATAAAGCTCTCAGGATCACTGGAAAAATCTTCAATATTCTGTATCCGGTCAAATGTGATATAGTCATAGTCCTTAAGGCATTCCTTGAGCATTGTTGATTTTCCTGATTGCCTGGGGCCGGTAACCGTTACTGCAGGAAATAATCCAAGGAATCTCTTTAATGTTTTTTCTATTTTCCGGTGAATATACATGATTAAATTATATCATACAATATAGTAATTGTAATACTATTTTGTATATTGTTTCAAATAAAATGAAGCTTTTTTTTAAAACAAATAGCCAAATTATATGAGGATCTATGGGAAAAATAGTGTTTCTGGTTTTATCTAAAAATTGGTTACTTAAAGAGCTTCAGCCGCATCAAGGTTTTCACCATGGACCATAGGCAACTGACTGGCATCTATTTTCTCCCTTATAAGATTCATAATCACTGTCTTGCCTGATCTTCGTGGGCTGAATACACCTACTACTACTCTAGAAGGTTTTAAATCTCTAAATACCTGTTTGTTATATATCTGAATATCATAATGCCTGTATTTTAACAAATACAGGCATTCAATTTTCCTTTTTTAATATATTTATGGTGCAAATGTTTACATATTGTGCTACGTTTAAGTAGAAAGGAGATGAAATAAATGGCTAAAAAGACATCTACAATTCATCTAAGGGTAGAACCGGAAATAAAAGCGGATGTGGAGAAACTTCTTGGCAGATTAGGTATTACTACCACTGATGCCATAAATATCTTTTTGAATCAGGTAATACTTACAGGTGGTCTTCCGTTCCCTGTAAAGATACCTCGGCCCAACAAGGAAACCCTGGATGCACTCAAAGAAGCAGAAGGCATAAGAAAAGGATTAGTGGCCTCAAAAGCTAAAAGTGTAGAAAATTTTGTCAGGGAAATGGGCGTATGATCAAAAAAGTCTATTATACCAGCCAGTTCAAAAAAGACTTCAAGCGTTTCAAAAAAAGCGGATATGATATGCAGCTAAAAAATCTTTTTAAACTATTTTTCTAAAGCTGGTTAGTGGAAGAGTAAGTTTTGCAATGTGCCCAATCCAAGGAGTCTATATTTTCCCCCTGGCTTATCTTCTTTACTGCCTCCTCAGGCGACAGGATGTCTTCTGATTTCTCACCATCTATATTCGAATCAAGGTCTGCTAGTTCTTAAACATAAGGTCCCTTAGACCATTTCCAAGGAAATTGAATCCCATCACCGATATCATGATGGCCAGTCCCGGAAATATCATGAGATGAGGTGCTGTTTTCATAAAGGGCCTGCCGCTATTAAGCATCGCCCCCCATTCTGCCATGGGAGGCTGGGCTCCCAGCCCTATGAAGCTCAGGGCTGAAGCCGAAAGGATCACATAGCCCATACCCAGGGTCATCATGACCAGCACCGGGGTCAGGGAATTGGGCAGGATGTGAAACAATACAATACGGACAGGACTTGCTCCCAGCGCTATCTCAGCTTTTACAAATTCCTTTTCCCTGAGTGACAGGACCGAACTCCTTACCACCCTGGCATATCCTGTCCAGCCTACTGCTGTAAGCGCCAGCATTATATTCAAAAGGGACGGACCAAGTATGCCTGCTATGATAAGGGCGATTATTATGCCTGGAAGTGCCAGGAAAACATCGGTGATCCTCATAATGATATTATCTATTATGCCCCCTGAGTAGCCTGATATAAGTCCCACTATTATTCCCGATACTGCATTTATGGTCACCACCAGAAGAGCTATGGATAGGGACACCCTGGCGCCGTATATTATCCTGCTCAAGATGCATCTTCCCAGGTTATCGGTACCCATGGGATATTTTACACCTGGTCCAAGCAGCCTGTTGGAAAGATCCTGGTCTATGGGACTATGGGGCGCTATTAAAGGAGCCAGTATGCATATGAGAAGCAGCATGGCTATTATAGATAACCCTATAATAGCATGGGTATTTTTTACTATTTTTTTTATGATCCTTATTCTAAACTCCCTTTATGCTTTTTTTCTTCCATATTGGATACCGGGATCCAGAAATGCATATGAGATGTCCACGATCAGGTTGACCCCGGCATAGATGGCTGCTATAAAAAGGATGCATCCCTGCAGAACAGGAAAGTCACGGGCAAATATTGAATCCACCAGCAGGCTTCCTATTCCCGGCCAGGCAAATACCACTTCAACTACCACCGCACCCTCGACCAGGCCTCCAAGCTGAAGCCCTATTATGGTGACCACCGGGATCAAGGCGTTCTTAGCTGCATGCCTTGATATTCCCAGCCTTCCCAGGCCTTTACCCTCTGCCGTCCTTATATAATCTTTCTCAAGTTCCTCCAGCATGTTCGACCTCATCATCCTGGTGGTCATGGCTGCCAGTCCTGTACCCAGGGTTATTGACGGCAGTATTAGATGGAAAAAGCTTCCATGCCCGTATACCGGCAGCCATCCCAGGTTTACCGAAAAAAACATTATAAGTATCAGACCCAGCCAGAAGTTTGGTATGGATACTCCCAGGAGAGCCCCGAACATGCTCATGTCATCTATGATTGTATGGTGTTTTATAGCTGATGCCATTCCCAGGGGTATGGCAATTACAAGCGATATGAACATGCTGGCCAGAGTAAGCTGTATAGTCGCAGGCAGTCTTTTTGTTATCTCATCCAGCACCGGCTTGCCTGATGTATAAGATATCCCCAGATCCCCCTGGACTAATCTGCCTGACCATTCAAAAAACTGGATGTGGAGCGGCCTGTCCAGCCCCAGCTCTTGCCTGATGATGTCTATGGTATTATCGGTTGCTTCGGGTCCGTATCTCTGCCTGGCTATGATATCAGCGGCATCACCGGGTACCAGGTGCATAATAGAAAAAACAGCTATGGAAGCTGCTATTATTATCAATATCATCAGCAGGATTCTTTTAATAATATAGGCTATCATCTTTTTTGGTACCGGATTACTGCATCATGTCCTTTTTCCTCATAGTATAACCCATCTGATGTCTTTCCAAGTATGCCTTCCAGGTATTTTTTCAAAGCCCCCCTGGCTTCCTGGCCCAGGTCAAGCCTTGTGGACCAGTATCCCATGGCCTGGTCCATATCCTTATATATATGCCGGCGCTTATTCCTTATTATCTCTACATCAGCCATTACTCCCATGGAATACAGTATATTGTAGAGATGGATATATGAGGGAGGCGGATGGTAGGCCTCCCCTTTGAGATTTTTCCAGATATCATCAAAAAGACCGGATTTGCAGCTCATTATTATATAAATATATTTCCCTGCCGCTTCCACTATCTTTTTGAGCGCAGGCAGGATGTCTTCAATACGGTAAAGTGAATTGGCCGCCAGCACAGCATCGTGGCTGCCGGCTTCATCTATGCTTATATCCTCCCACCACTTATTTATTATCCTTATATTTTTCTGCCCGTTCATCTTGTTTTCCAGCAGGAGGGACATCTGCAGGGACGGCTCCACCGCCGTAATGCCTGCGATCCTTGCGGATGCAGGAATGGCAAAAGCGCCTGTGCCCGCCCCTATATCAAGCAGTGTCGAGCTGCTGCCCAGTCCTGAAAGGACTTTTTCAAGAAGGGGCCCCGGATAACCGCTGGAACTGATCTGGATATCGTACCATTCAGCAAAATCCCCGCTGGAAAAAAGCCTCCAGCCCTTTCGGGCGGAAGCTTTTTTTACTTTTCTTTTCCACTGTCCTGCCAGGTCCATGATTTACCTTTATTCAGAAATGCTTTCAATATGGATCTCCTCCCAGTTTACATAGAACCAGGGATGAAGCCTGTAGCCTTTTACATTGCTCCTTACTGCATTTATAAGAACCTCGTCATAAATGGGAAGTACCGATACTTCTTCTGCTGCCAGCTCCTGTATTTGGTAGAACAATTCCTTTGCAGCCGCATCATCTGTGGTGGAAAGAAGCTCCTCTATGAGCATGTCGATCTCAGGATTGTCCAGGTTCATGCCCATGGCAAGATTCTGGTCTCCCCCTGAATGAACCCATGAATACAGGCGGGAATGGGGGGAGATGCCTGCAAAAGGACGAAGGGTAAAATCTGCCCCTCCCCCTCTCATTGTCTCGCTCCACAGTCCGCCTTCTACTACTTTGATCTCCAAGATTATGCCGATGTCGCTTAGCTGGTCCTGGATGATCTCGGCAATGGTAAGATAGGGCCACCTGCCTATCAGGCTGGTGGAAAGAAGGAATGTAGCCACAAATCTCTCTCCGTCCTTATCCAGTATCCCGTCTTCATCGGTATCGGTCCATCCGGCTGTTTCCAAAAGTTCTAATGCTTTGTCCGGGTTATTGAATTCATAGAGGTTTTCCGGATGAAGCCATTCTGATTCGGAATTGGGGATGATGCTGGTCATTTTCTTTCCATAACCTTCCAGGGCATATTGTACTATGCTTTCAGTGTCTATGGCATACATGATCGCCTTTCTTACATTTACATCATCAAAAGGCTCCCTTGCCGTACTTATAGTCATATAATGGGGTACGGCTCCATCTATGGTAAGGACTTCTATATCAGGATCAGCCTCGACCATGGCCACATGTTCCGGGATTATTCCCCCTGTATCTATTACCATGTCTATCTCCCCGGCCTGGAGGGCCAGCATCCTTGTAGTCGCATCAGGTATGTTTACCAGGGTTATGGTATCAAGCATGGGTTCGGTTCCCCAGTAGTCCCCGTTTTTTTCCAGAACCATCTTTTCCCCGGTCACCCACTCAGTCCTTTTGTAGGGGCCTGTACCTATGGGTTCTGTTACCTTGCCTTCGCTGTCGATTGCCTCCGGTGCTATTATGGCAGCTCCTGCCCAGGCAACAGAATATAGAAAAGAAGCAAATGGTTCTGCATGCTTCACTTCTATTGTATAGTCGTCTATTATATTTATCTCTTCCATGATCCCGAAAAGGTCCGGCGAGCTTGCAGAGACCCTTAAGAGATTATGCTTTACATCTTCGGCATTAAAATCACTGCCATCATGGAATTTAACTCCTTTTCTTAAGTTAAATGTCCAGGTGAGTCCGTCATCTGAGACATCCCATGTCTCTGCCAGCTCAGGTTTAAACTGCAGCAGGGCATCCCTTACTACAAGCGTCTCCAGTACTTTTGTAAGGGGAGGATGGGCTCCGTAGCCATATTGCGTGCCCGGGTCCCTTCCCAGCCCGGCGATTATCTCCTGGGCAGCTGCTTCTTCTGCTGGACTCTGTCCTGCGGCCTCTTCCGTTATTTCTTCTTCCCCGCCTTCGGCAGGTGCGGCATCTTCAATTATGTCTTCTTCTATGGACCCTATGGTATCAGCTTCAGTACCGGCGCAACCTGAGAGGGATATTATGAGCATGGCTATAAATAAGGTAATGGCAAATCTTTTAAGCATTTGATCTCCTTTAAGTAACACCTAATTAATTATTTGTGTCACGAAGATACCATACTACTTATGCCGGGTCAAGGGTATATTTCATCAAAAGAGATATTGTTTCCCTTGCCGGCATCAATATGGCGGTATACATGGATTTAAGGTCAGGCAGCTTTTATGGTCTTTTAGATAAGTAATCAGACTTCTTTGATCTTAATGTCCGGAAACGGATAATGCTTAATTTTTTTGTTGCAAGTATAAGGTCGTAAATAAGGGCTGCGGCTCCTATAATAGCATCAGAAGTAGACAGGGTGATACCTTTTTTTGCATACTTCTGCCTCAGCCTGCCTGCTGTCTTTGAAATATTCCTGGTGATCTCATAAAAAAACAGGCTACTTATGAATATATCA
>CAYZJW010000059.1:6377-9005 GCA_964478985.1 uncultured Actinomycetota bacterium
CTCTGAATTTCTCTTTTTATTGCCCGTTCAATAAACTGGCTGCGTTTTCTTTTCCCAAATAGCCGGTCTATCTCTATTATAAGTTCTTCGGGTACAACAATATGGGTTCTTTTTCTGGTTTCCATGATCCAAATTCTTCTTGATATATATGTGATTAATATTTTAACATTTTATGTGATTTAATAAAACAGTCCATGAGGCTATAACCTTCCCCTTCATTATTTAAACCCGGCATCCTTGATGATATGAACTTACCTGACCTAATCCGTACTTGTGCCCAGGGCTGCAGTCTCTACTGCCTGCACTTTCCGGTAGACCTTATGAAACGGCAGCTTCCTGCCGTCTACGGTAAGGAGATCGTCTTCAATGGATATTCCAAACAGCCTCTGGTTCTCTTCCAGATAGGGCAGTATAAGTTTCCAGTCCTCCAGTGAGAGCTTTGTGAACTCTCCGCCGTTAAGATGCTGG
Source organism: uncultured Actinomycetota bacterium (assembly GCA_964478985.1). Classification (GTDB taxonomy): domain Bacteria; phylum Actinomycetota; class Humimicrobiia; order Humimicrobiales; family Humimicrobiaceae; genus M55B120. Next base: position 6,846 of record CAYZJW010000059.1, read on the forward strand.
TCTACGACCTTGCTTTCAGGATCCCTCATATATATGGCGCCTCCTGAAGCAAGAGAAAAAAGGCATGAGCCGGGATATGGAGTCTCAAGGTCCGCCACATTGCCTTTATCATCAAAACCGATGCCATTAAGTATCACGAATCCTCCTCCGTTTAAAGGATCGCCTGCCATAAATGACTCGGCAAGATAATCCAGGCAGGTGCCGTTTATCACAACCCGGGGATGGCCGGCGGCATTTATTAGGGGACGTCCGGCAGCATTGCCCATTATGTAGACTTCTCCGCCTTTGGCGCCGTACATGAAGGTCTGTCCCACATCGCCATAGACCACCAGCTTGCCGCTCTTCATTATCTGTCCCAGCTGGTCCTGGGCATTACCGTGCACATATATCTCCATACCGTCAATACCGGAGGCCAGATAGTCGCCGGAACTGCCGTAGACATCTATCCTTACCCCTTCAGTATCTTTCCCAAATCCGCATCCGGTAAAACGCTGGCCCTTATATCCATAGAATATGAACTGCTTCCATCCCAGCCTGTAGGCCTTATTAGCCATGCGGGAATCACACAGCCCGCCCTCCGGTTGAAAATCCCGGGCATCTACCACAAGTATCTTTTCATCCTTTTCAGGAGCTCTTAAGTCATCCCTGGAATCAAGATCTATGCGGACATATATGCTGCCGGTATTATGGCTAATGGCCGGGGTGGATCCAAAGATCTTTTCCAGGCTGTCCCTTATTATCTGTAAAAATGAACTTCTTTTCTTATTTGACGTAGAAAAGACTCTGTCATTAAGATGAGTCAGGACCTCGATCGCCAGCTGCTTCTTTTTATCATCCATGGCCGCCAGCGAGACGAATTCCCGGCACATATGCCTTATCTTATCAAAGTCATAGTCTTTTGCCTTGAGGACGCAGGCCTCCTTCAGTCTTCCTGCATCACCGGCCTCAAGGAGATCGTCTATCTCCCGGGACAGCCCTTCGGGCTTATGGCTGGAAAGTACTGACCTGGTGTCATAATGTATCTCTTCCGGGGTCTTTATTATTTCACCGAACTTGTTCTGGGTAATAAGCACTTTTGAGCCGTCATTTTTCCCCGAATCTTTAATGCTGAAAGTAAAAGCCCCGCCGTCGCTTGAGCTTCCGCCCCTGGCATTCCAGTATTTATCGGCAATAGGACAGAACCTGGGGTCTTCCTGTGATATGCTTTGAAGGGCTGCGTCTATTGCCTGTTTTTCCGAACAAACCAGGCCTATCTGGACCTCATCCCTCTCCTGGAGGGCAAATACCTGGGGCCTCAGCATTGCGGTATCAGTGATGCCTATAAGCTGCAGCAGATCTTTATAGGGGTCATTCCTGGCTATGATAAAAAACCAGGGGCCGTCAGGGGAACCGGACATATGCTGCGACTGGATATACCTGTATACATGCTGTTTTTCTTTTGGGAGGCAGTCAAAATCATATTCCGATGTGGGTGCCAGGGCTTCTATTATATATTCCAGGGGGTATTGGAATACCCGGTTTAAAAGGTCGAATAAAAGTATCGAAGTCTCTGTATCCGTCAGGAACTGGGGGAAGATATTGTACTGGTTAAGATACTCGGAAACAGAATGGTAATTGGCAAAATCCCCGTTATGGACCAGGGCTTCATGCATCCCTGTAAACGGATGGGCTCCCCCGGGATGCCACATCCTTCCCCTGGTAGGATAGCGCTGATGGGCTATCCACCCGTGGGCGCTCAGGTCCTCCAGCCGGTAGTACCGGGCAACCTGTTCCGCATAACCCACTATCTTTAGTATCATGATATTTCTTCCGTGGGACATTATGAATGCCCTCTTCTCGCCCAGTGAAGCATAATACCTGTGATTTAAGTCTACCGAGTTCTGGAATACATACTCATCTTCTGCCTTGCGGATATCCATACTCTTAAGGCCATTGTCCTTTACGAACTTATCCAGCCTGTCTTTTTTGGCCCTTACAAAATACTGCCATACATCGGGAGGCCTTATATCCAGTCCTATGTCTCTGTGATCAGCTATGGTGGGGATCTTCCGCACCATATATATATCAAACACATCATCTATATTGGTAGACTCCACTTCTTTAATGGAATCATTGTCAAGATAGGCAACCTGGAGGAGGTAGTGGCTGTCCAGTACTTCC
>CAYZJW010000060.1:0-7721 GCA_964478985.1 uncultured Actinomycetota bacterium
TGGATGCATGTGTCAAAAAGTGCATAGAATACGGCATACCGGGACAGAGGGTAGACCCTGTATATGTAAGGGATTTTGTCCCCTTCGGGAGGCAGGGCGGCCAGTAAAAAGATGATGGGTAAAAAAAGCAGAAAAAAAGATGATATATATATACTTGGCATAGAGACATCATGTGACGACACCTGTGCCTCGGTTGTAGCCAACGGGAATGAGATCCTGTCCAATATAGTGTCATCCCAGAATAAGATACACGAAAAATACGGGGGAGTCGTCCCGGAGGTGGCCTCGCGCCGGCATATAGAGATGATAGACATAGTGATAAGGGAAGCCCTGGAACAGGCCGGGACCGGACTGGATGATATTGATGCGGTAAGCGTGACAAACAGGCCTGGACTCATAGGGTCACTTCTTGTAGGCGCAGGTGCAGCCAAGGCTATAAGCTATGCCAGAAATATCCCCCTTATCGCTATAAACCACCTGGAGGCGCATCTCTATTCCAATCTTCTGGAAGATCCCCTGGCAGCCGGAGGATTTTTAGGCCTTATAGTGTCAGGAGGACATTCCAGCCTTTACCTGGTAGATGAAAAATGGAGCATAAGCCAGTTGGGGCATACAGTGGATGATGCGGCAGGGGAAGCCTATGACAAGATAGCAAGATATCTGGGTTTGGGATATCCGGGAGGCCCGGTCATAGACAGGCTGGCAGCCGAAGGCGATGAGGAGATAATAGACCTGCCCCGGCCCATGATAGACAGCGGGGATTTCAATTTCAGCTTCAGCGGCCTTAAGACTGCCCTGATATACAGGACCAAAAAAGACAAAAGCCTCATGTCTGGCAAAAACCTAAATGACCTGGCGGCAGGATTCCAGAAGGCCATTGTGGATGTACTCACGTATAAGACTATAGCAGCAGCCGGGAAATCCGGTTCTAAAAGAATCTTTTTAAGCGGGGGAGTAGCCGCTAACAGCAGGTTGAGGAAAGCATTCCGGGATGAAGGCAAAAAGAATGGCCTGGAAGTCCACATACCCCCGCTTTACCTTTGCATGGACAATGCTGCCATGGTTGCCTGCCTGGGGTATCACAGGTTCAAAAGAGGCCTTATTGACGAACTGGATATCGATGTATATTCCAGAAGTGATATATGATAATAAAAAAATATTTTTCACTATAAGTGAAAAATTATTTATCTGATTAGTTAAAAATTTTTTTATAAATTATACTTGATTTTTTACTTTCCATGTATTAAACTTCTTAGAGTCAGCAGTCGATAGACGAGAGTGCTAATTTTTATTAGCTCATTTATGTAAATGTATGATTTACCAGGAGGTAGAAATGGGATACAGACCACTTGGCGACAGACTGCTTGTGTTGCCAAAACCCAGCGAAGAGAAGACAAAATCAGGGATCGTACTTCCGGATTCCGCAAAAGAGAAACCCCAGGAAGGGGAAGTCATCTCTACAGGCCCCGGAGCCAAGGATGACAGTGGAAAATTAATTGCCATGGAAGTAAAAAAAGGTGATACCGTACTTTATTCGAAGTACTCCGGCACTGAAGTGAAGATCGACGGTGTGGAACACTTAATTATCAAGGAAAGCGACGTACTGGCAATAGTCGAGTAACTAAATCTAAGGAGGTAAATAGTTATGGCAAAAGAACTTAAATATGATGAAGTCTCCAGAAGGGCATTAGAGCGTGGCGTTAATATAATCGCTGACGCTGTAAAGGTTACTCTGGGCCCCAAAGGCAGGAATGTAGTACTGGAGAAAAAATATGGTGCTCCTACCATCACCAATGACGGAGTCACCATTGCCAGGGAGATCGAAGTGGAAGATCCTTTCGAGAACTCAGGCGTGCAGCTTCTAAAAGAAGTTGCTACAAAGACAAATGATGTGGCTGGTGACGGAACCACCACTGCAACCATACTTGCCCAGGCAATGGTCAAGGAAGGGTTGAGGAATGTTGCGGCCGGAGCAAATCCGCTGCAGCTGAAAAGAGGCATTGAAGCTGCGGTAGAATCCGTAGTAAAGGAGATCGGCAAGATCAGCCAGGATATATCTACCGACAAGAAGAAGATAGCTGAAGTAGCAGCCATATCTGCTGCCGATGAGACAATCGGCCAGACCATAGCGGACGCTATGGACAAGGTGGGAAAAGACGGAGTCATAACCGTTGAAGAATCAAACAAATTCGGTATCGAGATCGAACTTGTTGAAGGTCTTCAGTTTGACAAAGGCTATCTTTCACCCTATATGGTAACAGATGCTGAAAGGATGGAAGCAGTACTTAATGAACCATACATCCTTATAGCCAACCAGAAGATGTCAGCAATAGGCGACCTGGTGCCTGTTCTTGAAAAGATACAGCAGTCAGGCAAACCATTGCTGATAATCGCAGAAGACGTAGAAGGCGAAGCCCTGGCGACCATAGTCGTAAACAAATTGAGAGGCACGCTTAACACGGTAGCAGTAAAAGCTCCCGGTTTCGGAGACAGGCGAAAATCAATGCTTGAGGATATCGCAATAGTTACCGAAGGAAAGGTTATCTCTGAGGAAATAGGCATCAAGCTGGAAAACGTGACCCTGGATATGCTGGGTTCAGCCAGACAGGTCAAGGTCGACAAGGAAAATACCACTATTGTTGAAGGCAAAGGCACCATGGATGCTATCAAGGGAAGGATAAAGCAGATAAAGAACGAGATAGAGCAGAGCGATTCTGACTTTGATAAGGAAAAACTTCAGGAAAGGCTGGCCAAGCTGGCCGGGGGAGTTGCAGTAATAAGGGTAGGTGCTGCTACCGAAGTCGAGCTCAAGGAAAAGAAACACAGGATCGAAGATGCATTATCAGCTACCAAGGCTGCAGTGGAAGAGGGCATAGTGCCCGGCGGCGGCGTTGTACTGGTAAATGCTATTAATAAGATAGACCTCAGTAAACTTGATGGAGATATCAAGACAGGCGCTGCCATCGTGGCCAAGGCCCTGGAAGAGCCCCTGAGGCAGATATCAGAAAATGCAGGCCTTGAAGGTTCTGTTGTAGTAGAGAAGGTAAAATCACTGCCGGTGGGAGAAGGCCTTAATGCCTTTACCGGAGAATATGTCAATATGATAGATTCCGGTATCATAGACCCGGCCAAAGTCACAAGAAGCGCGCTCCAGAATGCTTCTTCTATCGCTGCCCTTCTCCTTACCACAGAGGTTGTCATCGCAGACAAGCCCGAAAGGGATAAAGGCGGACCCGCAATGCCTCCAGGAGGAATGGGCGGAATGGGCGGAATGGGCGGAATGCCTCCCATGTAATACAGGAATTATAGACGCCTTATACATAAATGATAAAGCCGGCCGAACCAGGCCGGCTTTATTGACATAAGCAGGCATTTTTACCTCTCAAAATTGAATAATCAACCGACTTATAGTAATATTTTTTTTAACTTGATTTTTGGATTGAAGTAATAGCTTTTAAGCTGTATAATCTTCAACTATTATTCCTGTCCCGGGGTATGCCAGGTCAACCGGCTCCGGGCGTAAAGACCGGTTTGCATGGCTCTTTTTACCAGAAAAAATTTATGGGTATAGCAGTACTATTTAAAATTTTAATCGTCATTCTGGCATATCTTATCGGTTCGATACCTACTGCGTATATCCTTTTTAAGATCAAAAAAGGTGATGATATCCGCAAATACGGGAGCGGCAATGTAGGCGGGACCAATATCATCAGGACTCTGGGCACATCCTGGGGATTGATCACAATAGTACTGGATGTCATTAAGGGATTTATCCCGGTCATGGTCTCCTATCTCATCTATCCCGGGGACCTGGTGCTGGCAGCTGCAGTAACGGCGGCAGCAGTGCTGGGACATATTTTTCCTGTCTATATAAAGTTTAAAGGCGGCAAGGCTATCTCTACTTCATTCGGCGTGATAATCGGTGTATCAGCCCTGCCTTTTGTATCAAATCCGGTCTGGATGAGGATACTTCCAATATTTATAATACTGGCGACATGGGGGATGATGTTTGCCATATTCAGGATTGTATCGCTTGGTTCGCTTGTGGCAGCAGCGATAACCCCGGTATCTTTTTTTATTACCAGGTATCCATGGGCAATAGTGATCGCTGCCTTGTCCTGGGGGCTTCTGACTTTTATCAGCCACAGGGAGAATATAAAGAGGCTTGCCAGGGGTGAAGAGAAAAAAATCAAAGGGAAAGGGGCATAAATGGACATTGAGATCGGTCAGGGTAAAACAGGCAGAAGGTCTTACGGCTTTGATGAGATAGCCATAGTACCTTCAAGGAGGACAAGGGATCCGGAAGATATTGACATCTCTGTCAGGATCGACAGGTTCGATCTGCAGCTGCCGGTACTGGCTTCGGCCATGGATGGGGTAGTGGATGTGGCTATGGCTGCAGAGATGAGCAGGCTGGGCGGACTGGCGGTCCTTAACCTGGAGGGCATCCAGACAAGATATGAAGATGCCGGCCAGATGCTGGAAAAAATAGCCGGGTTTTCAGCCGGGGAAGCAACATCAAAGATGCAGAAGATATATGAGGAACCGGTAAAGGAAGAACTTATAAAAAAAAGGGTATCCCAGTTAAAGGAAAAATGCAGCATAGCATGTGCCTCGCTTACCCCCCAGAAGGTAGAAAAATATTATAAGGCCGCCATAGAAGCGGGACTCGATATACTGGTGATCCAGGGCACAGTGGTAAGTGCCGAGCATGTGAGCAAGACCAGGGAGCCCCTGGACCTTAAGAGATTTATACCCGATTGTCCCGTTCCTGTCATAGTTGGCGGATGCTCATCATATGCGACAGCACTCCACCTTATGAGGACAGGTGCCAGGGGGGTCCTGGTAGGGGTGGGGCCGGGAGCGGCATGCACCACCAGGCAGGTACTGGGCGTCGGCGTACCCCAGGCTACGGCCATAGCCGATGCATCTGCAGCCAGGATGAGGAATCTGGAGGAGACCGGCAACTATTCACTGGTCATTGCCGACGGCGGCATGAGGACCGGCGGGGATATTGCCAAGGCTATCGCCTGCGGAGCAGACATGGTGATGATAGGATCTCCCCTTTCCAGGGCAGCCGAAGCTCCAGGCAAAGGATATCACTGGGGAATGGCTACATTCCATCCCGATCTTCCCCGGGGTACCAGGATAAGGACAGATGTGGTGGGAAGCCTGAAACAGATCCTGGTAGGGCCAGCATTCGAAAATGACGGCACCCTTAATCTCTGCGGAGCCCTGAGGACCTCCATGGCCACCTGCGGATATGAGAATATAAAGGACTTCCAGCGGGCCGAGGTCATAGTGGCGCCTTCCATAAAGACAGAAGGAAAGATGCAGCAGCAGCAGCAGAAAGTGGGTATGGGGGCCTGATATGGAAACTGTCCTGGTCATGGATTTCGGTGGACAATACAGCCAGCTTATTGCCAGGCGTGTAAGAGAGCTGAGAGTATTCTCTGAACTTATACCCTATGATACAGATATCTGCGAGATAAAGAAAAGAAATCCCAGAGGGCTGATATTTTCAGGCTCGCCCTATAGCGTGGCCTCCAATAAAGGCAGGGCACCCGGTGTGGACAGCAGGCTTTTCTCGCTGGGAATACCCATACTTGGGATATGCTATGGCATGCAGCTTATGGCAAAACTTGCCGGTGGTGACATAACAGCTACAGGCAGCAATGAATATGGCAAGACAGGTATCGACCTTGACCTGTCATCTCCGCTTTTTAAGGGGCTAAAACAAAAAGAGACATGCTGGATGAGCCACAGGGACAGCGTGGGAGACCTGCCCCCCGGTTATAAAGTCATAGCTTCAACCTCCAACCTTCCAGTTGCAGGCATAGAGGAACCGGATAAAAAGTTTTTCGGCATACAGTTCCATCCCGAAGTTGTCCACACGCCGTCCGGAATGGATATACTGAGTAATTTCCTGTTTGATATATGCGGCTGCAGTCCTACCTGGACCATGGTATCAATAATAGAGAGCGAGACTGAAAAAATAGCCAGGTCAGTGGGCAGGGGCAAGGTCATATGCGGGCTGAGCGGGGGAGTCGATTCTTCGGTGGCTGCACTGCTTGTCCACAGGGCTGTAGGAGAAAGGCTCACATGCATCTTTGTGGACCATGGGCTTTTGAGGAAGGATGAGGCCAGACAGGTAACTGAGACATTCAGGGAAAATTTCCGTATAAACCTCATACATATAGATGCCGGGGACAGATTCATAAGGAAACTGAAGGGCATATGCGATCCGGAACAGAAGCGCAAGATCATAGGCAATGAGTTCATAAGGATATTTGAGGAGGAAGCTTCAAAGATAAAAGATGCAGACTGCCTGGTCCAGGGCACCCTGTACTCTGACGTGATAGAAAGCGGTACCAGGGATGCGGCCAGGATAAAGTCCCATCATAATGTAGGGGGGCTTCCGGAGGACATGAAGTTAAGGCTTATAGAACCCCTGAGGCTGCTTTTCAAGGATGAGATAAGGAAGCTGGGTATTGAGCTGGGTCTTTCTGATGACATAGTGTGGCGGCAGCCGTTTCCCGGCCCCGGACTTGCCATAAGGATAATCGGGGAAGTGACGGCAGAGAAGATAAAGATACTGCAGGAAGCAGATAATATAGTGCTGGAAGAGGTAAAAAGAGCGGGTCTCTATAAAAAGATATGGCAGTCTTTTGCCATCCTTCCCTCCATAAAAAGTGTGGGAGTAATGGGAGACGAAAGGACTTATGCATACCCCATTGCCATAAGGGCCGTTACCAGCCTGGATGCTATGACCGCAGACTGGGTCCGGCTTCCCTATGAAGTCCTGGAAAAGATGTCCGTAAGGATAATTAATGAGGTAGAAGGGGTAAACAGGGTAGTATATGATATCAGCTCCAAACCTCCCAGTACCATAGAATGGGAATAATACACTGGTCATTTAGTATTTAATAGCAGCCCGGATGTGATATTATTAATATTATGAAATAAATTAGCTGCATTAAAGGTTTAGTCAAAGGAGAGATTATGGAGAGTGATTTCAGTAAAAAGCTTGAAGGATACAGGAAAAAGATAAATGATATAGACCATAAAATGGTAGACCTTTTAAACGACAGGGCAAGGATAGTCATCGAGGTCAAGAAGCTGAAACAGAAGGAAGACGTCCCCCTGTATGATGCCCGCAGGGAAGAAGAGCTGGTAGAGAATATCGCCCGGTATAATAAGGGACCACTCTACCGTGATAATGTGATACAGATATTTGAAAGTATCTTAAGGAATGTACAGGTACTGGAAAAAGACGAGAACCTCTAGCAGCCAGTCCCCGGAAAGGCTCCCAGGTATGCGGTCCTGACCCGCCGGACTGGAAAAGGAAATGGATATGACTGAAAGTATTATTGGAGATCTGGTAAAGAAAGAATATATAACCATTATTGCTGGTCCCTGCGCTATAGAGAGCTGGGAGCAGCTGGACAATACAGCCAGAGTGGTAAGCAGCCTGGGGCTGTCATATCTCAGGGGCGGCGCTTTTAAGCCCAGGACTTCCCCCTACAGTTTTCAGGGACTGGAGGAAAAAGGCCTGGAGTTCTTAAAGAAAGCTGGAGAAAAATACGGACTGGGTACTGTTACCGAAGTGACCGATACCGTAAATGCCGACATCGTGGCGGAATATGCCGATGTACTTCAGATAGGCACCAGGAATATGTCAAATTTTGCCCTGCTTAAGAGAGTGGGCGAGATAGCATTTT
>CAYZJW010000060.1:7821-8950 GCA_964478985.1 uncultured Actinomycetota bacterium
ACCAGGAATATGTCAAATTTTGCCCTGCTTAAGAGAGTGGGCGAGATAGCATTTTTAAAGAAAAAAGCTGTCATACTTAAGAGAGGCTGGGCGTCAACTATAAAGGAATGGCTTCTCGCATCCGAGTACCTGACCCTTAAGGGTGATGTGGAGGTCATATTGTGCGAGAGAGGCATAAGGACATTTGACACCAATACAAGGTTTACACTGGACCTGTCTGCCGTACCGGTTATAAGGAAGATGTCAAAACTTCCCATAATAATAGACCCTTCCCATGCAATGGGGCAGAGCGACCTGGTAACCCCCATGAGCAGGGCGGCAATAGCTGTCGGTGCTGACGGCCTCATAGTGGAAACCCATAATGATCCGGTCAAAGCCCTGTGTGACGGACAGCAGTCCCTTGACCCCAGGGAGATGACGGAACTGTTAAAGCAGATAAAAAGTCTGGCCACAGTCATAGGGAAAAAAGTCAGGTAAAATGATCTTATCTTGGAATTAGAAAAATATCTCAACCGCGAACAGGTAAAAGCAGTAAAAGACACTGACGGGCCTCTTCTGGTCATTGCCGGGGCCGGAAGCGGAAAGACCCGGGTACTCACCTACCGCATAGCTTATCTTATAAAGGTCATGGGAGTGGACCCATTCCGCATACTTGCCATAACCTTTACCAATAAGGCGGCAAAAGAGATGAAAAGAAGGGTCACGGCTCTGGTGGGGAAGATCGGCGAGTATATGTGGGTATCCACTTTTCATTCTTTTTGTGCCCGGTTTCTGCGCACTGAGATCCATAATCTGGGAATGTCCAAAAATTATGTCATCTATGATGAGGATGATTCAAAAAGGCTGATAAGCCGGATAGCCAGGGAAATGGACCTGGATATAAAAAGGTTTCCTCCCCGCATGTTAAAAGCAGCCATAAGCGATGCCAAGAACCACCTGGTAGATTTTGAGACATATAATGAAAAGGCTTCCGATTATTACCAGAAGCTTGTAGCCAGGGTATACTCTACATACCAGGAAAGGCTTCTTAATGCCAATGCCCTTGATTTTGACGACCTGCTGGTATTTACGGTAGATATTTTAAGACTGTTCTCGGAGATAAGGAAAAGATACCAGGAAAAATTCCAGT
>CAYZJW010000061.1:0-8892 GCA_964478985.1 uncultured Actinomycetota bacterium
AGGTATTGTCCTATGGTTATTATGTCTACCCTGTTTTCCCTGAGGTCTCCCAGAAGCTCCTTTACCTGTCCGGTGTTTTCCCCCAGACCCAGCATAAACCCTGATTTGGTGTATATATCGGGCCTGGCTTTTTTTGTCCTTGCCAGCAGTTCCAGCGACCGGTCATAATCTGCCTGCGGCCTTGCTTTCCCGTAATTATCCCTTACTGTCTCCACATTATGGTTAAGTACGTCCAGGTCTCCCGATAGCAGCATCTGCAGGCTGTCAAGATCCCCGCCCAGGTCCGGTATAAGGCACTCCACCTTTATCCCCGGGCTGGTTTTTTTTATGGCAGTTACCACAGCCAGGAAATGGGATGCTCCCCCGTCATCGAGGTCATCTCTTGTAACAGAAGTTATAACAGCATAGTGAAGGCCCATCTCCCTTATAGCCGCAGCTATATTTGCCGGCTCTTCGCTGTCCGGAGGGCCGGGCCTGCCGCTTTCCACCCCGCAGAAACCGCAGTTCCTGGTGCAGATATCGCCCAGGAGCATAAATGTGGAAGTCTTTCTGCTGAAGCATTCATATATATTGGGACATTTTGCGCTCTGGCATACAGTATGGAGATGCGAAGCATCGATGAGCCTTTTTACTTTGGAAATATTGGCATTGTCCAGTTTGATCTTTTTTTTCAGCCATGCAGGCTTCTTATCCAATGATCTTTCCCACTATCCTTTCCAGGTCTGCCAGGGTGGAAAACTCAATATCTATCCTCCCCTTCTTCTTCCCCATATTTATGCTGACCGGCGAATCGAGATACCGGCAAAGCTGTTCCGATATCTTCGGGATCTTGCTGAACTGCACCGGCTTTGCGGTGGCGGAGAGGCTGCCGCCTTTTTTCTTTTCCGCCAGTTTCTCGACCTCTCTGACGCTCAGGCCCCTCTCGGCAGCCATCCTGGCTATCTTTATCTGTTCCTCCATCCCCTCAACACCCAGCACGGCCCTGGCATGCCCCTCGGCTATAAGGTTTTCGTCTAACATCTTCTGCACCTCAAGGGGAAGCGTCAAAAGCCTCATGGTATTGGTTATGGCAGTCCTGGATTTTCCTATCCTTTTGGACATCTGCTGGTGGGTTATATTGAATTCGTCGATAAGCTGCTTATAGCAGTATGCCTGCTCCATGGGACTGAGATTGTCCCGGTGTATATTTTCTATGAGAGCCATCTCCAGGGAAGAGGTGTCGTCGACATCTTCCACTACCAGGGCCGGTATTGTATCATGTCCGTTTTTCTGGGTGGCCCTGAACCGTCTTTCCCCGGCTATTATCTCATATTTTTCTTCGCCGGCCTGTTTCCTGACTATTATGGGCTGGAGGACCCCGAATTCCTTTATTGATTCTGCCAGCTCGTCCAGTGTTTCGTCTTTAAACCTGGATCGGGGCTGGTTTTTGTTGGGGACTATCTTTTCCAGGGCCAGGTCCGTAACGCTCCCCCTGGACGAGGATTCAGGTGCAGAATTATTCTTTTCCGGACCCGGTATCAATGCCCCCAGGCCTCTTCCCAGTCCTCTCCTAGTCATTATTTATCACTTCCTTTGTAAACTCTTTATATGCTTGGGCCCCCCTGCAGTCGGGGTCATAATCAAGTATGGGCTTTCCGTAGCTGGGAGCCTCGCTCAGCCTTATATTCCTGGGTATGGTAGTATTGTATACTTTTTCCTTGAAGTGGCTTTTGACTTCATCTACCACCTGGTCCGCCAGCCTGGTCCTGGAGTCATACATGGTCATGATGGCCCCGCTGATCCTGAGGTGCTCGTTAAGGTTTTCCCTGACCAGTTCTATGGTATTTAAAAGCTGCCCCAGCCCTTCAAGGGCATAGTATTCGCACTGTATGGGGATGATGACTTCCCTGGCGGCACTCAATGCGTTTATGGTAAGAAGGCCCAGTGCCGGAGGGCAGTCGATTATTATATATTCATATTCTTCCTCTATTTTTTTTACCGCCTCTGAAAGAAGGTATTCCCTCCTCAGGCTGGATACCATCTCTACTTCTGCGCCTGCCAGCTGTATGGATGAGGGCAGGAGATAGAGACCCTCGCAGGAGGTCTCTACTATGGCTTCATGGGGATCGAGATTGTTTATAAGGATATCATAGGTGGATTTCCGGGTATCCCCGGCGTTTATGCCCATCCCGCTGGAAGAATTGCTCTGCGGGTCCAGGTCTATCAGAAGAGTCCTGTGGCCGAAAGAGCTTAGATAGGCGGACATGTTTACCGCAGTGGTGCTTTTACCCACTCCGCCCTTCTGGTTTGTTATGGCTATTATCCTGCCCGTTTTCCTGCCTCCGCCTTCTTCCTTCTTGTGAAAGATCTTTTCCATAATACTCATACTGATCATCCTGTGCTTTGTGTATTTACATATTTACATAAATATATAAATTATTATTTCAGCTCCCTCTTTTTGATCTGGGAAAATCTCCTGGGAAACTCCCCGGGCGTAATTTTTTCCTTATCTATGACCAGCAGCGCCCTGTATTCATCCAGCCCCGGTACTTCCGTTTCAACCAGCTCTTCCATCCTTCCCCCCAGTGCATCTAAGGCTCTGCCCATGGTCTTGATCTCGCTAAAAACTTTCCTGCTTTTATAAAATACAATTTTACCATTTATACTGCAAAATGGAATGGAAATCTCCAGCAGAATATTAAATCTTGTCACTGCCCTGGCAGTGACTACCTGGAACCCCTGCCTCCATCCCGGGTCCCGGGCCAGCTCTTCCGCCCTTCCCCTTAACACGGCCAGGTTATCCAGGGAAAGCAATTCTTTAGCCTCCCCCAGAAAAGCAGATTTCTTCATGGATTTTTCCAGCAAAAATACTTTGGCCTTTTTAAGCATTATGGCCAGGGGTATACCCGGAAGCCCGCCGCCGCTTCCTATATCCAGTATGTTTATGCCTCTCATGTCCCAGCCCTTCCCTGCCCTGCAGGACAGGGGCGCCAGGCTGTCAAGTATATGCCTGCGGATGATGCCGGTTCCATCTGTCTGGCCTATCAGGTTTAAATATTTATTTTTTTCTGCCAGCAGGTCCCGGTACAGCATAAGGCTTTTCAGCTGTCCCCGCTCATATCTTATCCCCATCTGCAGCAGGGCATTTTCCAACAGGCTCTTGTCATCCATTCCGCTTCCTTTCACAGGACCTTTGTTTTATGACCATCATGAGTACGCCTATATCAGATGGAGAGACTCCGGCGATCCTTGAAGCCTGTCCCATGGTATTGGGTCTCATTGTCCCCAGCTTCTCCCTTGCTTCATAGGTCAGGCTGTTTATGGAATGATAATCCAGCCATTCCGGTATTACATATTTTTCCAGCCCCGAAAGCTTCTTTACCTCTGCCAGCTGCCGTTTGATATAGCCTTCATATTTTACCCTTATCTCGGCCTGCTCCAGGACTTCTCTGTCCCTTATTTCTGTGCAGCCTGCAAAAGCTTCAAGCAGGCATTTAATGGATGTCTCCGGGCGCTTTAGCAGCCGGTACAGGTTGGTCGGGGTATCTATGGCAGCTGTATTCATCTCCCTGAGCAGATCATTGACTTCTGCCGAGGGAAGTATCTTTCTGGCTTTCAGGTATTGTATTATCTTCTCGGCATCAGAATTTTTTTGCTGCACCTTCCGGTTTTCATCATCACTTATAAGGCCTATTCTCCTGCCGGCGGAAGACAGCCTTATGTCGGCATTATCAGACCTGAGTATGAGCCTGTATTCTGCTCTTGAGGTATACATCCTGTATGGTTCTATCAGTGTCTTGGTAAGCAGGTCGTCTATCAAGACCCCGATATAGCTATTGTCCCTGGTAAGGATAAGGGGTTTTCTTTTCATTGTCTTAAGGGCTGCATTTACTCCGGCCACGAAGCCCTGGGCAGCTGCTTCCTCATATCCGGAGGTGCCTATTACCTGCCCGGCCAGGTAGAGCCCCTCTACCCGCTTTGATTCCAGGGTATAGTTCAGCTGTTCCGGCAGGATATAATCATATTCCACTGCATAGCCCGGCCTTATTATCCTGGCATTTTCCAGCCCCTCAACAGTATTTATTATCTGCTGCTGGATCTCGGTCGGCATGCTGGTGGTCAGCCCCTGAAGGTATGCCTCATTGGTATATTCCCCTTCAGGTTCGATGAATACGGGATGCCTTGCCTTTTCCGGGAAATTTATCACTTTCCTGTCTATTGACGGACAATGCCTGGGGCCATGGGTATCCACCATCCCGCTTTTTATGGGGGAATGCTGGATGTTTTCAGCAATGACCCGGTGGGTCCTTTCATTGGTATAGGTAAGGTAGCATGGCATGTTTTTTTGATTGGCCCCGCTGTCCCAAAAAGAAAAATTTATCATGCCCCCGTCACCCTCCTGTACCCTGGCAGCAGAAAGGTCTATGGTCCTTTTATCTACCCTGGGAGGGGTAGCTGTCTGGAACCTGTCGATCTTAAAGCCCAGTTTTTTGAGGCTCTCCGAAAGCTGCATCGATGGATACTCCCCCATCCTTCCAGCCCGGTAATCCTTGGCGCCGATTATTATCCTGCCCTTAAGGAATGTGCCAGCAGTTATTATTACCGACCCGGCATAGAAACGGGGCCCGCTCTCCAGCGATACACCGGCGGCTCTTCCGTCTTTTATCAGTATGGCTCCAGCCGTTCCCTGCCTCAGCATCAGCCCCCGTGTCTCTTCCAGGACCCTTTTCATCTCTATCTCATATTCTTTCTTGTCTATCTGGGCCCTCAATGCCTGGACTGCGGGACCTTTGCTGCTGTTTAAGGTCTTTATCTGCAGCTTTGTCCTGTCAGCGGTTTTTGCCATCTGTCCCCCCATTGCATCAAGCTCCCTTACCAACTGGCTTTTACCCACGCCGCCGATGGCAGGATTACAGGGCATAAGCGCTATCTTGTCCGGGTTTATGGTCAGAAGCAGCGTGCTCATGCCCATGCGGGCACTGGCCAGCGCCGCTTCGCAGCCTGCATGCCCTGCCCCTATTACGATTATGTCAAATCTGTCCTGTTTGATTGTCTTTTCCTTTCAGTGTTTCACGTGAAACATGGGTGACGGACATGAATTTTTTCAGCAGTAACTTTTCATTAATTCTTCCGGAAGCAGGATCTTTTTACCTGCTGCCGCCCTTGTCGCATTTATTCCTGCCAAAAATCCCTGCCTTAGCGAATTTTCGTATGACTCTATCCCGGTAACCCTTCCGGCAGGAAATAATCCTTTCATCCCGTGACCGTCTATTCCCTCATCTTTTTCTGAATAATCCAGGCAGGCATATTCGATCCTGTATCCCGGCCTGGTTATATAAACATTTTCCAGCCCCTCTATCCGGCAAAGCATTTTTAATTGCTGTTCTTCATCCAGGTCATTCTCAAATCCCCATACATACATCTCGTTGGTCTCTTTTCCTTCGGGCACCAGCCAACATCTTCTTTTGTTAATGCCTGCTTCAACTGAATATAGTCTTATCTCACCATCTCCTCCCGGCTTTATGTTTCTTGACTTCTCATCAACATCGCTCCCGTTTATCCTGGGAGCAGCTTTTTTAGCTGCGCGCCTGAACCTTATTCCTTTTTCTAACAGATTCTTATAAAGTCGTGATGAATGTATCTCTCCCGGTCTTCCTGCATAAGTTACATTTTCTCCCCACGATATCCTTCCGTCCAGGGAGGTGCCGGTACATAATACCAGTGAAGAAGCATATATTTTCAGCCTGTCGCTGGTAAACATCATAAGCCCCTCTTTTTGCGGAAGTATGTCTGTTGCCAGGCCCTGCCTGGTGTGCAGATCATCCTGGCTCTCCAGCATTTCTTTTATCTTCAGGGAAAACCTCTTTCGGTCTATTATAAGCAAATTATTAAGACCTTCTATCTCATGTCCGGGACAGCCTATATCTATCAGGGTGCTGTCTTCTATTATCCCCGGTATGCCGCTGCCCTGTTTTTTCATGCAGCCTATTATACAGTTGGATCTTTCCTTATTTAAAATATTGCCGAACTGCATGGAGGCAGGGGAGTCCATATTTATGGTGATCAGAAGGGTCTTTGCCCCGGCGGCGGCAGAAATGCTGGCTGCAGTACAGCCCGAAAGCCCGCCCCCTACCACTATAACATCATAACTGTAATAATCTTTTTTCATCTATCCTTTTATGTTTCACGTGAAACAATGACGCCAAATTCCCGTATCATATTAATTTTTGGCAAAAATTATTTTCCAATACAGAACCTTTCAAATATTTTATCAAGCACATCTTCCCCAACCGAATCCCCTGTTATCTCTCCCAGCCTGCCGTATGCTATCCTAAGGTCCGAGCAGGGAAATTCCTCAGACAATCCTTTTTCCATGGAGCCTGCCGCTTTTTCCAGGAGCCCCCTGACATGTTTCAGTATTTCCATCTGCCTTGCATTTACTATTACCTTTTCCTCCAGTGATGTTTCACCGTCAAGCACAAGGCATTTTATCCGGTTCTCCAGGGCTTCTATCCCCTGTCCATACAGAGCCGATATGGCAATAATATTTTCGGCGGGAAAGCGGGTCCTGATCTTTCCTGTGTCGATCTTCCGGCCAATGTCCTTTTTATTTATACAGCAGACCGTGTTTTTCTTTTTTTCCAGTTTCCTGATTATGGCGCTGTCCATCTCGTCTAATTCCCTGCTTCCGTCCAGCACCATGACCACCAGTTCAGCCTCGTCAATATGCTTCAGGCTTCTATCCACCCCGATCTTCTCGATCCTGTCATCTGTACTTCTTATGCCTGCAGTATCTACCAAAATGAGGGGTATTCCGTCTACATAGATGGTTTCCTCAATGGCATCCCTTGTGGTTCCCGGTATTTCCGTGACTATTGCCCTGTCCTTTTTTAACAGGATATTAAGAAGGCTTGACTTCCCTACATTGGGTTTTCCCACTATTGCTGCCCTTATGCCGTTTTTTATTATCTCGCCCCTTTTTTCGTCTTCGATCAATTTTGATATTTTTTCCAGGATGCTTCCAGTCCGGATTTTCAATTCATCATATGGCGTCAGCTGCAGGTCTTCTTCAATAAAATCCACGGAAGCTTCCAGCTGGGTGATTATCTCCAGTATCCCTTTTTTTAGCAGCCCCATCTCTTCTCTTACCCTTCCTTCAAGATTGTGGGCGGCTATTTCAAGGCTCTGCCTGGTCTTTGACTGGACCAGGTCTATTACTGCTTCTGCCTGTGAAAGATCTATCCTCCCGTTTAGGAAAGCCCTTCTGGTAAACTCTCCCGGCTCAGCCAGCCTGGCTCCTGCGTCCAGCAGCAGCTCCAATATGCTTCTGGCTGCTTCCATGCCTCCGTGGCAGTTTATCTCTACCACGTCTTCCCTGGTATATGAGCCCGGTTTCCGCATGACCGATACCAGGACTTCATCTATTATCCCGCCTTCAGGGTTTTCTATGACGCCGTAGGTAATTGAATATGTCCTGGAGTGTCTCAGCTTTTTATTGTTTTTTGCTTTAAAGACCCTGTCAGCTATTTTTATGGAGTCTGTGCCGCTCAGCTTTATTATTCCTATGGCTGAGCCGCCGGGCCTGGTCCCCGGGGCGGCAATGGTGTCATCTAAGCTTTTTTCCATAGCTTTACTTTCTTATTATACTGCTTATTTTACAACTTAAAAAAAGCATATAAAAAAGATGGCACTTTTTATGGTACCATCTTATTCTTCTATTATTTTCTCCCGGGCTTATTCCGCTTCATTGACGGGATATATTATTATCCGCCTGTTCGGTTCTTCGTCCCTGCTTCTGGTCCTTATATCCTTGAATTTGGAAAGAGCATTGTGTATGACTTTTCTTTCATAGGCGCACATGGGCTGAAGCGTTATCTTCCTGCCTTCCTTTATTGCTTTTTTGGCCATCTTTATGGCGGTCCTTTTGATCTTTTCTATCTTGTTTTTCCTGTAGTCTTTGATATCAAGTGTTATCTTTCTGTCCAGAAAATGCTTTCTCATGCTTATCAGGTTGACCAGGTATTCCAGTGCAGCCATGTTTTTTCCGTCCCTGCCTATAGCTATTCCCAGGTCATCTCCGTGGACCGATATCCTGAATTCCTCCGTATTGGTATTTACTTTTACTTCCTCTCCCAGGCAGATCATCTCAACAGACTTCTTTATTATCCTGGCTATATTGTCCAGCCCAATAATGCTGCTTTCCCTGGTTTTTTCTTCCGGGTCAGCCTGGGCCCCTTCTTCAACAGTATCTTTTTCTTCCTGCGTAATGGAAGCCAAATAGGAATCTACAGCATCGCTGATGGTAAGGTCTTCTGTCATCTCCACCTCCGCTTATTTATTTTTTCTTTCTTTTCTTCTTTTTTTTACGGGCTATGGCTGTTGCCTCTTCCGGGCTCAGCTCCTCCTTTCCGCCGTTCTTGCCGGAGTCGTCTTTTCCCCGGTCCCTTTTTACTATCCTGTTGACAACATACTGCTGACCTATGGACCATATATTAGTGGTCACCCAGTATACAAGGATACCGGCAGGAAACTGCCACGATATGAACCCGAATACTACGGGCATTATATACATTATCTTTGACTGCTTTGGGTCTGTGGTGGACATCTTTGTAGATAGAAACATGGTCGCCACCATCAGTACTACCAGTATATAGTAGGGGTCCCTTTCATTCAGGTTCAACCAGAGGAAATTGAACTTGTCTACCACATCTGTCACTCTTTCCGACGGAAACCTCAGAGCCCCGAACAGGGCAAAAAACACCGGCATCTGGAGCAGGAGGGGAAGGCAGCCGGCAAGGGGATTGACATTGTTTTTGCGGTAGAACTCCATTGTCTCCTGCTGCAGCCTTTGCTTGTCATCTTTATATTGCTTCTGGAGCTCCTTTATCTGGGGCTGCATCTTCTGCATCTTTG
>CAYZJW010000062.1:0-8872 GCA_964478985.1 uncultured Actinomycetota bacterium
AGGACATAGAGGTAAACGGCGAGGTAAAAACTGCCCTGGTGCTTACCATCGAATCAAGATAGTGACCGGACTGGGTACCGGTCTTAGAAACCACACCAGCAATCATAGGACCACGGTCTATAGATCATGAAAGCATATATAGAGACATTCGGATGCCAGATGAATGAATATGACTCTGAAAGGATCCTTTATTACCTTGAAAAAAAAGGATATGAAAAGACAGATGATATAGATAGTTCAGATATCATAGTAATAAATACCTGTGCTGTCCGGGAAAAGGCCCAAAACCGCCTGTACGGCCACCTGGGAAGCCTTAAAAGCAGGTTTGGCAATAAAAATGATCCAGGGATCATCTGCGTGGGCGGCTGCACGGCGCAGAGCCTGGCCGGAAAGATACAGGAAAGATTTCCCTTTGTGGATATAGTATTCGGCACCCGCAATATATCACGGCTCCCGGACCTGATAGACAGGAGGGCTAAAGAAAAAAGTATTATCTGCTCCGTGGAGGACGAAGGCCTTGACTGCAGGCTGGATGAAGCCAGAAGGCAGGATCCCTACCGCGCCCTTGTCCCTGTCAGCATAGGGTGCAATAATTTCTGCTCCTACTGTATAGTGCCTTATGTAAGGGGGCGCGAGATCTCTATTGACCCGGATAATATAATATCTGCTGTTAATGATATGGTATCAGAAGGCGTTGTCCAGGTGACGCTCCTGGGGCAGAATGTGAATTCCTACGGCAGAGACCTGGGGGAGGGTATGGATTTCTCATATCTTCTTCGCAGGGTATCATGTGTGGAGGGACTTAAAAGGATACGGTTCATGACTTCCCACCCCAAGGATATCTCCCTGTCGCTCATAAAGACTATAGGAGAAAGTGATAATATCATGAACCATATACACCTTCCCCTCCAGGCAGGTTCTGACCGGATACTTAGAAAAATGAATCGCGGTTACACCGGGGACAGGTATATGAGTATAATTGAGGACATATATAATAATATTGAGGACTGTTCCATAACCACGGATATAATAGTCGGTTTTCCCGGTGAGGAAAGAAAGGATTTTGATGATACCCTGGATATAGTGAAGCGAGCCAGGTTTGACAGGGCTTTTACCTTTTTATACTCGCCCCGCCAGGGGACTACGGCTGCAGAGATGGAAGATAATATACCGTCCCGGGAAAAGAAAATATGGTTTGAGGAACTGACAGAGCTGCAAAAAAATATATCTTTTCAGAAAAACAGCAGTTTTACCGGCAAGAAGGTTAAAGTGCTGGTAGAAGGATTTAGTCCAAAAAACAAAGATTTCCTGCAGGGGAGGATGGAAAACAATACTGTGGTGATCTTCAAGGGCAAAAGTGGTCTTATCGGCTCCATAATAGATGTAAAAATAGACCAGACAAGGTCTTTCTATGCCAGGGGGTCTATTGAAGGAAAATAGACAGCTTGATGAATATCCGGATCCCGCCGGCATCAGCAGGCTGAAACAATGCCTGGCGGAAAGAAAAAAGGTTATTGTCATCTGCGGTCCAACCGGTATAGGCAAGACAGGTCTGGGAATCGAGCTGGCCCGGTTATTTGATACCGGGATCATATCCGCAGATTCCATGCAGGTTTACCGGGGAATGGATATAGGGACAGGCAAAGCCGATTCCGGCAAATACGGGGTAAGGCAATTCATGATAGACCTTTTTGAGCCGGACCATGACTTTTCAGTAAAGGAATTCAGGGACAGGACAGAAAAGATATTGAAAGAGGATTTCCTGGATGCGGAAAAGGTCCCCCTGCTGGTAGGAGGATCGGGCATGTATATAAAAGCCGTAATCGACGGCATAGACGAAAGCCCCGGCAAAAACAGGGATTTCAGGTCGAAAACAGGAGCGGGCATGGATAGGAAGGGGACCATAGAATATTATGAGAAGCTTAAAGAGATCGATGGGGCTTATGCGGCAAAGATAAGTAAAAACGATAGAAGGCGGATACTCAGAGCCCTGGAGGTATATGAGGCAGCCGGAAGCCCTTATTCGGATTTCCAGAGGTCCTGGAAAAAAAAGGCCCGTTTTAATGCGGTAATGATCGGTTTAAAAAGGGAAAGGTCATCGCTTTACCGTATCATAGAGGAGAGGGTAGACAATATGTTTGAAAAAGGACTTGTAGACGAGGTCAGAAGCCTGGCTGACAGAGGATATGGGAAGTGCCAGAGCCTGGTACAGGCTGTCGGTTATAAAGAGGTCCTGGGTTTCCTGGAACACAGGATATCGCTGGAAGAATGCAAAAGCCAGGTGAAGACCAATTCCAGGAGGCTTGCCAAAAAGCAGATGACCTGGTTCAGGCATGATGACAGAATCAACTGGCTCACTGTGGACAATTATGATAATATATCTGATTTAATAAAAGAATCATTAATGATCATCGGACAGGACCAGGAATATGGGAAAGATCGAGTTCTCTAAATATCACGGCCAGGGAAATGATTTTGTCATAGTAGATGCCATCGGCAGGTCTTTGACCCTGGAAGAAGAAAAAATAAGGCATATATGCGACCGTCATTTCGGCATAGGCGCTGACGGACTCATCCTGGTTAGGGATTCCATAGACCATGATTTCTATATGGATTACTATAATATGGACGGCACCAGGGCAGAGATGTGCGGCAACGGCATACGGTGTATGGCAGCCTTCATATTTGACAGGAGGCTGAGCCGGAAAGATTCCCTGAAAATAGATACCATGGCCGGATCAAGGATTGTAGACCTTGATATAGAAGCAGGTCTGCCCGGAAATATATGCGTCGATATGGGGCCTCCCGTATTCGATCCGGGACAGATACCTGTAAACCTTGACCGGGAGCAGATCTTTGGTCACAAGCTTCAGGTCGAAAACAAAGTGTTCAATATCAACTGCATATCTATGGGGAATCCACATTGTGTGATATTCCTGGATGATCATGAAGATCTGCAGTCGATACCTATAGGAATCTGGGGGCCGCTGCTGGAAAAACATGATCTTTTCCCCAAAAATACTAATGTAGAGTTCGTGAAGAACCGGGAAGGCGGCGGCATAGAGATGCGTATCTGGGAAAGGGGAGTAGGGGAGACTCTTGCCTGCGGGACGGGAGCATGCGCTGCCGGAGTATGCACCATAAAGCTTGACGGCGGCCGCAAGTCCGCTGTTGATGTTATGGTACCCGGGGGAAGACTGGAAGTAGGCTGGGAAAGCCCGTCGGCAGATGTATTTTTAAAAGGCAGGGTAGAGCATGTATTCGACGGGTCTTATTTCCCTTAGACAACGGGATATAGATCTATAAAATATAGAAAGGTGCAGCATGAAGTTCGAGGAATCACGCAGGTTAAGGGATCTTCCGCCATATCTTTTTGCTGAGATCGACAGGAAGATACAGAAGAAGAGGCAGGATGGTGTAGATGTCATAAGCCTGGGCATAGGAGACCCTGACATACCTACTCCTGACGGTATAATAATGGAGCTTAAGAAAGAAGCAGAAAACCCGGAAAACCACCGGTATCCTTCAAGCTATGGCATGCACGGATTCAGGGAAGCGGCAGCAGGCTATTACAGGGACAGGTTTGGCGTGGAACTTGACCCATCTTCAGAAGTGATAACCCTCTCGGGCGCCAAGGAGGGGATCGCCAATATCGCCTATACCTATATAGACAGCGGTGATCATGTACTGGTCCCCGATCCCTCCTATCCCGTATATGACATAGGTACTATGTTTGCCGGAGGAAAGACGCATATAATGCCTATGGAAGAAAGAAACGGCTACTTGATAGACCTGGACAGCATTGACAGGAAAATTGCACGCGGGGCAAAACTCATGCATATAAATTATCCCAATAATCCCACATCGGCTGTCTGCGGTCTGGATTTTTTTGAAGAAGTGGTGGATTTTGCCTCTAAAAACAATATAATCGTATGCCATGATAATGCATATGCTGATACTTATTTCGGTGATGAAGAACCCTGCAGTTTCCTTTCCGCCCAGGGCGCAGGGGATGTGGGAATAGAGTTTTATTCCCTTTCGAAGACCTTTAATATGACGGGATGGAGGATAGGCTTTGCTGCCGGCAATAAAGAGATAATAGCCAGCCTGGGCAAGTATAAGACAAATGTAGACTCAGGCGTTTTTAATGCAGTACAGTATGCCGGCATAGAGGCATTGAAACACCAGAAGGAGTACAGCAGGGCTAATAATATAATTTACAAAAAAAGAAGAGAGATGACTGCTTCCATCCTTGACAGGATCGGAATTGATTATTACCGGTCAAATGCTACCATATATGTATGGGCCAGGGTACCCGAAGGACATACTTCAGAGTCTTTTGCCGCTCTGATGCTTGACAGGGCTGATGTAGTGGTCACCCCGGGAAGCGCCTACGGCAAGCAGGGAGAAGGCTATTTCAGGATATCACTGACTATTGACGATGCCAGGCTTGAAGAAGCTCTGGACCGTATAAATAAGGCCATGTAGGGAAATTGGTTAGATATATTAAATGATCAAGGAAAAAGCCCTTCTAATATTTATTGATTTCTCAAGGGATTTTAACAGGAAGCAGCGGACATCCGGCAGCAGGTATTCAATTGAGAATAATATACAGGAACTATCAAATCTTGCTGTAAGTGCCGGGGCTGATGTGGCAGGATGTCTCTCATATAAGCAAAAAGCACCTAATCCCAGATTTTTCATAAGCACCGGCAGGCTGGAAGAAATAGTTTCATTTATTGCACAAAACAGCGCCGGGCTGGTAATATTTGATGACGAGATAACCCCCACCCAGCAGAGAAACCTGCAGAGAAGGCTGGATGTCAAAGTCATTGACAGGACAGCGCTTATACTGGATATTTTTGCCCAGAGGGCAAACAGCAGTGAAGGAAAGCTACAGGTAGAGCTGGCACAGCTTGATTACCTGCTGCCACGACTTATCGGAAGGGGAGTGGAGCTGTCCCGGCTTGGCGGAGGCATAGGCACCAGGGGACCGGGGGAGACCAAGCTTGAAGTAGACAGGAGAAAGATCAGGGACCGCATAGCCAGTCTCAGAAAGAAGATGGACCAGATCTCGGTGCAGAGGGATACCCAGAGGAAGAGCAGAAAAGGCAATATATTTCAGATAGCACTTGCAGGTTATACAAACA
Organism: uncultured Actinomycetota bacterium; assembly: GCA_964478985.1. Classification (GTDB taxonomy): domain Bacteria; phylum Actinomycetota; class Humimicrobiia; order Humimicrobiales; family Humimicrobiaceae; genus M55B120. Next base: position 5,151 of record CAYZJW010000062.1, read on the forward strand.
GCGGAAAATCTACACTTCTAAATTCCCTTACAGATTCAGACATATACGCCAGGAATATGTTATTCTCCACACTTGATTCCACTACCAGGAAGCTGGACCTGGATGTAAAACCGGACGTGCTGGTCACAGATACGGTAGGTTTTATCGAAAAGCTTCCCCATCAGCTGATCGCAGCATTTAAATCAACACTGGAGGAAGTAAAGATATCGGACTTTTTGCTGCTGGTGGTAGATATAAGCAATGAGGATTTCCAGTCAAATATACGGAGTGTAAAAAAAGTGCTGGAGGAAATAGATGTATGGGGCAAACCATTTATCATGGTCTTTAATAAGATCGACAGGATAGAAGAGGGGCAGCTGGCGGCATTTAAGCTGAAATACCGGAATTCTATTTTTATTTCAGCCCTCAAGAAAATTGGCCTGGAAGAACTCAGGGAAAGAATAAAAGACACCATTGAGAGGCATAATGCAGACCTGAGCATAATGCTGCCCTATGAAAAGCAGGATTTGATCTCTTTTATATATGAAAAATGCAGGGTAATACACAGGAAAGACATGGAAAAGGGGATACGATTCGATTTAAAAATAGAACCCCGTTATATCAATATCCTGAAACCTTATGGCTGCCTGGATAGAAAGACTAGAAGTATTTCCTGATTATCCCGATCACTTTGCCAAGTATGGCAACGTCTTTTAAAACAATAGGTTCCATATGGTCATTTTCCGGCATAAGCCTTATCTCTGACTCATCCCTGAAGAATCTTTTTACCGTAGCCTCATCCTCGATCATGGCAGCTATTATCTCACCGTTTATGGCTGTATCCTGTTTTCTTACAATAACCATATCGCGGTCAAATATACCGGCATTTACCATGCTGTCGCCATGGACATTAAGCATAAAAACCTGGTTCTGGTCCCTTACAAAGTCAGGAGAAAGCGGGAAATAATCCTCTATATTCTCCTCGGCCAGGATGGGCGTACCGGCAGCGATGCTCCCCAGCACAGGTACAAATACCATCTCATTGGCTGACCTTCCCGTGTCAGCGCTGTCTATTTCGCCGAAATGGGTAACAGAAAGGGCTCTGGGTTTGGAGGCATCCCTTTTAAGATATCCCAGTTCCTCCAGTTTCTTAAGATGTGAATGTACTGTGGCCGAAGAACTCAGGTCCACCGCCTTTGCTATCTCCCTTACGGAAGGGGGGTAGCCTTCGTCCCTGATCTTTTCGTTGATAAAATCCAGGATATTTTCCTGCCTGGGACTTAATCTTTTGCCTTCTTTATCTATATGCATAATTTAAGTGATTATAACAAAAAAGCGAACCCATGGCAAACACAGGTTCGCTTCTGCTGGTTATAAGGCTTTCAGCTGCCAGCCTTTTTTATGTACGGCATCATCTCCCTGAGCTTCTTTCCCACTTTCTCTATGAGATGGTCTTCTTCCTTCTTTTTCATTGCCGAATACTGGGGCCTGCCTGCTTTATTTTCCAGTATCCATTCCCTGGCAAAGACACCTGTCTGGATATCTTTTAGCATCTTTTTCATAGCCTTTCTGGTATCGCCGGTTATTATATCCTTGCCCTTGACAATATCGCCATATTCAGCTGTATCGCTTATGGAATACCTCATCCAGGATATGCCGCCTTCATATATGAGGTCCACTATAAGCTTTAATTCATTAAGCACTTCGAAATAGGCTATCTCCGGCTGGTAGCCGGCTTCAACCAGCGTATCGAAACCTGCCCTTATAAGCTCGGTCGTACCGCCGCAAAGAACAGCCTGCTCACCAAAGAGGTCGGTCTCTGTCTCTTCCTCGAAAGTAGTGGTTATAATACCCACTCTTCCTGAACCGATCCCCCCGGCATAGGCCAGGGCAAAGTCTTTGGCCTTACCTGAGACATCCTGGTATACGGCGATTATGGCAGGTACTCCGCTTCCTTCGGTAAACATCCTTCTTGCTATGTGCCCGGGGCTTTTAGGCGCTATCATTATGACATCCACATCCTTGTGGGGTATTATCTGGCTGTAATGAATATTGAATCCGTGGGCAAAGGCCAGTATATTGCCTTTTTCCAGATTGGGTGCTATATATTTTTCATATACAGCGGGCTGTAAATGATCCGGTACCAGCACCATGATGATATCAGACTGGGCAGCCGCCTTATCCGTGGGAAGGACGGTAAAGCCCTTGTCTTCTGCAGCTTTCCAGGCTTCCGTACCCTCGGCCTCGGCCACGACTACGTCCATACCGCTTTCCTTTAGGTTCTGGGCATGGGCATGACCCTGGCTGCCGTAACCCACTATCGCTATCTTTTTGCCTTTCAGTATATCCAGGTCTATATCTTTGTCGTAGAACATCTCTGCCATTTTTTCCTCCTAGTCTATAAATTGATAGATCCAACATATATAAATATTGGAACGGCATATCAAGAATAAACACTATTCTAACAAAATAAGGGAAAAAAGTAATAGATTTTGATCAGGAAAAATAAGAAAAAAATATTGACACAAACATGTGTTCGGTAGTAATATTTATACAAACACATGTTCGCAGTAAAATTATGGCATAAAAGCAGTAAACAGGCAGCAGGAGGTAAAAAGATGACAGCTATAGTGATGAATATCAGAAAAATGCTTATGATAATACTTATCGCAGCAGTCAGCGTGCTTGTGATAATGGCTTTCTACAGCAACCGGCATAAGTTCAGCAGTTTGGAGACTGTAAAATATGTAAAGATAAGCATCAGTTCACCTGTGAGCGCCATAGAACTTGCTGACAGGTATTCTGGCCCGGAGTCAAAAGACAGGTTCGTATCAGAACTTAAAAAAATAAATAATCTGGCATCAGCAGGAGATATCATTAAAAATACAGTGCTGATACCGGTATTTGCATCAAATTGACTGATGGGAGCAATAATGGATATTTGCCTGGAAAGATCAAAGATAATAGATAAAGAGCCCATCAGCATATCACAGATAAAGGAGGACCGTATATGCCCGGACTGCGGATGCAGTCTTATGAACGGGGGCAACTGCTTTTTCTGCTACTGCGGCTGGAGCAGCTGCGGATAATCCCTTGGAAAACCATCAATGCTGCTTTTTTAAATCACAAGCCTATAGCAAAATTTTTTATTTTCCTTATGATAGTATTCCATGGCAGATAAAAGCTTAAAGGCTATGAGCAAGACATCTAGATTGATCTTTTCTTTTTATATCATCCTTGCCCTTATCATGCCTGCAGCCGCAGCTGCCGTTAATCTAATGATACGCGATGCCTATGTCTGGAGTCATAACTGGAATACAGCAGTTAAGATCATAATGCTGTTTGTTACACTGCCCATCTATATGATCTATACCTTCCTGATCTTAAAAAGGCTTTTCCCCGGAAAAACAATGAAAGCGCTGTTATTGTTTTTTCCATATATCTTGAGTATCACCATCTACAGTTTCCAGGATGATCTGGGACTGACGGATTTTCTTATTTTAAACAGCCTGCCATTTTTTCTGGGCATAAACCTCCTTTACTTTGCCGGTTTAATAATGCTGATAATAAAGAAAAGCAGACTAGAACCGCTAAATGAGGTTATTAAGAAGATTGCCGGTACTATAGCCATCACAGGTCTTATGTTTTTTCCGGTAGTCCACACCTTCCTGTCGGGGATAAGGTTAAATATGGAAAAAGGAGGCTGGATAATGCTTTTGGGATTTATTTTTATTATTATCTCT
>CAYZJW010000063.1:0-8671 GCA_964478985.1 uncultured Actinomycetota bacterium
TCCTTTCAAATAGATGGGGTGTTTTTATTGTTATTCAAAATTATTTTAAATCTAGAAACCCAGATATATTTAAGTAATATAAAAAAATTGATTAGCATAAGCTGTATTTATTTTTTTGGTATTAAAAATCAAAGCCCTGTATTTCTTAAAACTAATTATAATGTAGTTATTATTATAGTATAATTTTATAGCATGTCAATAGTAATTTTACTTACATACCCTTATGCTTTTACCTATGTCTCCAGTATTACCTTGACCGCTGATGGCGAATTAAATTTATAGTCGAATGCCTCCCCTGCTTTCTTTAAAGGATATATCTTTGCTATCAAAGGACGCACATCAATATGGCCGCCAGAAATAAGTTCACTTGCCTTAACAAAATCCTTGTGCCTGAAAAGAAAATTTGTACTGATCACTACTTCTTTTAGCAGCACTGATAAATAATCCATTGTAAGGTTTTTGGCACATACTCCCATTATTAAGACTGTTCCAGATTTTTTTACCGCCTTTACTGCAAGATCTACTGTCTCATCACTGCATACATTATCAATGACTATATCTATCTTTTTATGGCTTAAATAATTTTTAAGCTTTTCTTCTTTATAGGAATCCTTAAAATCAATTGCCAGGTCTGCACCCATCCTCCTGGATAGTTCCAGGGCATGGTCCTGCATATCAATAGTTATCACATTGTTTCCATTTGATCTTAGTATCTGCTGTTCAATGAGTCCCATGGTGCCGGTGCCTATCACCAGGACATTTGAGCTAGTGATTTCCCCCACTGCATGGATAGCGCATGCAGTGGGCTCTATAAATGGTGAAAGTACCAGGTCAAATGAGGGGTCAAGTTTTACAATATTTTTAAAAGGTACTGATACTTTTTCAGCCATACCGTTAAACCCTGTCATGTTTTCACAGAGGTTTTCCATCGATTGCCTGCAATAGTAACATGTTCCGCACCAGCTGTTAGGATTAACAGCTACTTTCATACACGGTTCTAACCCCTTACCTTCGCCTTCTATTCTTTCTATTATTCCCCCGTATTCATGCCCTATGGCATTGTAAGGATTTGATATAGGGGAATGTCCGGTATACCTGTGCATGTCTGAACCGCATATCCCATTTGCCTTTACTGCAATAAGAGCTTCGCCATTACCCGGTATGGGAGTGCCGCTTTCTTCAATGACAATATCAAAGGGCTTTTTCATCTTGACCTGGAACATCTTTTATCACCTATGGTCTAATCTAATATATGATTACTAATACCCGCCCTATCAAAAATAGGTGCGGATTAATAAATACCGTTTTACATATTTACAAAATAAGATTGTTAAATTATTATAATCATTATATATCATAATTATAATAAGGAGTAGATTCGCTTATGAGGTTTTCTAATAAAACAGCTATTATCACCGGTGCCGCCCGCGGGATAGGCAGGGGTATTGCTTTGAGGCTGGCAAAGGAAGGCGCCAATGTGGCTATAATAGACCTCAAGGGACCAGCTGCGGAAGAAACCGCTGATGAGATAAAAAAACTGGGCGGAACAGCTGTTGCCAAACAGTCCGATGTAAGAGACAGCGCCCGGATAAAAGAGATCACGGCTGAGCTGATAGACCAGTTCGGAAGTATTGACATCCTGGTAAACAATGCCGGTGGTCCTGCCAGCTTTTTTGGCATAAAGGGCCTGGATAATACTCCATTCATAGATTCAAAACAGGAGACCTGGGAAATGATCCTGGATATCAATCTGCTGGGACCCATGATACTTATCCATGCTGTCCTGGGAAATATGATAGAGAAGCGTAAGGGCAAAATAATAAATATTGGTTCGGTCGCAGGAGTTACCGGCCTGGTAAAGATGGTGGATTACTCGGCAGCAAAGGGCGGTATTATCGCCATGACCAAAGCACTTGCCATAGAGCTGGGCGAATACAATATCAATGTAAACTGTGTTTCACCTGGATCTATCAAGACCTGCTCCGGAGCTCCCCCTACTTATTTGAAGCGTATTGGATATCCTGAGGATATTGCAAATACCGTCTGCTTCCTGGCATCTGAAGAAGCAGACTTTATAACTGGACAGAATTACATCGTTGACGGAGGCAGGGTGCTCAGCACGACATGCCTTTAAGACATATGTCCGGGTAAGTAAGTCCAGGCAGGGCTGTTTATAAATTTAACCGTTACAGATTATTATAATAAAGCTTGCAGCGGAAGAGTTATTCCCTGACCCCGCAGCTTCGGCCCCCGTCTATCATATAATTGGTCCCGGTAATAAAGGCCGCCTTTTCTGAGCAGAGATATTCGATAAGGTCTACTACCTCCTGGGGCTGAGCCGCTCTACCCAGCAGTGTCTTCATGTTGGCCATGGCCGGACGGGTAAGGACAGGACCGGGTGATACGCAGCATACCCGGACCCCGCGCGGTCCCCCGTAAAGCGCAAGCGATTTTGTCAGCCCGTTCATTACCGCGCTTTTTGCAGCGCTATAGTCAATAACTCCAGAACCTGTCTCACCTTCTGAAGAGCCGATATTTATGATAACACCTTTTCCCTGATCGAACATATAGCCCATTACTGCATGGGCGAAATACAAAGGCCCTTTGAGGTTGACATCGATCCCCCAGTCAATTATGTCTATGGGCAGGTCCTTAAAGTCTTCTTTTCTTCCAAACACCCTCCTGGAAGCTCCGCCGGCGCTGTTTATAAGGATATCTATACGGCCATATTCCTCAACAGTCTTTTCTGCAGCACTTTTTACCATGCTGTAATCACGTACATCGACACGCAGTGCCATCGAGCTGCCGCCGGATCCATTTATCTTTTCTACTTCGGCCTTTACTGTTTCCAGGTCTACATCAGTCAGGACTACGCTTGCTCCCCTGGATGCCAGCCGCTGTGCCGAAAGAAGACCGATGCCTGATCCTGCCCCGGTTATTATTGCAGTCTGACCCGAAAAATCCGCTATTTTATTTAAAGCCTGATCCATCCTTGCTCTTTTATTATCTTTTTACCAGTTGTTCCGGTATTACCGCACCGATCAAAGGCTCTTTGGCAATACCCCAGTCAAAATTGTTAAGGACATCCCTTGTAGCCCTGAGGAGAGGCTGATCCCTGTGAGAGAGATCAGAATACTGCTGTACGCATAGAAGCATGGAAGAGCCCAGCATACCTGATACTATCCTGTGGATCTTTCCGTGCTGCCCCATGCATACATGCAAAAATGGATATTCCAGTTCGCGCCTCATAAGAGAAGTGGTCTTCATAGTCTCAAGCAGGTCATCTTCGGTCATGGCGCACATGGCGATCTTTATCATCTCGGCTCCGCGTGTCTTCAGGAGCCTGGCATGCTCCACAGTCTGTTGTGCACCCATCATAACCCAGGTATGTGAAGACATCAGCACTTCAGCACCCAGGTCCTGCAATTGTTTTACCAGCTTCTTCTGCTTCTCGATTATCTTTTCATCATATGTAAGCTGGAGGGGCGATGGGTCATATATATCACCCATGATATCACACATATCAGCTCCTGCCCTGGCAGCAAGTATCTGGGATTCCATCAGTTCTTCATCGGTGCTGCCTGTAGACTCCCCCCTGCTGTACCTGTAGTTAAACGTGATCACAGGCTTATCCTGGGCATAATCGATTATCTCGTGCAGATCTCCCATTGTATGATACCTGTTCTCTAATTTTGCCAGATCAAGCATAAACCCGTCTGCGCCATCATATATGGCATTACGGATAGAGGCTATACACTCAGCAGGAGTGGCATCCGCTACCACACAGATAAGTAACGGACGGCGCCCCTGACAGAGTGACGAGACTTTGATGCGTTTTCTCTTATTTTCACTTTTCATCTTTTTTATCCTTTTAATGATCTAGATTTTAAAATGCGGCCTCAGCCATATTGCTGGTATATGACTAAAAAAGACCGGCCGGCAATTTAATCTACATATTTCTTGACTATCTCTACAAATTCATCTTTGTCTAATAGTCCACTCTTGGCAAAGGCTTTATCCTTTAATTCCATAAGTATCTCAAGCTTCAGGTCTTTATCCGGTATAGGATCCATATCCAGTTCTTCCAGCATTATATCTATGCTTGGTATGCCGCTGTTTTTACCTATGACAACCTGGTAATCCGGATGTCCTACCAGGGGATAAAGATATGGTGATAATTCCAGCGGTGCCTCATCCCGGGCATTCCAGTACCAGTCAGCTATTATCCCGGACTCTATTAAATGAATATCATCTCCTATGATACCCCGGTTCTGGCGAACATTCAGGCCGCTCATCTCGCGTACGAATTTTGAAAGGCTGTACATCTTATCAAATTTTATTCCCACATCTATATCATACATGGTAAGAAGAGCCAGTGCGACATCCTCATAAGGAGCATTTCCCGCACGCTCTCCTATACCGGAAACTGTTGTGTGGGCAACCTCTGCTCCTGCTGCAAGCGCCATAAGGGTATTGGCAGCTCCCAGGCCGAAATCATCATGAAAGTGCGCTTCCAGGGGCTTATCAATGCGCTTTTTTATCTGGCGGATAAGATACCCACAGCTGCTCGGTGCCAGTCCGCCAAAAGTATCAACGACTGCAAGCGCGTCCATGTGACCTTCTTTTTCCACCTTCTGGATCAGGTCCAGGAACGTATTTATCTCAGCCCGGGTCCCGTCAATGGGGAAAAATACGGTATAGAGCCCGTTTTCTTTGGCAAATTGTGTAGCTTCAATGGAGAGTTCGATAGCGCGTTCCATTTCCCACCTGTATGCATATTTTACAATATGCTCAGATGCAGGTATCTCTATTACAATATTTTTAATACCGCAATCTATGGCTCTCTGTACATCCGGCTTCATGCATCTGCAGAAAGCAAATATGTCAGGGCCTAGATTTCGTTTAACTATCTCTTTTATGGCAGATTCATCCTGCCCCGAAACTGCCGGCATCCCTGCCTCTATACGGTGCACTCCGATCTCTGCAAGCTTCTCTGCCAGCTCGATCTTCTGCTCTCTATTAAATATCAGTCCAGCCTGCTGCTCTCCATCCCGCAGGGTGATGTCATGGATCTTTATCTCTTTTGCAAATGATTGTTCTTTAACCACGTCTTCAGCGAAGTTCCATGGACTGGTAAACCAGTTTTTCGTTTTCCAGGGCGTTTTTCCCATTTTTTCCTCCATTTATGTTTTTATAACTTATATAAAGATAATCTATGGCCTGTAACCGGGATTTACCAGATATTTTGGCTCTCCCTGTGTAAGGGCCAGTATTATCTGCTCCACTGACTTTGTCCTTAGCTCGACATCGGACCCCTCAGAATAAAAAGCTGCATGGGGCGTGACACAGACCATATCATATTTTAACAAAGGAGAGTTTACATCTCCAGGTTCTGTCTGCATCACATCGATCCCGCATCCCATTATCTCTTTCTTATCTATAGCCTTCTGTAGATCGGTTTCGTTTACCAGTCCTCCCCGGGCTGTGTTTATAAGGCAGGCTGTTTTTTTCATTTTCGAGAGAACTGTGGAATCGATTATACCCCGGTTCTCGCTGGTAAGAGGCGCATGCAGGGATAGTATGTCGACACCGGACACAAACTCCATGAAATCTTTGATGCGCTTTACATTTGCCTTTTCGAATACCGGGTCTTCAATATATGGATCATAGGCGACAACATCGATCCCGAAAGCCTGGGCCCTCGATGCTACTTCCCTGGCAATATTGCCAAAACCGTATAGGCCCAGAGTCAGGCCTCCTATCCTCTGTATGGGCCTTCCCAGGTTCATGTCCCATTTTCCGTTTTTTACCGTATTGTGATAGTATGAGACCTTTCTCAGGCAGTTCAGCATCAGGGCCATGGTGTGGTCTGCCACTTCAGTTATGCAATAGTCAGGGACATTTGCTACCATAATACCCCTGGCTGTAGCCGCCTCGACATCGATATTGTCATAACCTATACCGGTCTTGACAATTATCCTGCATTTCCTGGCGGCATCAATGACAGACCCCGGTATTTTGGCATAAGTCACAATGATCCCGTCCGCATCTCCTGCAAGCCCGGCCAGTGTTTCTTTGTCAGAACTTCCGGCAACTATCAATTCGGCATCTATCTTCTTTAGCAGGTCCCGTTCTATGTCCTGGTCCCTGAATATGCAGTCTGCCTGCAAAATCTTATATTTCACTACCGGATACCCCCATACTTAAAATTATTTTTATCATAGAAAATATTATATCACGAGTATATAAATATTATAATATTATGTCAAATCATATCGGCCTTGACACAGTATAATATAGCGGTGCGTTTAAGTGCCGTATGGATATTTATTCAGAATATAAAGGATCCGAAGCAGTCTATTTTCCGGAGCCTGTGCGGGAAATGACTCCGCAGCTCCTTCCGCCGTCGATAAGGTAATCTGTGCCTGTGATAAATGCTGCTTTTTCTAAGCAAAGATATTCAATAAGGTCGACCACTTCGCTGGTCTCTGCAGCCCTCCCCAGCAGCGTAGGCATCTTAGCCATCTCCGGGCGGGTGAGTACGGGCCCAGGAGAGACGCAGCAGGCCCTGACTCCGTGCGGCGAAGCATATATTGCCAGTGACCTGGTAAGACCTATTATGCCGCTTTTTGAAGTACTGTAATCTATCTGCATGCTTCCGGTGGTACCGGAATAGGACCCCAGGTTTATTATTACGCCGCTTTTTTGGCTTATCATATGACCGATTACCGCATGGCAGTAATATATGGGGCCCTTTAGATTTACATCGATTCCCCAATCGATTATCTCTATATCCAGATCTTTGAAGTCATCAGACTTTCCGAATACCCTTCTTGCTGCTCCTCCGGCAGTATTTATAAGGAAATCAATACGGCCGTTAAGATCCATTGCGGTCCGTACTGCTTGTCCGACCTGTCCGTAATCACGGCTGTCAGCCTGTATGGCTTTTGCTTTTACGCCCATACCTGCAATCTCTTTTGCGGCGGAACCGGCAGCCTCTATATTCACATCTGCAATAGCTATATGAGCGCCGTTTTCGGCAAAACGCCGGGCAGCCGCAAGCCCGATGCCGGATGCGCCGCCATTTATCAACGTGGTTTTGCCTTTAAACCCCATCCTAAAACCTCTATTCAATTAAAAAATTCCTAAATTCTGGATCCCCAGTCTATCCGATATCTTTCTAACGGTTCCACTGGCCTTCTGTTACCCGTTCGTATATCTCATTGTAAAGCCGCCTGGCGACCTCAGGCCTTTCATCAATGATATTTTTAGTCTCATCAGGATCTTCTTCAAGGTCATATAGTTCATCCATGTCATTTACGGTGATGATGTATTTGTATTTCTTATCCCTGATGGCATAATATGAATAATAGATCCTGTCTTCAAAGTTAATGCAGTTTTGCCTGTGTTCTTCTTCCAGTCCCATAAGGACAGGATAAAATGATCTTGCATCCAGATTGGGCTGGTCTGGCAGGCCGGTATATTCCACAAGAGTCGGGTTTAGATCCATAAGTTCTACCAGGGCATCTGACTTGCCGCTGGGGATACCCGGTCCCGCGATCAGCAGGGGGACCCTCATGGCTGCTTCATAAGCTACAAACTTCTGGTATAGTCCGTGGTCTCCCAGCATTTCTCCGTGGTCGCCTGTAAATACGATGATGGTATTATCCATGAGTCCCCGTTTTTTCAGGGCATCCAGCATCCTGCCTATCTGCATATCAAGAAATTCAATGCTGGCACAATACTGCCTTCTGGTATGCATCAGCTCTTCAGAATGCCCTTCGAAAGATTTCGAACGCGCATTTACTCTTTTGGCTTTCTGGGAATGGTCGGATTTTATTATGGGAGGCATTTCCCGATTCCTGTACTTTTCTGCTATCTCTTTTGGAGGATCAAAAGGATCATGGGGCCCCTGGAAGGTCACGAAAAGATACCAGGGGTAATCCGTCTCAATATTTTCTATTCTTTTTACCGCTTCACTGGTTATGAAATGATCCTGGTGAAGATGAGTGGGCAGGATGGAATCATGGGATGCCCCGATGATCCAGTCTTTTTTCTTCCTTTCCTGATAATCCCTGCCGTATTTTTCCAGGTATCCATGGTGTTTCAGAAAAGCGCTCCAGGGCCCGGTGGCTATCCCGTCCTCAGCGTCTTTAGAGCAGGCCATCCCGCCTTCTACCTCCAGGGTCCTGGTAAAACCATAAGAGAAATTCAGGGGCCTGTTTCCATATATGCTGGCCGGTGCTCCGGGCTTGGCCAGGTCGTGATGGCCCACCAGCTCCACTCTGTAGCCATTATCACGGAAGTGCTTATAATGATTATGGATGCTTATGGGCATAAAACCTCTTTCATTGGAGGTGGTCCCAGTGCGTGTAGGCAAGAGACCCGTTGCCAGGGAGATCCTGGTAGGGGCGCATACAGCAGATGTGGTGCAGCAGTGAGTAAAAACCATGCCCTTTCTTGCCAGTCTATCAAGATTTGGCGTATCTACCCATTTATTTCCCAGATATCCCACATAGTCATGCCGGTGCTGGTCAGTCATTATGAGGAGGATATTCTTTTTGTTTTCATTTTCTGTATCCATTTAATTCCTTTACTGTCAAATACTATTTGAAGAATCTTAGGCGTTTATGATATTTGTGTATTTTGTCAATCTTTTATTACTATTTTA
>CAYZJW010000064.1:0-8382 GCA_964478985.1 uncultured Actinomycetota bacterium
GGAACAGGGCTTAAACAGGAATTCCTTATCCCACCCGGTTTTTCTGCAGCCGGTCCTGACAGGAACAGGAAAAAATGCAATCCTGCATTGGGATTGTCTTTAAAAAGTTTGACTTAAAAGGGATTTAAAATTAGTATATTTGGTATGGACATCTTACCAATCTTTATTAAGGAGAAATACCATAAATATAGATATAAGTCCCATTGAGACCAAAAAGAAATATGCACTGGTCATAGAAAAGCTCCTTGACCTTATAAAAGACGGCGCATTCGAAGTCGATGCCAAGCTTCCCCCGGAAAGGCTTATGTCAAAGAAGCTCGGTGTCAGCAGGCCGTCTGTCAGGGAGGCCTATAGCGCTCTTGAGATAGCAGGAATACTTGAGAGCAGGGCCGGTTCGGGAACCTTTGTAAAATCCATTGATATAAATAAATTCTACCTTAATAAAATAGAAGATATATCCAGCAGGGAAGAAAGCCCCTACGAGATACTGGAAGTAAGAAAGATCATAGAATCAGAAGCTGCATACCTGGCTGCCAAAAATGCAGCAGAACATGATATAAAAAGTATCAGGGATATCCTGGAAAAGATGAAAGAAGAGATGAAAGTTTCTACCAGCTATTCCCTGGATACAGATTCACTATTCCATATGAGCGTGGTAAAGGCCAGCGGGAATTCGGTACTGACAAATATAATGGAATATATATCAAGTCTTTCCCGGGAAAAACTGTGGGAGAATATCAGGGAAAAACTTGCCAGCAATGAAGGCCACAGGGAAAAAGATATAAAATATCATGAAGAAGTCGTCTCTCTTCTAAGCAGAAGGGATGCTGTAGGCGCAAGATCGACAACCAGGAAGCATTTTACCCAGATACAAAAAGAAATGCTGGATGATATCGACTGATATACCTTTTTTAAATAATTGATTCTGTACAGGATATGATGCCAGTGTGGTCTTATGATCAACTATTTAAACCGTCTTTGAGGGAAGGATACTATGGAAAAATACATAATAAAAGGCAGGGTTATAAACCCGGACAGGATATTAGACAAAAGGGCTGTTTTTATAAAAGATTCTCAAATCCAGAAGATAGCAGGCCCTGTTGAGTTTGGTTCCTATCCGGATGAATACCTGGCAGGATACAATATAATAGATGCGGGAGAAAACCTTATTGCTCCTGGTTTTATTGATATTCATACCCATGGAGCAAATGATGCTGATGCTGTAAAAGATCCGGTAGGGCCTATGGCCGAGCTTAAGGCAAGACACGGCACCACATCGTTTTTACCCACACTCTGGACTGCAGAATTTGACCGTATGGTGGAAGCATGCTCCAGGATAAAGGACTTTATCGATAATCAAAAAAAAGGTGCCAGGGCCCTGGGTATAAATTCGGAAGGACCATATCTTAATCCTGATTTTGGCGCACAGAAAAGGGAACTGGTAAAGGACCCGGATCCGTCTGACTATAAAAGGCTTGTAAAAGCTTCAGGCGGATGGCTTAAGATAATGACTGTAGCTCCCGAGCTCAAAGGAGCTTCCGGTCTGATAAAATATCTCAGGACCGAAGATGTGACGGTGTCTATCGGACATACCGATATAGGGGTTCCCGAGATGCAGCGGGCCCTTGATCTCGGCATAACCCTGGTGACCCATCTTTTTAATGCCATGGGTGATTCCATACAATATGACAGGGGAACTAAACCGGTGGGAATACAGGAGGAACTCCTGGTCAGGGGCGGGCTTATGTGTGAACTTGTTTCCGACAGGCACGGAATACATGTCAAACCGGTGCTGATAGATATTGCATACAGATGCCTGGGTGCGGGAAATATCATACTTATAACTGACTCCATGAATATGACGGGATTTCCGCCGGGCATATATCCTCTACAGGACGGAAGAAAGGTGACCCTGGAAGAAGGCGAAGATACGCTGAGGCTGGAAAACGGCGATCTTGCCGGAAGCGTGATGACCATGGATTCAGCCGTTAAAAATTTTCTGGACCATACAGGCTGCGGCATATGCCAGGCTGTCAGGATGGCCAGCACCAATCCCGCAGAAGTCCTGGGACTGTCACATAGAAAAGGCAGGATAAAGCCGGGAATGGATGCGGATCTTGCCGTATTTGACGAAAATATAGGTATAAAGATGACCATGGTACAGGGCAGGATAGAATATAAAAATCTATAATATGAGCGGAGATGGCCAGCATGAGAGCTGCAGTAGTAGAATCGCCCGGGATCCTCAAGGTAAAGGATGTTCCGGAGCCTGTTATGGGGCCATACCAGGCAATAGTAAAGATAATCGCCTGCGCTACCTGCAACAGTACCGACAGGAAGCTTATAAATGGCACCCTGGCAGAAGAATTCACTGATTTTCCTGGCATACTGGGACATGAAAGCATAGGCAGGATAATAGAGACCGGAGAAAAGGTCAGGAATTACCAAAAAGGCGACCTGGTTGTGAGGCCGGCTGCCTTATATCCGGGCGACCGGCTGGGGTGTTACTCGTCACTTTTCGGGGGTTTTGCCGAGCTGGGACTGGCGACAGACTATCAGGCTGATATGGAAGACAATGACAGGCCGGAAAAGGATTTTACCCTGTGGCACCTGTATCAGCAGACCATCCCCCCTGATTTTGATCCAGTGGATGCCACTATGATAATAACCTTAAGGGAAGTTCTTGACTGGTGTAACAGGTTTGGACTGGACGGCACCAGCAGGCTGGTGATAATGGGAAGCGGCCCTGTGGCTATGATATTTGCGGCTATGGCCAAAATACTTGGGGCAGATCCCGTAATAATGGTGGGCCTGAGAGATGAAAGGCTAAGCCTGGCTCTGGAAGCAGGTGCTGATCTTGTTATCAACTCCACCCGTGAGGACATAAGGGAAAGGGTCATGGAGTATACGGACGGAATGGGATCTACCCATGTGGTGGAAGCTGTGGGAAAGAATGAACTCATAAACAGAGCCTATGGTTTTTTATCCTCCGGAGGAAAGATAGGCATATACGGGGCCGGATCTTCCAGTTTCAATATTGACTGGAAAAATGCGCCGCCCACCTGGACTTTGACCCATATCCTCCAGGATGAAAGGTGTTCCCATGACAGGGTCATAGGACTTATTAAGGATAAAGAGATAGATCCCGGGCATTTTTACTCACATATTATGGGGCTTGATGAGATAGGGAAGGCATTTAAATTACTGGAGAGCAGAAAAGCATTGAAGGTGGTTATAAGGATAAGTTAAATATATAGTGTGAGATTGATATAAATGACAGAAGAAAGTAATCATAAAGCAAAACTTGAGATATGCAGATATTCCCACCTTTCATACAGGAAGAGCCTGGTAAGTGCAGCGGGAGGCAATGTAAGCTGCAGGGGAAAAGGCAGCATACTGATCACTGCCGGCGGCAGGTCATTAAGGGATATCAGCATCAAAGATATCATTGAAGTGGATATGGAAGGCAGGCCCGTATCAAAAGATAATTCCTGCAAACCATCAAAGGAGCTTTGGCTCCATCTTAATATCTACCGGGCCAGGGAAGATGTTAATGCCGTTATCCATGTCCATCCGGTATATGCAACAGCACTTACTGCCGGCGGCAGCCCCATACCCATGGCAACGGTGTCATCAAGGTTAAAATTGGGGAAGGTTCCCCTGGTCGCATGTGCTGACCCGGGTTCAAATAAGCTTGCCGCCATGGTCTATGAAGCTGCTTCCCGGACTGACAAAAGCATCAAGGCGCTTATCCTTTGCGAGCACGGACTTATAACCTTTTCAAATGATCTTGAAGATTGTTTTAACACTGCAGAACTGGTAGAGGAAACGGCAAAGATCGCATGTATTTCGAAATGTATAGAAAATATATAATTGGTAAGGTAACTTGACAAATATAGGCTTTCTGATATATTGTTTTTTATAGACGGGTCGTTATGGTTTGTCCTGTTTTTCACTGCCAGAGGACCCTTGATTTCTTAAAAAGAGATAGGAGAGATATGGAAACCGCCTACACCCGGGAAGGCTACGGCCAGGAGATAGTAGAACTGGGAAAAGAAGACCCTGACATAGTGGTGCTGGAAGCAGATATATCCAGCTCAACCAAGACCTGCTACTTTGCAGAGGCTTTTCCCGAAAGGTTCTTCAATGTGGGGGTTTCAGAACAGAACGAGGCCATGGTGGCAGCCGGTCTTGCCTCCACCGGGCTCATCCCATTCTTATCCACCTATTCAGTCTTTGCCTCCATGAGAGCCTGCGAGCAGGTCAGGACCTTTATCTGTTATACCAACCTGGATGTAAAGATAGCCGTATCCCACGGAGGGCTTACCCCCTGTACAGACGGGGTCACCCACCAGGCTACAGAAGACCTGGGGATCATGCGCACCCTTCCCAATATGACGATAATAGCCCCCACAGACTACCATATGTCCAGGGCTGCCGTAAGGGCGGCAGCATATACAAAAGGCCCGGTGTATCTACGCTTTACCAGGGACAAGCTCCCTGTTATCTATGATGCCGGTATGGACTTTAAAGTAGGCAGGTCCATAAGACTTAAAGAAGGTGGTGATGCCGCCATAATATCGATCGGCGACATGACCCATATCGCCCTGGAGGCAGTAGAGCTTCTAAAAAAAGAAGGCATAGAGGTAAGGCTTATCGATATGCCCACCTTAAAGCCCATAGACGCCGCAGCCATAATAGAGGCGGCGGCCGATACCGGCGCCATCGTAACCGCAGAAGACCACCAGATACATAATGGCCTGGGCTCTGCCGTGGCAGAGGTCCTGGGAGAAAACATACCCACTCCTATGGCCCGCATAGCCCTTCCTGATACCTTTGCCCGCTCGGGAGAGTACCTGGCCCTTCTGGATATGTACGGCATGGGTCCTTCCCATATAGCGGATGCGGTAAAAAAGACAATAGACAGAAAGGCCAGGGCATGAGACCGGACAGTGACACCATAAAGAGACTTAAAAAGATAGCAAATGAGCTCCGCATTGACGTGGTAGACATGATATATGCCGCCCAGTCAGGACATCCCGGAGGCTCTCTTTCGGCAGCCGACATAATAACTGTACTTTATTTTCACTTTATGAAAATAGATCCTTCCAACCCCCTATGGCCGGACCGGGACCGCTTCATAATGTCCAAGGGCCATGCCTGCCCCATATGGTATGCAGCACTGGCAAGACACGGCTTCTTTGACCGGGATGAGCTCACAAAGCTTAGGAAGATAGACGGCATACTCCAGGGACACCCGGATATGAATAAGACCCCGGGAATAGACATGACCACAGGATCACTGGGTAACGGCCTGGGTGCAGGCGTGGGTATGGCGCTTTCTGCCAGATACCTAAAGAAAGACTACCACACCTATGTCATGATAGGATGTTCTGAGCATAATGAAGGAGTACTCTGGGAAGCAGCCCTTTCGGCTTCCAAGTTCAGACTGGACAATATTACGGTAATAGTAGACTACAACAAGCTGCAGCTGGACGGATACAATGAGGAGGTGCTCCCCATAGAGCCCATAATAGACAAATGGGTATCATTCGGCTTCTACGCGCAGAGGATAGACGGCCATGACATGGAAGCCTTAATAGATGCAATACAAAATTCACTGTCCAAAAAGTCCATGCCTTCGGTCATAATCGCAGACACCATAAAGGGAAAAGGCATATCATATATGGAAGATGTATGCTCCTGGCACGGAAAAGCGCCCGATAAGGACCAGTATGATAAGGCCATGGCCGAACTTAAAGGAAAGAAGTCTTGAACATATCAAAGGATAAGAAACTAAAATTTTATGCCGCCATGTATACCATAAGGCGCTTTGAGGAATCGGTGCGCGAGCTTTTTACCCTGGGGCTTATCCGGGGATCGACCCATGTGTATATAGGAGAGGAGGCAGTGGCAGCAGGCGCCTGCGCCGCTCTGGGTACCGACGACTATATAGTATCAACCCACAGGGGGCACGGACACTGCCTGGCCAAGGGAGGAAAGCTCTATCCCATGATGGCAGAGCTTTTAGGGAAAGAAACAGGATACTGCAGGGGAAAAGGCGGCTCCATGCATATTGCAGATCCTTCCATCGGCATACTGGGAGCTGTTGGCATAGTGGGTTCAGGTCTTCCCCTGGCAGTAGGAGCTGCCCTTAGCTCCAAGACGCTGGGTGACGGCAGGGTGACCATCGCCTTCTTCGGAGACGGGGCCTCCAACCAGGGTACCTTCCATGAATGCTTAAATTTAGCCTCGGTGCTAAAGCTTCCCCTAGTCTTTATATGCGAAAACAACCTCTATGCCATAACTGTAGCCTGTAACCTCTCCACCTCGGTAGCAGATATTTCTGACAGGGCAGCCGGCTATTCCATGCCCGGAGTTACCGTAGACGGAAATGATGTGGAAAAAGTATACAGGGCGGCAAAGGCTGCAGTAGATGATGCCAGGGCCGGAGGCGGCCCCACACTCATAGAGGCCAAGACCTACCGCCAGGAAGGCCACTGGATAGGGGACCCCCAGGTATACAGGAAAAAGGCAGAGGTAGAAGACTGGATAAAAAAAGACCCCGTAAAAGCATATGGAAAAATACTTACAGATACGGATGCCTTTACCGCAAAAGAGCTAAAAGACATAAGAGCCGGAGTAGACAAAGAACTGGAAAAAGCCATAGAAAAAGCCAAAAAAGACGACTTTTTATCACCTGATAAAGTAACAGAAGATGTATACAGCTAATGGAAAAAACAATGACGACATATTCTGAGGCCATAGCCGCAGCCATTGACATTGAGATGGAAAAAGACCCGTCCATCATAGTCATGGGAGAGGACATAGGCCCCCAGGGCGGGGTATTCGGCACCACCCGCGGCCTCTATGACAAATACGGATGCGGCCGCATAATAGACACCCCCATATCGGAAAACAGCTTCGTAGGGGCAGCTGTAGGGGCAGCCATGACCGGGCTCCGCCCCATAGCCGAGATAATGTATATAGACTTTATAACCCTGGCAGCCGACCAGATCATAAACCAGGCAGCCAAGGTAAGGTATATGTACGGGGGAAAGGTAAAAGTACCCATGGTGATAAGGACACAGGGGGGAGCGGGAAAGGGTAATGCCGGACATCACTCCCAGTCATTTGAAGTGCTCTTCTGCCACATCCCCGGCCTAAAAGTTGTGATGCCTTCCACCCCTTCAGATGCAGCCGGGCTCCTAATGTCCTCCATTGCCGATGACAATGCCGTTATCTTTATAGAGCATAAGCTCCTTTACAATACCGAAGGTACCGTATCATATGAGACCATACCCCTGGGAAAGGCTGATATAAAGAGAACCGGAGACCATATAACCATTGTGGCCGTCTCCCATATGGTCATAAAGGCGCTGGAGGCAGCAGGCAAGCTTAAAGGCCAGGGCATATCCTGCGAGGTGATAGACCCCATGACCCTATCCCCCCTGGATACCGCCACCATAGCGGGATCGGTAAAAAAGACAGGAAACCTCCTTATCGTACATGAATCGGTAAAGGCTGCCGGTACCGGCGCCTATATAGCAGCCGAGGTAGAAAATGAGGTATTTGACTATCTAGACGGCCCCATAGGCATACTGGGGGCAAAATTCTGCCCCATACCCTATGCCCATCCCCTGGAGTCAGAAGTGATACCGCAGACAGAAGATATCATAGAAAAGGTAAAGACCATACTGGGAAGGAACAGATAGATATGAAGAAAAAAGTAGCCCTTATACATACAGGCTTTGCCCTGGTGGAAGTGCTTACAAAACTGTTTAACGACATCATACCGGAAGCAGAGCTTACCCACATTGTAGATGACAGCCTCCTAAGAGAGGTGCTTGCCGGGGGACAAGTCACAAATCCGGTCAGGAGCCGAATGCTCTCCTACTACCGGGCAGCAGAGGACTACAAGCCAGATGTCATATTCAATGTATGCTCTTCTGTAGGGGAAGCAGCAGACCTGGCAGCTTCGGTAATAGATACGCCCATAGTAAAGATAGACGAGGTGATGGCAGAAGAAGCGGTAAAAAGAGCCAAAAGGATAGGTGTGGCTGCCACGCTTAAGACCACCCTTGACCCCACCTGCAGGCTGATAGAGAAAAAGGCAGCTGAAGCGGCAAAGGACATAACCATAGAAAGGACACTTTGTCCCGGAGCCTTTGAAAAGCTTATGGAGAAAAGACCTGAGGAGCATGACAGGATAGTGCTGGAAGGGGTAAGGGAGCTCTCAGAAAGATGTGATGTCATAGTATTTGCCCAGGGCTCCATGGCCAGGCTGAAGGACAGCCTGGAAAAAGACCTTAAGGATAAGGTGCTTACCAGCCCCGAGTCCGGGGTAAGGAAGGTAAGAAAAGTACTGGGACTTTAAAATAA
>CAYZJW010000065.1:0-2679 GCA_964478985.1 uncultured Actinomycetota bacterium
ATTTTATGTAAATTAATAAATTAACACAAGGAAGAACAAAATGGGTGTCGAAAAAATTCATGTATCCGGGACAAAAAAAGGCGATATCATGCTTTATGCATTAAGTACCTGCCAGTGGTGCAGGAAGACCAGGGAACTCCTTAATGAGCTTAAGGTAGACTATCACTATATAGATGTCGACCTGGTGACGGGAGACGATCAGAAGCAGCTAATAGAAGAAATAAAAAAATTCAATCCTGCCTGCAGTTTTCCCACCATGGTCATAGATGAAAAAGACAGTATAGTTGGTTTTGATGAAGACAAGATAAGAAAAAAATTTGAATAAGAGGTAAAGATGGAAAAAGGAAAGATCGACAGGCTTTTTAATAAGCTAGACAGGGATGCCGAAAGTACCGGTTATCACTTGAATCCCGATACTCCTTTTACCAGGAGCCTGGTCAAAGGGCTTATAGTAAACCAGGAAAGGTATGGTTACCAGGCATGCCCCTGCCGCCTTGCTTCCGGCAATCAGGAAGAAGACCTGGATATTATCTGTCCCTGTGATTACAGGGATCCCGACCTTGACCGGTACGGGACCTGCTACTGCTCCCTGTATGTGGACGAAGAGATACTTAAGGGAAAAAAGAAGGTAAAAGCCATACCTGAAAGAAGGGATAAGCAGCAGGAAAAAAACCCGGCCCCGGCTTCCAGCGGTCTGGGCTATCCTGTCTGGCGCTGCCGGGTCTGCGGCTATCTTTGCGCCAGGGACAATCCTCCTGGAGTCTGCCCTGTATGCAAAGCCAAAAAAGAAAGATTTGAAGTCTTTGTGGAGAAATAGGGCATAGATGAAGTATATAGATCTCAGGAGCGATACCGTGACTGAGCCTGTTCCGGAGATGCTCAGTGCCATGGTAAATGCCGAAGTGGGCGATGATGTCTATGAAGATGATCCCACTGTAAACAGGCTGCAGGAAATAGCTGCCGGCATGCTGGGTAAAGAGGATTCATTATTTGTGCCTTCGGGCACTTTCGGAAACCAGCTGGCAATACTTACCCATACACACCGGGGGGATGAGATCATAATCCCGGCAGACAACCATATTATCCTTTATGAAGCGGGAGCATATGCTGTCATAGCTGCGGCAGGGCTGAGGACTATCAGTTCCGGTAATGGAAAAGTAGATATAAAAGAGTTAAAAAGATCATTCAGGTCCCATGACATACATTATCCTTCTACGGGTCTGGTATGTATGGAAAATGCTCACTCTAACGGGAAAACAGTGCCTGTGGCCAATATGGAAGAAGTTTACCGGGTCTCCAGTGAAAGGGGCGTGCCTGTCCATCTTGACGGTGCCCGGGTGTTTAATGCCGCAGCCAGTCTGGGCATAGACGCAAGGGAGATCACCCGGTATTGCGACTCAGTTATGGTATGCCTGTCCAAGGGGCTGTGTTCTCCCATAGGGTCCGTACTGGCAGGGACAAAGGAATTTATCCTGGCAGCCAGGAAAAACCGCAAGCTTATGGGCGGCGGGATGAGGCAGGCCGGATATCTGGCGGCGCCCGGGATCATTTCACTGGAGACTATGACAAAAAGGCTGGATGAGGACCACAAAATTGCCAGATACCTGGCCAGCAGGCTGGAGAATACGGGCTATTTTAAAATAGACCGGGAATGCCTTGATATCAATATGGTATTCTGCCGGGCTGAGCCCGGCCCGGGAGACCAGGAAAAGCTTTTAGGACATCTGCTGGAGAGGAAAATAAAGATAAACCCGGCTCATGAAGGACAGTTCCGGTTTGTCACCCATTACTGGACCGGCAGAAAGGAAATAGACTGCTTTATTGAAGCATTGGAGAGTTTTTACAGGGCAGACTAATCCATGATATCATCACGTTCTATGATCCTGGCAAGAGTCAGTTTGCCTTCGCCAAACCTTCTCGAGATAATGTCTATGGCTTCGGTAAGGCTTTCATCCCTGGACCTGCTGCTGTCTAAAAGGTCGGAAAAACCGAAGGTATTCTCCAGTTTACTGACCGATACCCCGATAAGCCTTATTTTTTTCCGGTCAAGGTCTACCGATCTTAACAGGGCCAGGGAAGACCTGTGGATATCAAATATGCCGTAGGTATGCTCCTTCAATGTCATGCGCCGGCTTATGGTCTTAAAATCCGAGAACCTGAGTTTAAGTGTCACCACCCTGCCCCGGCAGCCCTTATGCCTCATATTCCTGGCTATCTTCTGTGAAAGCAGGAGCAGCGTGGAGCTGAGAATGGAAATATCATCTATATCCCTGCGGTAGGTAATCTCCCTGCCTATGGACTTTGCTTCACGGTTGGGTATCACCTTCCTGTTATCTATCCCATGGGCCATCTGGTGCATGATGATACCCAGCTCGCCGAACCTGGCTTCTATCAGCTCTACCGGAGTATGGGCAAGATCACCTATCGTCTCTATTCCCATCGATCTCAGCTCCCTGCCTGTCACATGCCCCACACCCCATATATATGAGACAGGGAGTTTCCTTATCCTTTCCATGACCTTCTCCGAATCCTGCAGGACGGTAAGACCATTGGGCTTTCCCATATTGGAAGCGAGTTTTGCCAGGAATTTATTGGGGCCCAGACCGGCAGAAGATGTAAGATTCGTCTTTTCATAGATGCTGCCCTTTATCTTGCGGGCTATCTCCAGGACGTTTCCGA
>CAYZJW010000065.1:2779-8373 GCA_964478985.1 uncultured Actinomycetota bacterium
GTCTTTTCATAGATGCTGCCCTTTATCTTGCGGGCTATCTCCAGGACGTTTCCGAATAATCTCTCGCATCCTGTGACATCAAGGAAGCCTTCATCGCATCCTATGATCTCCACCAGGGGAGTAAACTGATAGAAGATCTCCCGTATCTTCATTGATTCACCCAGGTATTTTTCCATATCTACAGGGACATAGGTGCCCCGGGGGCACAGCCTTTTTGCCCGGGAAAGAGGCATCCCTGAGTGTACGCCGTATTTCCTGGCTTCGTATGAAGCAGTGGAAACTACACCCCGGTTCAGGGGTCCTCCTACTATAAGGGGCCTGTTCTTGTATTCAGGATTATCCCTTTGCTCTATCTGGGCAAAGAAGGCATCCATATCTACATGTATTATTTTCCTTGTTATTTCCATATTGGTACGGATTCCATAAGTATATCCCTTTTGAGTGTTTCTTTCCTGCACTGCTGGTTCATCCTTTTAAGTGATAACAGGTCTATTGCCTCTTTACCTATTAAAGTGATGTCGCCGTCCCTGTATTTCAGGCTGCCTTTTATTATGACCGCCCGGCTACGGGACAGGGTCTTTATATATTTCTGGTAAAAAGCAGGGAAAAACACGGCTTCAAATATCCCGTCCCGGTCCTCGACGGTGCAAAAAAGCATGCTGCTTCCGTCCTTTGTCTTTTCCACCCTCCGGTTCAATATTATGCCGGCGCAGCAGACAGCCGCGACATCTTTTCTTTTCCCGGACAGGATATCCACGAAGGAAGCGCTGCCTGCAGGATGATACCTCTCCAGTTCCTGGCTGAAATACTCCAGCGGGGAAGCTGTCACGCAGAAGCCCAATATCCTGGCTTCGTCCTGGAGGATCTTCTCCCTCCCGGGACCGCTGTCAGAAGAAAGCTTAGACAACGGGTTTAAGGAAGGGTGGGAAAAATCCCCGGGGAAGTACCTGAGGCTCCGCAAATAGTGGAAAGTCCCCAGAAGGCTGTTTCTTGATGAACCGGTATAGTCAAAGCCACCTGAACGTATTATGTTTTCAACCGCATTCCTGTTTATGCGGCAGTTCTTCCTGATGCGTGAATAAAAATCAATAAAGTCCCCGAAGGCGCCGTTTTTATCCCTTTCCCTTATTATGGAGCCTGCCCCCGACAGGCCCAGGTCCCTTATGGAGGTAAGGGGTATCCTTATGGACCTCCCCTGGTCTTCTGCGGCAAATAAGAGCCCGCTTTTGTTTATATCAGGCAGCTTCAGGGCCAGTCCCAGCCTGCGGGCTTCTTCTATATACCGGGCCCTGCCGTAATAGCCTGAATTGCTGGAAAGGATGGCGCAGATAAGCTCGGCCGGATAATATGCCTTGAGGTAGGCAAGCCTGTAGGAGATGATGCTGTAGGCGGCAGCATGCGCCTTTACGAATCCATAGCTGGCAAATTTTGATATGAGTTCAAATATTTTTCCGGCTATGCTTACGGGATAGCCCCTTTCCAGCGAACCTTTTATAAACCTTGACCTCTGCTTCCTCATCTCTTCCCGGGAAAGCCTGGTAATGGCTTTCCTGAGCACGTCTGCCTGGCTGAGGGAATAGCCGGCTATTTTGAGGGCTATCCTCATGACCTGTTCCTGATAAAGTATTACCCCGTATGTATCCTTAAGTATAGGCTCCAGGTCCCTGTGGAGAAAACATGTCTTTTCCCTGCCCGATCTCCTTTCTATGAAGTCCTTCACCATTCCAGACTGCTGGGGCCCGGGCCGGTACAGGGATATGAGCAGGGTAATGTCGTCGAGGCTGGAGGCTTTAAGCTTCTTTGCCAGGGACCTTATGCCGGAGCTTTCAAGCTGGAATACTCCCAGGGTATTTCCCCGGCTTATAATATCGTATACCCTGCTGTCATCAAAGGGGACAGAAGACATGTCCAGTTCTATAGACCTGTTCTCCCGGAGGCTGCGGGCGGCATCGCTTATGAGGCTGAGACTTACAGATCCTATAAGGTCTGTCTTCACAAGGCCCAGTTCCTCAATGCTGTCCATATCATACTGGGTCATCACCTCTCCCGTATGGGAAAGTATAAGGGGCGCCGTAAAGGAAAGGTCGGTGCAGGATATTATGAAAGCCGAAGGATGCATGGAAAGATGCCTGACAAAGTTTTCTATCCTGCCGGCAGAGGAAAAAACGCTTCCCGCCAGGGCATCACCGGCGGAATGCCTTTTAAGAAGGGCACCTTTTTCCTGGTAAGACCTGCGGCGGGGAGGCAGCCTGCCGGGACCTGAATCCCTGACCATGCTGTCCACATCCTCTTTTCCCAGGCCCATTATCCTTCCGGCCTCCCTTATGGCCGCCCTGGGCCTCAGGGTGGAGAAAGAACACACCCTGGAGACATTCCGGCTTCCGTATTTTGACAAAAGGTATTCCAGGACCTCATTCCTTCTCCTGCTGCAGATGTCGATGTCTATGTCGGGCGGCTCCTTTCTTTCCGGATTCAGGAACCTTTCAAAGTAGAGGTCAAGCTTTATGGGATCGACATCCGATATCCCCAGAAGGTAGGAGACCAGGCTTCCGGCAGCCGAACCCTTGCCGCAGGTGGGGATCTTGTTTTCCCTGGCAAACTTTACCATATCGGCTATGATGAGGAAATAACCGCTGAAACCTGTCTTCTCAATGACGGAAAGCTCCTTCTCGAGGCGGGAGGCATATGCAGGAGCAGGATGCCCCCCCAGTCTCTGCTCAAGGCCCTCAAGGCATGATCTTCTCAGGCAGCCGGCTTCAGTATCGCTATCATCAGCCCCGAATACAGGAAGGCGGGTGCGCCCGGTTTCCAGCTCAAGACAGCATTTGTCCCTGATGACGGAGGTATTGGATACGGCCTCCGGGATATCCCGGAAAAGGCTCTGCATCTCCTGTGCTGTCTTCAGGTAATTCTCACTGCCGGGAAGAAGCCTGGCAAGGGGGTCTTTATTCAGGCTCATAGTCTTGAGCCTGAAAAGCTGCCTGTATATCCCGCAATGTTTCCGTTGCGCATAGTGGACATTATTGGCAGCAGCCGCCGGGATGCCGGCAGCATAAGCAAAGCCGGCCAGGACTTCGGAGAGGCTGTCTCCGCCTGCCGGATGGGGAAATCTCTGAAGTTCTATATAAAAATCACCTTTGAATATACGGCTGTATTCACCGGCTGTCTCCAGGGCTTTTTTCCGCAAGCCCTTTTGCAGCAGGCGGGGTATTTTCCCGTTTATGCATCCGCTTAATCCTATAAGGCCGGTACCGGCCTGTCTCAGGCAGTCCATTTCTACAGAAGGAAATCGGCCGCCCCCTTCAAGATGGGAGCTGCTTACCAGCCGGCACAGATTGCCGTAACCGGTGCGGTCCTTTGCCAGCAGGACCATATGGAATATGCCGTCATCGTCTGACAGGCAGATCTCGCAGCCTATTATGGGCTTTATTCCGGCAGACAGGGCGGCATTATAGAATTCAACAGCACCGCTCATCATATATTTATCGGTAAGTGCCACCGCCTCCATATGATGCAGCTTTGCGGTGTTTACCAGGTCCTCTACAGTCATGGACGATTCCAGCAGGCTGTAATGGCTGTGTACATGAAGATGTGTGAAAGAGGGCACTTGTATCCTTTCCATATCATGCGGTCCGGGCTTTAAGTCAGCCCACTATTCTCTGCACGGCTACCACCCGTCCCTGTATCCGGAGGTCTTTTCCGGCTGTTATGGGCGCATAGGCGGGATTGGAAGACCTGAGCTGCACCATATTCCCGCTTCTGTGGAATCTCTTTACTACAGCCTCTTCTCCCATAAGGGCTACCACTATATCCCCATTCTCAGCACCGGACTGAGACCTTACGGCTATTATGTCGCCATCCAGTATATGGTCTCCAGTCATGCTGTCTCCCTTTACCCTGAGGGCGAAATGGACAGGACCCCTTATCATGCCGGAGGGAAAGGGGATGCGGTCTTCTATATTTTCCTCGGCAAGGATGGGTATCCCGGCGGCAATATTGCCCAGCAGGGGAAGATATACTGCCGCCCCCGTATCCCTGCGGCCGGGAAAAGACAGGGATTTCCCCGTGAGTCTTATGGAGCGGGCGCAGGACTTTCTTTCTATATACCCCTTTTTTTCCAATGAGTCCAGATGGTCGGAGATCCCCCGGGGGGAACTGATATCCAGGAGCCGGGCAAGATCCCTTATGGAGGGGGAATAGCCGTTTTCTGTTATATAATCATATATTTTTTTAAGGACTGCAGATTGTCTTTTTGTAAGTCCTGTCATCTTTAGATCTCCTTTCAGGCATAGCCTGACATCAGATATTATTATATATTATTACTATACAGATGTATAGTAAAATCAGCATTTAAAAAGCTATTTTTGTAATAACCGGTTATCCGTGAAGGGTCTTTTTTTGTATACGGCAGGAAATCCAGGCCCTCAGCGGAGCCGGGATCCTGTCCGGGATGCGGCTGCGGATCTCCGGGCCCTGGCTGTGTCTTTCTGTATTTTAATTTGATTTCTGAGCTCAAATCTGTATAATCTCTAGTTTTGGTGGGTATTTATTTAATAAAGTATTAAATAAATTCTCATATTTGCCAAAAAAAGAAAGAGGTTTATGACAGGAAGATATAATACAGCAGTACATATACTGTTCTGGTGCCTCATAGGAATACTGGTGTTTATTGCTGCCGTGATAGTGCTGACAGAAAGCGGGGGTATGAGCGGGTTCTTTGTGAGGACTGAGACAGTGGTAGAAAAGGAACCGGTATACATAACAACAGTCCGTAAGGTAAGGGAAGAGACCGAATGGTTTTATTTTATAGCCACAGGATACAGCGCCGATGACCCCCAGCAGGGGACTAATAATATCACGGCCACAGGCAAGGAGATAAAAAAAGGCATGATAGCTGTAGACCCTGATGTAATACCGCTGGGCACAAAAGTGGAGATAAAGGATATGGGCACCTTCACTGCAGAAGATACCGGCGGGAAGATAAGGGGAAACAGGATAGATATATATTTTGAGACTAAAAGCCAGGCCCAGGAATTCGGGCGCCGGGTGATATGGATAAGGCCGCTGGACAGAGGTATAGAACTGGCAGAAAACCTTTCCAGGTGAGCATGTTATTTATTACCGGCAATTATCCGGTCCAGTTTTTTCATAAAATCTGCTGCACTGGATCTTTGTATCCTGCTTACTGTAAATGTCTCTTTTCTGCTGCTGACAGTGATGGTCGACAATAACATGCCGCTTTTTATCTCAGCCGACACCAGATAGGGGTAGGTGGCTATAAATTTTTTATCCCGGTTTATATTTGACCAGAAAAAGAAGAATAGTTTCCTGGTGGTCAGGACTAGATGGCCGGCTATGGTCTGGTCAAGTATACCCCTGGCATGCATGACCGTCTTCTCACCGGGGTCCATAAATATAAAATAGCCTATGTCCTGTGCCGGACTGTCAAAAGATGCAAAATCATCCATTAAGCCCTCCCATAAAAAATGACCGCTCGTCCCGGAGCATATCCCCGTAGACCAGGGGTAATTATATAAGATAATAATTGATAAAAAAAGAATTTTGTCTAAAATGTACTAAGCAGTTTGATAAAA
>CAYZJW010000066.1:0-2447 GCA_964478985.1 uncultured Actinomycetota bacterium
CAAGTTTCTGTTTTACTATTATAATAATTAATGTCTTTATATTTCAATATCTCTGATTAGTATATGAATCCTTTACTATCAAGTCAAACAAATAGAGAAAGTTTTGCTGCTATGATCGCATGGGGAGATGAGGAAAACACAAATTCTTTTTATGAACCACATTTAGTTTTACAAAATACATCTGAAAGTATCAATGTAAAAGAAGTGGAAAAAGCCGGGGCGGAATTCCCCCCTTTGTTGGTGAAGAGCCAGAGCCTTTTTTACTCATCCATTAAAGTGGCTGGGGAGAGAGGATTCGAACCTCTGATCACGGGACCAAAACCCGTTGCCTTGCCGCTTGGCTACTCCCCAGAGAAGCCAATAAATTTTATATCAGAATTTTTTAAAATTCAATTATATAAGATAGAAAAAGCCGGTAGATCCCTGATAACACTTATCATGGATTGTAGGGCCCAGTAAAAACACTGCTATAATACTGTCATGCTTCTATGTGAAGTATGCGTTAAAACCACTCTTTTGGCAGCCGATTCCAATCCATGGTATACATTCCTTGCAGTTACCAGGTCACTGCAGAAGGCAAATACCGTAGGGCCGCTGCCGGTCATCTGCGCGCTGAAAGCTCCAAGGCTCATAGCCTTTTCCTTAAAAAGACTGACCTTATTATCCTCGGTGACAACCACCTTCTCCAGGTCATTCTCCATACCCTCAAAGAACTTATCAAAATCACCTTCCCGGATATTCTTTACCAGCTCCCTGTGATTCGGCCTTACTTCCCTGCCCACCAGGTCAAACCTCTCATAGATATCACTGGTGTGAAGCTTCCTGCCGTCTGTTGCCAGGACCAGCCAGTAGAAGGGGAGGTGCGGAAGCTGGCTCAGCTTTTCCCCTCTTCCTTCTGCAAGCACGGTTCCTCCGTTCAGGCAGAAAGGCACATCGGAGCCGACCAGGGCTGCCAGCCTCAACATCCTTGAATCCCTGATATTAAGCCCGAATATCTCATTTAAGGCCATCAGTGCTGCAGCCGCATTGGAGCTGCCTCCGGCAAGTCCGGCACATACAGGGATATTTTTCCTTATATTTATTTCTATCTTGTATTTTCCCCGCATCCTATATTCATCCAGGATGACCGCTGCCGCCTTGTGCACATGGTTTTTCTCATCAAGGGGAATATCTATATCATTGGAAGTTATATAAATACCATTTAAGTTTGAATTATCTGCTATGCCCCCATTGCTGGAAACCCTGAATGTCAACTCATCGGATAAGCCTATGCTCTGCATTACGGACTTTATCTCGTGGTAACCATCGCCCCTGATATGTTTGGATACATTGAGATAGAGGTTTATCTTGCCCGATGCCCTAATTTTTAATACTTTATCCATTACTAAAGCTATATAATATCACAGCAGGTTTAAATATAGTACTTACTGTATTTATTTTCCAATATTTTTGGATATATAGGAAAAATCCTCAAGCGTAAGGTCTTCTGCCCGCAGTCCCGGGTCCCGGCCCAGGTCCTGGAGCAGGTCCTTTATCCTGTCCAGCTTCCCGCTATACCCGGCATCAAGGGCAAGTGAATTCAATAATTTCTTCCTGCGGTGGAGAAAAGAGCTGTTTACAAGGTGGAAAAAATCCTGGACATCCTGTTTTGAAAAACCTTCCGGGAGGCTTTTCCTCCTGACCTCCAGGACCACTGAATCCACAAACGGCTTGGGGATGAAGCAATTCCTGGATACCTTAAAACAGGAGCTGTATTCTGCCAGAAGATTGGATTTCAAGGTATAGGAGCTGTAGTTTTTA
The DNA here is from genome assembly GCA_964478985.1 of uncultured Actinomycetota bacterium. GTDB lineage: Bacteria > Actinomycetota > Humimicrobiia > Humimicrobiales > Humimicrobiaceae > M55B120. Next base: position 1,801 of record CAYZJW010000066.1, read on the forward strand.
TCACCCCGGCCTGCGAGCATCCTGTCGGCAATATCCTTCTGTATGGTTACACAGCATTTTTCTAATCCCGGAGCCTCCTGCAGCAGCTTGAGTATGAGCGGTGCTCCCACTTTATAGGGTAGGTTGGAAACCATCTTTGTTATGCCGTATCTGGCGCAAAGATCCCCATAATCGATATCCATGGCATCCATGGCAACAAGGTCGACACGTCCCTGTCCCAGCTCCCGGCTGAAGATCTCCCTGAAGGCTTCCGCTACCTTTTGGTCTATCTCGATACATACTGCCTTTCCTGCACCCTGTTCCAGTATTAACTCGGTCAGGCTTCCGATGCCGGAGCCTATCTCAAGGATGGTCTCCCCCTTTTTGATGCCTGCTGCCGATACCATCTTTTTAATGCTGTTGGTATCTACCATGTAGTTCTGGCCCAGGCTTTTTTTAAGCCTTATCCCGTACCGGCCAAGTATTTCTGAAGTCCTCTTTGGAGAGCTTATATACTGCTGCATATTTCCTTCCCCTGCATCTGGACTATATTATTAAAGTGAGAAGAATTCCACTGCATTGGCAGAAGTCTTTTCTGCTATTTCCTCAAATGCAGTTTCCTTTATTTCTGCTATCTTTTCTGCCACATACTTTACATAGCCGGGAAA
>CAYZJW010000066.1:2547-8312 GCA_964478985.1 uncultured Actinomycetota bacterium
CCTGAATGCTTTTTCCTGGTCAATCCTGGGACTTAAATCCCGGTAGAAGTCAAAACCTGACTCACCCACGGCAACCACCTTTTTATTCCTGGCACCATTTTCACCCGCTATCAGGTTTTCCAGGAGCTTCATCTCCTTATCACCTACAGCATCTGCATCATGGGGGTGCACCCCCACACTGGCAAAAACACCGGGAAATCTCCCGGCATATTCAACAGCTTTCCTGCTGCCTTCAATGCTGGAGCCGGGATTTATGATATATCTGACACCTTCACCGGCAGACTTTTCCACGGCTTCAGCAGGGGACATGTGCTTTAGCATGTCCAGATGGGCATGTGTGTCTATAAGGTACATCTATTTATTATCTATCCTGGGGAACAGTATCTTTCTTTCCCCTATTCTGGTCCTGCCTTCAAAGCTCCCCCAGTTCCCATCCCGGTCAATCCTCATATCTTCCACGTCAGCTGTAATGCCCAGCTGGGTCATCATCTCCTGACAGGCGGAAGGCATAAATGGTATGAGAAGAAGGGCGGAAAGCCTTATGGACTCTGCAGCTTCATAGAGAACTGCATCCAGCTTTTCTTCATCTTCCCGGCTGCCGCTCTTGGCCAGGGTCCAGGGCTGGCTGTCCTCTATATGCTTATTTGCCCTGTTGATAAACTCCCAGGTCTTTATAAGGTAGTCAGAGAATTTGAACTCACCCATGAAGGCGGCTGCCTCCTTCTTTGTATCTTCCCAGGCCTTTTCAAAACCGGGGCTGGCAGGCTTTCCAGGTATTATCCCGTCCCTGTATTTGGTTATCATAGCCAGGGTCCTGGAAGCAAGGTTTCCTATATCATTGGATAGATCGGCATTATACCTTTTTATGAAGGCGGGATCATTAAATGAACCGTCCTGTCCGAAGGATACTTCCCTGGTCAGGAAATACCTTATTCCATCCGGACCGTATTTCTGTGCCAGCTCATCCGGGTCCAGGATTATCCCCTTTGACTTTGACAGCTTCTCATGGCCCATCAGAAGCCATCCATGGACCACTATGTGCCTGGGAAGGTCCACTCCCAGAGACATCAGTATCGCCGGCCAGATGACTGCATGGAACTTGAGTATATCCTTGCCTATGTGATGCTGATCGGCAGGCCAGTACTTTTTAAAAGCCGAGTCATCTTCCAGGGTATAGCCCATGGCCGATACATAGTTTATAAGGGCATCCACCCATACATAGCAGAAATGCCTGTCATCAAAGGGTATGGGTACTCCCCATTCTACCGCCGTCCTGGACACGCTTATATCCTTGAGGCCCTGCTTCAGGAGGCCCAGTACTTCATTCTTCCTGGTCTCCGGTATAACGAAACCGGGATTCTCCTCAATATGCTTTATAAGCCTGTCCTGGTATTTGGAAAGCCTGAAGAAATAATTTTCTTCTTTTACATATTCCACATCCCTGCCGCATTCAGGGCATTTGCCGTCCGCCAGCTGCCCCTCTGTAAGGAAGGTCTCGCAGGGGACGCAATACTGTCCCTCATAATGGCTCTTGTAAAGGTCTCCGTTATCCTTAAGGCTGATAAGGATATTCTGTACCGCTTTCTGATGGTCTTTCCCGGTGGTCCTTACAAATCCGTCATTGCTTATATTATAGACGCCCAGGAGCCTCTTCATGTCCTCCACCATGCTGTCCACATATTCCTGCGGCCCCACATCATGGTCTAAAGCGCTTTTGGCTATCTTCTGGCCATGCTCGTCGGAGCCGGTAAGAAAATATGTATCTTTTCCCGTAAGCCGGTTATACCTGGCCACTACGTCTGCTATTATGAATTCATATATCTGTCCCAGGTGCAGTTTAGCGTTCATATAAGGTATGGCGGTGGTTATATAGAATTTTTCCGGTGTCATCTCATCCTTTTCTTTTTATTGTTTATCAAGCCTGAATTTGGTTGAAATATTATACAATTTTTGCCTGTCTATGTCATACCGCGACTTTAATATTTTCAGGCTGTTTTTCTTGCTCAGCCCCTGGCCCATTAGTTTTATAAACTGCTTCTCTATTTCTTCTTCGGTATAGTCTGCTATAAGCTGGCCCCTGTTTCCTTCCACTACCAGGACTATCTCCCCTTTTATGGTCCCGGCCCTTATATCCTCCATTATGGTTTCCAGGTCTCCCCTTATCACTTGTTCATATATCTTGGTCATCTCCCTGGCCAGGGCGGCACGGCGGATGCCCAGCCTGGATATCAGTTCTTCCATAAGTCTCCCTATCCTTTTGGGCGACTCATAAAAGATGAGTGTATAGGGAAGTCCCGAAAGCTCTGAAAGCTTCTGTCTTCTTTTTTCTTTTGCCCGGGGAAGAAAGCCAACGAACAGGAAGCTGTCCGTGGCAAGCCCGGAAAGCACCAGGGCGGCCAGGGCGGCACTGGGTCCCGGTATCACTGTCATGGCAATATTGTTTTCGATACATTTATTTATTATGCGGTATCCCGGGTCCTGTATGGCCGGCATGCCTGATTCCGAGACCAGGGCTGCGGTCTTGCCCTGTTTTAACAGACGGATTATATGTTCCAGCCTTTCTGCACCGGAATGCTCATGATAGCTCAATATATCTTTCTTCCCTATCTTATAACGCAGAAGCAGCTTCCTGGTGGTGCGCGTGTCCTCGGCAAGTATGATATCTGCTTCTTTCAGGGTTTCTATGAGCCTGAAACTGGCATCGGCTAGATTGCCGATGGGAGTGGCGCAAATTGATAAAATAGCCTGTTTATCCATCATGATATATGCTTTTAAAATGATTATCTAAAACTATAAGCTTTGCCGGTATTTCGTCTTTTCATAACCTCAAAGCTGGTATAGCCGGCAAGAATTACATTTTTCTGTTTGCTATTATTAGATCACTGACTGATTTTAGCACTCTTGATAATCCGGCTCAAGAATGAATAGGGGAAAAGCCACCCGGCATTTTCACTACTAAGCCGGGTGGCTTTATAATATTATTTAAGATCCGCTATTTTATCTCATCAAACACTTCTCTGGGATTGCCGCATACAGGGCATTTATCCGGCGCCTGGCCCTCTACAGTATTTCCGCATACCTGGCAGACAAAAATAGCTGCCTCTTCATTGCTTCCCAGATTATCCAGGTATTTCTGGTACAGGTCCGCATGGATGGCTTCGACCTTATTGGCATAATTAAAACTTATCCTGGCTTCAGTCTGATTTTCTTCCTTTGCTTCCTCTATCATCTTGGGATACATATCCTCAAACTCAAAAGTCTCCCCGCTGACTGCTGCTTCCAGGTTCTCTTTGGTGGACTTTATCCCTCCCATTGCCTGCAGGTGATTATGGGCATGTACCGTCTCAGCATCTGCTGCCGCCCTGAAAAGCTTTGCCGCCATAGGATATCCCTCTTCATCTGCCTTTTTGGCAAAAGCAAGATATTTCCTGTTTGCCTGTGATTCTCCCGCAAAAGCCTCTGCCAGGTTCTTCTCTGTCTTATGATGTGCCATTTTTTACTCCTTTTTTGGTTAACAATATTTTGTTGATAAATCCCTGTAAAAATTATTTTTCAGTCTTATGCATAATGATAATATATTTTTATCCCTGTTTACAGTGGGGGCATATCCCGTAAAAATAAACATTATATCCGGTTATATCATAACCGGTTTCCAGGTCTATATCTTTTTCCAGGACATCTGCCTTTTTCAGTTCCACATCATCTACCCTGCCGCATTTTACACATTCTATATGAAAGTGCATTCCGGTATTTCCGTCAAACCTGTTTTTCCTTTTACTGTCGACAAGCTTCAGGGCCTGGCCTGTCCGGGCAAGTACTTCCAGATTGCGGTATACAGTTCCCTTGCTTATCTCGGGAAGCCTTTTTTTTACGTCATAATACAGGGTATCGGCCGTGGGATGCTTTTTTGTCCTGCCCAGCTCCTCCATTATTACCCTTTTCTGTATAGTCATCCGGTTCTTATTCATAATTATTCCTATTTAGTAATTATTACTAATAATATTATATTTATAACCCGGAGTCAAGAAAATACTGCTATAATTATTTATTGAAAAAAATATTATATTGAGTGAAAATCTAATTATGAGAAATGCGACCCGGTTTTCAAAAAGGCTTTTAATTTCCATAGGTGCCCTTATCCTTATCTACTTCCTGGGGTCTCTGGGTTATATGATCATAGAGGACCTTGGATTCCTTGACGCCCTGTTCATGACTACCATCACTATCACTACTGTGGGTTACGGCCTGGTCACCGACCTTTCCGTAGCCGGGACCATATACACCATCATCCTTATAATCGGCGGAACAGGAGTAGCGGCTTATATTCTTATAAATATCGGCGATTATGTACTCTCTGAATTTTTAATGGGGAGGATAGAGAAGAGAAGGAATGAAAAAATGATAAAAAAGATCAAAGACCATTACATAATATGCGGCCTGGGACGCGTGGGCATGGAGATCGCTTATGAGCTCAGCAATAATAAGGCTGGCTTCATAGTGGTAGACAGCGCTGAGGTACCGGTAAAGACCTGCAATGAGAATAGCTGGCTGTGTATTAATGGCGATGCCTCCAATGATGAGGTGCTCCTGGAAGCGGGCATAGAAAGGGCCCGGGGCCTTTTTGCCGCTCTGGATACTGATTCGGAAAATGTATATGTGACCCTTTCTGCCAAGTCGCTTAATCCTGATATCTTCGTAGTGGCCAGAGCTACAGTGCATGAGACCATAAGCAAGCTGGAAAAAGCGGGTGCCGACAGGGTAGTATCGCCGCAGATAATAGGCGGCCGGAGGATGGCAGCCATGGCGCTTAAGCCTTCCATCGCCGATTTCCTTGATACCCTTATGCATACAGAAGAAGTCGAGATGAAGCTGGCCGAGATAGAGATAAAGCCAGGCAGTAGGATAGACGGACTCACTATAAGCCAGGCAGGCGAAAAATTTGGTATCGATGCCCTTATCATATCAGTCCTGGAAAAAGGCGAGAAGATCTCAGTCAATAAGGCCAGCGGCAGTACATCGATAAATGCCGGCAATAAGCTGATAGCAGTGGGGACCATAGACCAGGTCAAACAGCTGGAGGAGCTTTCGACCTAGAAGCCTAGTCCGTGAAATCATCATGGAATACTGTATAGTCCCCGGTAAGAAAATACATGACCCTGTCCCCTATATTTACTGACTGGTCTCCTATTCTTTCCAGGTAGCGGCTGGCAAGGGCTATATTGGTGACAAACTTTATATCCTCTTCACCCTTCTGGGTGGTAAATAATTTCCTGAAGACCATCTTCTGCAATTCATCAACAGCTTCATCAGACTTGCCCAGCCTGGCAGCAAGTTTTTTATCCCTGTTCTTGAATGCCTCCAGGGCCCGGGCCAGTTCAGGCTTTACCAGGTTGCCCATCTCCACCAGGAGATCTATTATATCCTTATCTATATTTTTCTTCTCTTTTTCCTTGGACAGCCTTATGACCACCTTGGCAATATTTACAGCCAGGTCTCCTATCCTCTCAATATTCTTGATTATAATGCTGACTGAATGAAGGAACCTCAGGTCTACCGCCACTGGCTGGTGCTCTGCCTGGAGGACTATGCATTTTTCCTCGATGGAGATATCATATTCATTGACTTTCTCGTCACCGTCTATTACCTTTCCGGCAAGCCGGGAATCCATATTTACCAGGGCTTCAATGGAATTATGTACAGCATCCTGGACCAGGCTCCCCATAACCAGCACATCTTCGGTTATCTCTTCTATTTTTTCATGAAAT
>CAYZJW010000067.1:0-8255 GCA_964478985.1 uncultured Actinomycetota bacterium
TCGGCAGCAGCAGCAGGCCTGGCGGTGTACAATCTTTTTTCCGGAATACATATACTTGTGTCCATCCTGCTGGCGGATATCGCTGCTACTATAGTGGTGTGGCTTTGCGGGATATTCCTTAATAATTCCAGCGTATATGACCCATACTGGAGTGCAGCCCCCATAGCCATTATGATATCCTGGCTGTTTATCCTGGACATAACGGTCACTGCCTTTGACATATTATTGATGGCTGCGGTCTTTGTGTGGGGGGTAAGGCTAACACTTAACTGGGCTTTAAGATGGAAGGGTATGGCTGACCAGGACTGGCGTTATAGCATGTTCAAGAGACAGTCGCCCCGGATGTGGTTTATCACCAATCTATTCGGCATAAACCTGATGCCCACCCTGATAGTATATATTGCCCTTATTCCTTTATACTTTGCCCTGGTGAGTGCCGGCCGGCCGCCATACTTTGCCATACCCGGTTTTGCGGTATGCATTGCGGCTGTGACTGTACAGGCTGTCTCAGACAGGCAGATGGATATCTTCAGGCGGGATCCATCCAATAAGGGCAAATGCATAGACCGGGGACTGTGGAAGTATTCCCGGCACCCCAATTACCTGGGCGAGATATCATTCTGGTGGGGGATCTGGCTGATGCAGGTCTGTATAGATCCTTCAGCATGGTATACGGTAACAGGTCCGGCGCTTATGACCATGCTGTTTGCATTTGTCAGTATACCTATGATGGAAAAGCATATACTGGAGACCAGGCCCGGCTACAGGAAATACCAGAAAAAAGTTCCTATGCTGGGATTCTTTTCCCTGGACAGCAATGATAATAATAAAGAAGGCAAGGAGGCAGCTTGAAAGGCACGGTTATAAGGATAGGAGCGGCAGTAATAGCCATAGGAGGCGTGGTGGCCATAATAGGCAGCATAGGCTGCGCTAATGCCGGGTTTATCGGGGCAAATGTATTTGAGTTTATAAAATGCATAGCCATATGCGTGGCAGGGGGTCTATTGTGCTGGCTCGGCGGCGAGATCATCTCCCTCAATCAGGGCATTAAGTAAGATCCTGCAGCATTGACAGGCTTTTTTGGATAGATGCTCCAAAGCAAGCATACCTATTTTCCCGGGTCAAGCATTATCAAAGATTCTTTTTAGAGAGGATGGGAGCTGGCGAGGCCCCATCCTCTCTAAAGGAGTTTTAGAGTATGGCATCTAAAACTGTCCGCTTCGGACATATATAAAGAGGATGGATATGATACTGGCAAGGGAAGGACTGCTATTGTGCCAGACTCCCCGGTTTTTGTGACCATGACTTTTATCCCCTTTGCAAACCTTTGAGGCAACAGAAAGAGGAAAAAGGCGGGAAATAAAAAAACAACCACCCCTTCCTCGAAGAGTGCCTATGTTAAAACTAAGACCTATAGCAGGTTTCCTGGCTCCCGGGACTTTACCTCTTGCCTTCCCGACAGTATTTTCTGTCAGTGGCATATTAAAAGATACACACCCGGTCACAGTGGCGGGACCGCTCCGGATTCTCACCGGATTCCCTATTAAGGATTATTCACTATGATCTTATTGTCTGATCTAAAAGAACTATTGCCAAGATTCTACTTCTATTTTTTGGATAATACAACAGGCAGTTTACAGCAAATAAGATTGCGGTATAATAATATTAGCTATAATAGCTAATTTGACTAAATCTATCTGGAGCCTTTATGATAGTAAATGCAACTGATCTTAAGAACAACCTGGGAAGATACCTGCGCGAATGCCAGAAGCAGGATGTGATCATAACCAGCAACGGCAATAAGACTGCAAAGCTCAGCGCCTATTCGGAATGTGACAAAGACAATCCAAAAATAAATTATGTGGACCGTATCAGTCAATATATGGAGGCATTCAAAGACGGCCCTAAAAAAGTATCTTATAAAGAGTTCCTGGAGCTAACCGAAGGTAATGAAGAAAGAATGGAGTATATAGACGGGGAAGTATACCTTCTGACTGCTCCCACTGTAAGACACCAGAAAGTGCTGGGTGAACTCCATATCCAATTTTACAATTTCTTCAAGGGGCAAAAATGCATACCCATGCTTTCTCCGTTTGACGTTACCCTGAGGAGATTTCCCGAGGATATAAATGTGGTAGAGCCAGATCTTCTGGTAGTTTGCGATATGGAAGAAAACTTAAATGAGAAAGACCGGTATATGGGAGTGCCCGTACTGGTGCTGGAGATACTGTCTGTATCCACAAAAAGAGTAGACCTGATAAAAAAGATGGACCTGTACAGGGCATCCGGGGTGGGCGAATACTGGGTAGTGGATCCTGACAATATGGAGATAACTGTCTATCTGTTTAAGGATAAGGACATAAACAGCAATAATAATTACAGGGCCGGTGAAAAGGCCAGGTCAAATATCTTTCCGGGACTTTGCTTTAAAGTGGGGGATATATTTTAAGATCACCCGCAATCTTATGGATTAAAATCTGATGCTTTTGGAGAGTCCCCGCATTTGAACTTGCCCTCGGGGCAGGGCATACGCAGGCAGTTTGGTCCTGCCTTCTCGAATATGACCGGCGCCACCCTCTTTACCTGTTTGAGCATGGTAATGGCCATATCCCTTATTTCCCACTGGGCCCGGTTGCAGCACCTTACGGTAAAGAAATGCATGAGCTCCCTGCCGTTCATGGTCACCAGTATCTTGGATTCAGATGCGTTCGGAAGTATATACCGGGCATCCTCGGCTTCCATGCCCATGTCCAGCAGATCCTTATACAGCCTGTGGCTTTCTGATACCAAGGCCTCAAACTTCTTTTTTGCATCCGGGTTATCCCTTATGGAGGGAGGGATGATATATTCAAGGCCTTCCTGGAATTTGACATAACGCTGGGACTGCTGGTTGAAGGAGGCCAGCCTGTGCCTTACCAGCTGGTGGGTAAGAGCCCGCGATACCCCTTCGATGCCAAAAGTAAAACTTATATGTTCGGTGGTGCTCAGATGACCGCTCTTTATGACAAATCTTACCAGCTTTTCTGACTCCTCATCTGTCATATCCTTCATCAGACCATCGACACCCGCCGGAGAGTAACAGAGCCTGGCAGCAACTGCCACCATCTTTTCCGGCTGATGTGTATATTTGATCAGTTTTACATTCATAACCAGTCCCCTTAAGGTATTTATTCCTTTTGAGGCATTATATTTTATAAAGGAAATATTTTGTATAGCCATGCGGATATTTTTTTATTGCAAAGATTTTTATCTAATAATATATTATCAAATGTGTTGAATTTAGTTTTGGTTTATTGGATAATCTATTGCAGGCATGATGCCCTTTAATAATTTACTTAAAAATGGTGACTTATGCCCCTGGCAGAACTTGAATTCATAATGCAGGAGATAATAAGGCTGCTTCCTTATTTGATCCCCCTTCTTATAATCGAATACGGACTGCTCATCTTTGCCCTGGTACAGCTGGTGAAAAGCGAAGTAAACTATATGCCTAAGTGGGCCTGGGCCCTCATAATCATATTCATAAATATAATTGGGCCGGCTGTATTCCTTATAGCGGGAAGGAAGAAATACAGCTGATGATAAAAGTGGAAAAACTCAGGAAGAACTACGGGCGGCTTGAGGCTTTAAAAGCCATAAGCTTTGAAGTAAAGAAGAGTACTGTGTTCGGTTTTATCGGCAGAAATGGCGCCGGTAAGACCACCACCATGAATATTCTCACCGGACTTATGAAGTCTGACGGCGGTAAAATAATCATAGATGGAATGGACTTATCTGCGGACAGGGACGAACTGGTAAAATATATAGGCTATCTTCCCGAAGCGCCATCATTCTATGATTATATGAACTCTTATGAATACCTTGAGCTCATAGCAGGCCTTTCGGGCTGCAGGCCTGAAGAAAAGAAAAAAAGGACCGGGGAACTCCTGGATATGGTCCGGCTGAAAAAAGATGCTGGAAGGAAGATAGGAGGATATTCCAGGGGCATGAAGCAGAGGCTGGCCCTGGCGGCAGCCATATTTGACCGTCCCCCTATACTATTCCTTGATGAACCGTCATCTGCCCTGGACCCGGAAGGCAGGAGGGAGATGCTGGCCCTTATAGAAGAATTGAAGGATGAAAATACAACCATAATACTATCCACCCATATCTTAAGCGATGCCGAGAGGGTATGTGACACCGTGTGCATGATAGATGAAGGCAGGATCATACTGGCTGAAAGCCTGGAGGTATTATATAAAAAACACATCCATCCAATCTTTGATATAGAATTCGAGGCCCGTCCGGAAAAACAGGCGGATATGCTCAAAGACCTGGACTGGGTAAAAGACCTGACTAGTTCAGGTAATAAGTTAAGCCTGGAAGTAAATGATATGGATAAGGCAAAAGACCAGATACTGGGGATACTGTCAAAATCCGAAAACACTGTTATCAGCTACCGTTTAAGGAAGATGCAGCTGGAAGATATATTTATAGGGACGGTTAAGGACAATGCAGACATTTAGGCAGTATTTCAAGAAAGAAGCCCTGGAGGCTTTAAGGACCAATAAATATATAATACTTTTTGTGGGCACCATATTCTGGGCCCTGATGGATCCCCTGCTGCTTAAACTGCTTCCCATGATCCTGGAAAGCTCCCTGCCGGTAGATATGACAGCGCTCCTTCCGGAGCTGAACCGGGATACCGCCTTTGTCAATTTTGCCGGCGACCTGTTCGAGATAGGCACCCTGTTTTTTGGTTTTACCCTTATGGGGCTTGTCTCCAGCGAGATAAGGTTTAAAAGACTTGTCTTTCCCCGGGTAAGCGGCGCCGGCTTCGGCGGCATAGTGCTGGCAAAATATATCCATTATGCGGCAGTGCTTATAGTCTTTATATTTACAGCTTTTATGACCAATTATTTCTATACAATAGGGCTGTTTGACGGAGGGTTCCTTTCTATAGAGGCGGCTGTCCGGGCTGCGGTACTGTATTCCCTGTATTACTGCCTGCTTCTTGCCATACTGATATTATTAAGCAGCCTTTTCAAAAGGGGGCTTTTTGCCGGTATCATAATAATCGTATTTGCCTATACCATGAGCATCTTCAACCAGTTTGCGGGCATCAGGCAGTATCTGCCCAATTACCTTCTGCTGAAAGCCCAGGATATCCATGGCGGATTTGACAGCACTCTTATCCCCGCAGTAATGGTGTCGGCATCACTGATCGCGATATCGATAGTCCTTACCGTATACCGCATGAGGAAAATTGATATTGCCTGAAAAGATCATTTGAGGTTTTCCGGGTTCAGGCAATCCAGCTCCGCTGTGACAAACCTTCCGTCTTTCCGTATAAGTCTCCCGTCAAAAAATATTTCGCCGCCCCCGTATTCAGGAGTCTGGATAAGGACAAGGTCCCAGTGTATGGAAGAATTATTACAGTTGGATGCCTCTTCATAACACTTCCCCGGAGTAAGGTGAAGGCTCCCCATTATCTTCTCGTCAAACAGGGGGTCTTTCATGGCTCTGGTGATATAGGGATTGAGGCCCAGCGCGAATTCGCCCAGGTACCTGGCGCCCTCATCTGTATCCAGGACTTCATTTATCTTATCGGTAAAGTTTGCCTTTGCCTCTACTATCTTACCCTTCTCAAACCTGAAATATATATTTTCATAGGTTATGCCCTGGTGGACTGCCGGGGTGTTGAAGGTAAGTTCACCTTCGACCGAGTCACGCACCGGAGCCGTAAACACCTCGCCGTCAGGGATATTCCTTTCGCCTGATGCTTTTATGGCAGGGATATCTTTTATAGAAAAAGAGATATCGGTCCCCGGGCCCTTTATCCTTACTTTATCGGTTGCGTCCATAAGCCCTATTAAGCTGTCCATGGCTTTTGACATTTTTGAATAATCCAGAGTACATACATCGTAATAGAAATCCTCAAAAGCTTCCAGGCTGGTATCTGCCAGCTGAGCCATGGAATTATTGGGCCACCTGAGCACTACCCATTTGGTATTATTTACCCTTTCATCCGATATGGTCCTGCTGTAATCCCTCATATAGGAATTCATCTTTTCCGATGGCACATCGCCCAGTTCATTTACATTGTCATGGGCCCTTATGCCGATAAAGGCGTCCATATCCTTCATCTGCACCATTTCGTGCTTTTCCATAAGCTTCAGCTGTTCTTTCCTGCAGCCTGATATAAGCTCTCTCTGGATAGTATCATCCTTCAATGTTACAAATGGCATGGCATTTACCGAATAGACTTTTGCCACCAGTGTCTTTACCAGCGGAAGCGCAGTCATGCCGTAGCACTGTATCAGCACTTTTTCATCTTTTTTGACCTGGCAGGAAAAATCCACCAGTGTATCAGAAAGCTTTTTGATCCTGGGATCCATTGGAAACCTGCTCCTTCTGTATCATTTTTTTAGTAAAGTATACCAGTTATCTATTATCTTTTCTAAACCGGAGCCACATGGCGGCAGCAGCAGTCAGAAGGGATAGTGCTGCCACATAGACCGACATCTGCATCTGGCTGAAATAACTGCCTGAATAGAGCACCACGCTGTAATTAAGCACTGCATGGGCAAAAGATACAATAAGGTAAGACTGCCAGCCTTTCCCCCTGGCCAGCCCCCAGCCGGCAATAGCGCTGGAAGCTGTATGGAATGCCACCGTAAAGAACCTTTCCCAGAATGGCAGAAGTCCGTAGACGATGCCGGTGGTGGCTACAGCAGAACCAGGGTCCCAGCCGGATATAAAAATACTGTTGTGTATCCATACGGCCTCAAACACCCCGAAGCCCAGTCCGGCTGCAGCACCCAGGGAAAGACCGGTAAGGGCAGTGATATTTTTACCTTTCCGGCGCCATATAAATACAACCGGCAGCAGTTTGGCTCCTTCCTGCACCAGTCCCGAGTACAGTATCTGGGGTATTATGGCTGCAAGCATCCATCTCATAAGGGATGCCTGGTCCCATATGAGGCTCAGGCCTTTTGTAGTAAGTGACTGCAGAGGGACCTGTATAAAGCATACCGCTATCCAGGTAAAGAAGGCGCTGAAGCCAAGTACCGCCCAGGCTGATGGTCTGCCCAGCACTGGGGTCCAGTATGCTGTATACCATACAGCCCCGAATACCAGCCCCAGGCCGATGCCGGCCATAAGCTGGTAGAAGGTTATCCCCGGAAAGTAGAAACCGGATATGAAAAGTTCGATAGTATAACTGACGAGTTCCATAATAATCCTTGATATTGCCTTATCTCATCATGAAGGCGGTCATTTCGCTTCGGCTTCTATCTTTTTTCTTGCCTCCTCAAAAAATGGCCTGGCAAATTCGGTAGAGTAGGTCCTCTGGTCAAATGATTTTGTCTTTAAGGTGTTTAAGAATCCCTTAAACTCATCAAAATATGAACCATAAATATGGTATCCATCCACCATGTCCACATAACGGCCTGGTTTGACCGGCCTCTTTATCTCTTTTCCCACTCTTTCGGCAATATGGCGCTGCAGGTCAGTGAGGGCAAAGATATTCATAAATGCAGCCTTGTAGGCGTCCCTTGACCTCCAGTGTGTATTCATATTGAGTATCAATCCCTCGCCGGGATCTTCCAGTATCCTGAACCACATCCTCTGCAGGCAGGGGGGTTCATGATGCTCTGCATCAAGTTCAGGCACCCAGGTAATAGCCTGCGCCCTCCTGGTATAAAAACAGGCGGACAGGTTCTTGATAACTGCTTCCACCTGGTCCAGGGGACCTTTTTTTCCAGGATAGTTAAAAAGCCTGTCATGATAACTGTATGACCAGCCGTGACCGCCGATCCAGTGATCATGTATACCCAGCACCACTTCCTGGCGGTAGATCTCCAGTTCATCCAGTCCTGTGGGAAGAGCCCGGTGTATCCTGGGCTCTGAGAATGGTTCATGCACCACTATGATCATGGTGGCATCCCTGCTGGGAGGGTCTTTAGGCCTGTCGTACTGTGTCTTTATGGATACCCCGTTTTCCCATACCGAGATAAGGGATTTTTCCCAGGCTTCCGGAAGAGTCTTTCCTTCTACCTTGAGCACGGGAATATAACCGCTGTTGAATTCGATCTCCGGGATATTGTTTTCGTATGGCATCTGGCCGCCTTTCACTTCCAGGGTTGGAATTTTTTTTATAGTTTACCATAAAATCAAAAAACTATAACCATATTTACCCTGGCTTTTATAACAGGTTTAACAAAAACCAGAAGTCTTCTGTCCTGGTAAACCAGACTATAATAGAAACGGATCCA
>CAYZJW010000068.1:0-8227 GCA_964478985.1 uncultured Actinomycetota bacterium
ACTTTGGGAAGGTTTTTAAGCGATTCCTGTATCTTCTCTTCCGGATACTCGTAGTCTTCCAGCTCTCCGTCAAGATATTTATCATATGCTGAAAGATCAAAGTGTCCGTGCCCGCTGAAATTAAATACTATTACCTTTTCCTCCCCGGTCTCCCTGCATTTAAGGGCCTCTTCCACAGCCGCCCTTATTGCGTGCGCCGTTTCGGGTGCAGGTATTATTCCTTCTGTATTTGCAAAATCCACTGAAGACTTGAAAACAGGATTCTGCGGCAGCGCCAGCGTTTCTACTACTTTTTCGTTTACCAGCAGGCTTACCTGAGGCGCCATGCCATGATACCTCAGCCCGCCGGCATGAATTGGTTTTGGCACAAAATCATGGCCAAGAGTATACATCTTTGCAATAGGAGCCATTTTAGCGGTGTCGCCATAATCATATACAAAGGGTCCCTTGGTAAGAGTGGGGCATGCTATTGGTTCCACGGCCACTATCCTTAGATCCTTGCCGGCTAATTTGTCAGGGATGAATGGAAATGCAAATCCGGCAAAATTGCTGCCCCCGCCTACGCAGCCGATCAATATATCCGGTTCTTCGCCTATCTTTTCCAGCTGCTTTTTAGTCTCCAGTCCTATTATGGTCTGATGCATGAGCACATGGTTCAATACGCTTCCCAGGGAATATTTGATGCTGCCTCCGCTCTTTGCCGCAACCTCCACTGCCTCGCTTATAGCCATACCCAGGCTTCCGCTGCAGTTTGGATCGCCCTCCAGTATGGCCTTACCGGATTCTGTGGTTTCCGAAGGAGAAGCAATGCACTCTGCCCCCCATACCTTCATCATGAATTTACGGTATGGTTTCTGGTCATAGCTGCATCTAACCATATAGACTGTAAGGTCTATATCCAGAAGGCTGCAGGCAAATGCCAGTGCACTTCCCCACTGCCCGGCGCCGGTCTCAGTAGTAAGTTTGTTTATGCCTTCTTTTTTATTGTAGTAGGCCTGGGCTACTGCAGTATTGGGTTTATGGCTTCCGGGAGGGCTGACGCTCTCGTTCTTGTAATATATCCTTGCAGGGGTATCCAGTAATTTTTCAAGTTCTTTAGCCCGCACCAGGGGAGACGGCCTCCACATCCTGTAGATCTCTACAAGTTCTTCCGGGATATCGATAAACCTTTCCATGCTTACTTCCTGCTTTATCAGCTCCATGGGAAATAGTATCGACAGGTCCTCCGGAGTCAGGGGCTTATTAGTCCTGGGGTTCAGAGGCGGTGCCAGCGGTTTTGGCAGGTCCGGATTTATATTATACCACTGCCTTGGCATCTCCGCTTCTGTAAGGAATATCTTCTTTTCATAATCCTTTGCCATCATTCACTTCCTTTCTTATGTATGATCTATTTTATAAAATAAAAAAAACCTCCCATATCTCTACCACCTGTAGAGACGAGAGGTTTGAATTTCCCGCGGTGCCACCCTACTTCACATAGGGACTGTCAAATATAGTCCTTCTGTGCGCTTAAGTTTCCGGATACATAAATATATATCCTGTCCTCTGGTAACGGAGGAAGCCGGACTGCCATACTCTCCCTTAAGGATTTGGGACAGCCACCTCACAGGCCCATTCAGTACCAGCGTTGCAGCCGAACTCCCAGCGTCGTCGGCTCTCTCTTTGCTGCATCAGCACCTACTATTCCTGATCAACGGTTTTATCTGCTATTTAGTTTTCAAAAGTACAGACCAGGAAAAAATATTATCATATACGCCGGTATTTGTACATATCATTACTTTTAAAATTTTTGCCATCCTGAAGAACAGGCAGGTCAGGTGATTATATTATATTTTATACCCTTTTGGGCGCCCATCAGCTCCAGGGCATCCACCAGCCGGGAAAGGGGCATGTCTGCCGATATGAATTTCGAAGTATCAAAAAGCTGCTTATCTATAAGATTGAAGGCCTTCCTTACATGATACGGGGTATGATGATAGACTCCCTTTATAGCAAGTTCGCCGTAGTGGAGCAGTGCGGTATCGATATTTATGGAAGTACCGCCAGCACATCCACCAAACAGGTTTACTGTACCGCCCTTCCTGGCCATAAGTATGGTCTTTTCCCATACTTCAGGAAATCCTGTAGCCTCTATAGACACATCTACGCCTCTTGCCCCCTCAGTCAGGTCCCTTACGGCCTTCACCTGGTCTTCTGTCCTGGAAGCATTTACAGTAATGTCGGCTCCCAGCTCTTTGGCAGCATCAAGTCTTTCGTCTGAAAGGTCGCTGGATATGACAATGGCCCCTTTTAGCTTGGCCAGGGCCGCAAAGAAAAGCCCTATGGGGCCGGCGCCGTTTACCGCTACCACATCCCCTTCCGTGATATTTGACTCATCTATCCCGTGAACGGCACAGGCAAGGGGCTCCAGCAGGGCTGCTGAACTGTAGCCTATGCGGTCAGGTATCTTTATGGTGTTTACCGCCAGTATGTCTGCCGGTATCTTTATATATTCTGCATAGGCGCCATTATTATATACCAGGTTCTCGCACATGGAATAACGCTCCAGCCTGCAGTAATAGCATCTGAAGCAGGGGACTGAGTTTACTGCCGCTACCCTGTCGCCGATTTCAAAGTCCCTGACACTATCTCCCAGCTTTACAATATCTCCTGCCCATTCATGGCCGAATACAGAGCCGTCTACTATCATGGTGGGGTGCCCTCTCCTGTAGGTCTTAAGGTCGGAACCGCAGGTAAGGGCGCTCCGTATTTTTACCAGGGCCTCTCCCGGACCTATTCCGGGAATATCCGTCTCTTCAAACCTTACATCCCCCGGGCCGTAGAAGAGCTGCGCTTTCATCTTTCCATTGTCTGTCATGATTACTTCAGTATATTCTTTCTTATATCCTGTGGATTAGACTTATTTCTTTTTATCGGCGATCTTTTCGGCCTTTTTTCTTATCTTTTCCACATCTATGCCGGGATCTGCATATCCGGTGGCCGCTGCAGACTCCGCCACTGCCGCTGCCACTGCCGGCATGACCCTGGTATCAAAAGGTTTGGGTATTATATAATCAGGCCTGGCTTCACTGGCTATGATATCGGATATGGCCTTTGCCGCGGCCAGCTTCATCTCGATATTTATCTCATCCGCTCCCGCATCCAGGGCTCCCCTGAATATACCGGGGAATGCAAGTACATTGTTTACCTGGTTGGGATAATCGCTCCTGCCGGTTGCCATTATCTCTACTCCTGCCTTTTTTGCCAGACCGGGATCTATCTCGGGCTCTGGGTTTGCCAGGGCAAATACAATGGGTTTTTCCTTCATGGTCTTTACCATCGCGGCAGTAAGTACATCTGCTGCAGACACTCCTATGAATATATCAGCACCGGCTACTGCATCTTCCAGGCTTCCCTCTATATTGTGTATATTGGTCATCTCTGCCAGTTCCTGCTTGTACACATTGAGACCCGGTCTGCCCTGATGGATTATGCCTTTTGAATCACACATGATGACATCATTTACATCTATATAATTCAATAGATTGGCTATAGAGGTACCGGCTGCCCCGGCACCGTTTATGACGATCTTTGCATCCCTTATGTCCTTATCATAGATCCTCAAGGCATTAAACAGTCCTGCCAGGGCCACGATGGCCGTTCCGTGCTGGTCATCATGGAAGGTAAGCATCCCTGTTTCCTTCTTTAGCCTGGCTTCTATATCAAAACACCTGGGGGCGGCAATATCTTCCAGGTTTATCCCGGCAAAGGATGGCTCCAGCAGTTTTACCGTATTTACTATGGTATCGGTGTCCTGGCTGTCTATGCAGATGGGAAAGGCAGCTACGCCTCCGAACTCCCTGAAAAGGACGCATTTTCCTTCCATTACCGGAAGGGCGGCCCTGGCACCGATATTTCCCAGCCCCAGTACTGCTGAGCCGTCTGAGACTACGGCTATCATATTGCCCCTGGCAGTGTAGGTATTCAGGGCCGAAGGATCGGCAAATATCTCCCTGCAGGGCTGGGCAACACCGGGGGAATAGGCAAGGGAGAGGTCTTTTTCATCATTGACACCTACCTTTGAGACAACATCGATCTTGCCTTTGTTCTTTTTGTGCATTTCCAGGGATTCCTGGTAAATATCCATTGGTTTTCTCTTTTCCAGCCGGCAGATTCTTCATCATGCCGAATAATCTTTTTATATGTAAATCTTTCCAAATACAGCATTATATGCCTGAATATATTTTTTTTAAACAGCCTATTTATTGTTTTCCCGCATTATAACAGGCTGCCTTGCTGTCTTCCTGCAGTCGATCTCCCTGGTTACAAGCGCCTCTTTTGAAAGTTCGCCGGCAATGCTTTTCAGGTCCAGCCTGAGGAGGGGGTATTGTTCGTCATTTTTCTTAAGATAAAAACCATTGTTTATTAAAAATTTAAAAGAAACCAGAGGGCTGTTCTCAAATTCCTCTATTTCCATATCATCATCAAGCCTTTTGCCGACAGTCTCGATAGATGAGGCATTTTTTGCCAGCATGTCCTTTTCAAGCTCCAAAAGGAGCCTCTTTTCTATACCGGAACCCCTCATATCAGGTTCCACATATATGCATCCCAAAAAAATGCTTTCCAGGTCCGGCGGGAACACACTAAAAGACCGTAGCTTGGGAAACAGCTCCGGATCACCAGCGATTATGATGCCGATGCATCTTTTATCTTTGAAGGCGCCTTTTACTATTCCGCCGTTCTCTGAAAAGCTGACCAGTTTCTTGCTGTCTTTTTCCCGGTATGTTTTTCTTGAAAGTCTTTTGTGAAGGAAATATTTGAGACCGGCATAATCCCTTATGCCCATTATCTCATCAAGAAACCTGATACGGCTTTGATCAAACCAGAAACTGCACCTGATACATTTTATATTGGTGCGGTAGAGTCTGTGAGCGGAAAGATCCCTTATAACTACTTTTGGGATCATAGACTGATAACCTTCCCTCTGTTGATATTCCCGGTTTATTATACCATTTAATCATATTGTTTATCACTTTTAAAATCCGTTTTGAAGTTTTAACGGTTTTAATATATATTAATATTTTATTATTACCTGATGACTGTATCTGTCCTGCCGGCAGCATGGTCCTTACTTTTTTTATGAGCAAGAAGATAACATTTGATTACTGGAAACATCTTTATTCCAGCCGCATGGAAGGGATGGTCTCCTCTGAGATAAGGGATCTCCTGTCCCTGTCAGCACGTCCGGAAATAATATCTTTTGCCGGCGGTCTTCCCGAGGTAAGGGCGCTCAATTACCAGAAACTGGAAAGATATATCAAAAGGTCGCTTAAGACAGACGGGGATATAAGCCTGCAGTATGGTGATTCAACCGGTTATTATCCGCTGAGGACAAAGCTTATAGATGTAATGGCGATCGAGGGAATAGAAGTAGACGAGGAAGACCTGGTGGTGACTACGGGCGGACAGCAGGCGCTTGACCTGCTGGCAAAGACTTTTATAGACCAGGGCGATGCAGTGATCACCGAAGCGCCCAGCTATACCGGGGCATTGAATGCATTTAAGGCTTATGAGGCCAGGATAATCGGAATACCGGTGGAAGAAAAGGGCATTGATACCCGGAAGGCCGAGGAAGCCCTTAAAGACCTGGCAGCCAGGAAGATCCAGGCAAAGTTCATATATGTGGTATCGAATTTCTCCAATCCTTCAGGCTTTACCATAAGCCTGGACCGCAGGGAGAAACTCCTGGGACTGGCCAAAAAGCACAATACTATAATAATTGAGGATAATCCCTATGGGATGCTTCGGTATGGCGGTAAGGCCTTACCCACCATAAAGGAACTTGATATAAGGGGGGATAACAGGAATGTCATCTACATTAGCACCCTATCTAAGATGCTGGCTCCGGCTTTCAGGATAGGCTGGATCGCAGCTCCCCACCCGGTACTGGAAAAACTTACCCTTGGAGTCCAGTCTGCGGTCCTCTGCGGCAGCACCTTCTCCCAGAGGATAGCCTTTGAATATTTTTCCGATCCGGCATGGAAAGAAAATATCAGGGAATTTATCAAGATCTACAAGAAAAGAAGGGATACCATGCTGGCATCCCTGGAAGAAAACCTATCCGGAATCGCTGAGTGGTCAAAGCCGGAAGGGGGTTTCTTTATCTGGCTAAGGGTTCCGGAGTGCCTGAATATGAAAGAGGTGCTTGCCGATGCAGTAAGAAAGAAGGTAGCTTTCGTCCCCGGTACCGGTTTTTATGCAGACGGCAGGGGAACAGATGCTGCCAGGCTGGCATTCTGCACCGAGACCCGGGAGAATATACAAAAAGGCATAAAGATATTGTCAAAGATAATAAAAGACAGGATAAAACTTTATAAGAGTTTTAGCTGATATTAAATAATAGTTTTTAGAGAGTGATCAAAATGAAAAAAAGCATTGCAGTCCTGATGGGAGGAAGGTCCCTGGAAAGGGAGATATCAATAAAAAGCGGACAGAGAATATCCAATGCGCTGAGAAAGCTTGGTCATGATGTCGCCAAGCTGGATGTAGACCAGCATATAATTGAAAACCTCAAAGCCGAAAAATATGACCTTGCATATATAGCCCTTCACGGAAAAGATGGCGAGGACGGGACCATTCAGGAGATGCTGGAAGTACTGGGAATACCCTATACCGGCCCCGGAGTATATGCAAATGTATTTAGCTTTGACAAGATAGTATCAAAACAGCTATTCAATAAACTGGGTATCCCCACGCCCCGGTTCTATTTCCTTAATGGCAGTTCCTTCAGCGAACTTGGCGCCTCAAAGATACTGCCTCAGATCGTGGAGAGGCTTGGTCTGCCGCTGGTGGTAAAACCTTCGGCGCAGGGTTCTGCACTGGGGATCAAGCTGGTTGAAAAGGAAGAGGCCCTTACGGATGCCATAATCTCGGCACTGGGATACAGTAAGAAAGTAATCCTGGAAAAATATGTCGACGGCATAGAACTTGCAGCCAGCATCATAGGCAAAGAAGGACCCCGTGTATTGCCGGTAGTCGAGATAGTCCCGGATAATGGTCTTTTTGATTTCCAGTCCCGGACCGGATCGGGAAATACCGGGTATTTCATACCTGCCAGGATCCCGGATAAAGATATGAAGACAGTCCAGGATACAGCCCTGGCGGTACACCGGGCCCTGGACTGCACTGATCTTTCCAGGGTAGATATCATCCTTGATAAAAAAGACAGGGTTCCCTATGTGCTTGAGCTAAACACATCCCCGGGAATGACTGATACCAGCCTGCTTCCCATGGCAGCCGGGGAAGCCGGCATATCATTTGAAGAACTGGTGGATAATATAGTAAATATGGCCCTGAAGTGACTTTTTTTGATCCTGAATTATTTTGACAAGATTTTGCGGCTCTGCTACTATTCTATTTGCTCTGTGTCCCTGTAGCTCAGATGGATAGAGCACAGGATTCCTAATCCTGGTGTCGGCAGTTCGAATCTGCCCAGGGACACCATGTGTAAATGAGACCCCTAATCAAAGAGGTCTTATTTTTTTCTACAGGGAGTTATATACTTTTTAAGGCTTCCCGATCACAAACTCCTGCAGGAGCTCCTGGTCATGGTATGTCTTTACTGTATACATGCCATCTGGAAGACCTACTATCAAGTTTGGGTCATGTACCGGCATATCTACCTCATATACCATGTTATCTTCCATATCATATATCCTTACCCAGTTCTTATCCTTGTATGGATACCAAAAGACGAATTGGAAGTTATTGTCTTCGTTTATCCATACATGTCGGCATTTCATTACAGAGTCTCTTACCCATTTATTAGAGTAGAAAGTTATTGTTACCCTCCAGTAATCAATTCCTGTTGAATCTATTATTACTTTTATATCAGGAGTTCCTATTCCGCTCACAGATGCTGCACTGTTAGACCCATCTTCATTATATGTTAATAGAAAATTGATTGCAGGATTATCGGCTCTTTCGTAAAAGATAGTTACTTTATTTACATCATATCCTGTGGGATTGGTCCAGTGCTTAGTTGTCCCAGCAAGAGGAGGTATGAAACTAATAGAGTCACTTGTTCCTACTACATCAGCATTAATTCCAATCGGGGCAACAAGAAGGGTAATTATGAATATGGAGGCTACAAATAGTGATATAATTGCCTTTTTCATCTTTTCACCTCCTTTCATATAGATTTTGGAAGTTAACAGATGTAAAAGTTATATTATATTTTTATTGTACA
>CAYZJW010000069.1:0-8146 GCA_964478985.1 uncultured Actinomycetota bacterium
CCGAATGCCACATCCACCAGGGAGAATATGGCTCCGCCATGGGTGGTGGAATGAAGGTTTTTATGATCATCTTTTATTTGCATGCGGGCAGTACTGGATCCGGGTTTAAGTTCCAAAAGCTTTATATCAAAAAGCCTGACATACGGCTCCTTTTCTACCTGCTTCCTTATCTTTTTCAGCATCTTTTCATCCATTATTTTCCTTTCCCTGCTGATAGCTTTGAAGAACATTATACCGTTAAACCCTGATGCTTAAAAAGAAATTCTGGAGAAACATGACATTTTATTCATTATTTGCCCGCCGTCCCTGCATATAATATAATCTACTGAAAATAATTATTAGAAAAGGGGTATTTAAATCTTGAAGATAATAAAAAACATACAGCTCGACATACCGGAAGACACCGGCAGGGATTTCCTGAAAAAATTAATGGGGGGAAGGATGATACCCAGGATGGAGGAGATGCTTGCCCAGAAAAGAGCTGAGACCATAGATGCCCTTGATCCCGGGGCTGTATATAATGCATTTAGAATAAAGGACATCCAGGGAGATTCTGTGTTTTTTGAGTCGGGCTATATATTCAAGGGGCCTAATATATCCAAAATACTTACCGGTTCTGAGAAAGCAGTGATATTTATTTTCACCCTGGGGGAAAATATAGAAAAGCTGGCAAAAACCCAGAAGGACAGCGGAGATACCCTGGGCACTATAATCGTAGATGCCCTTACAACCAGCATGCTTACCTTAACAGGAGAGTATGTGGGTAGAATAATAAAAGAGGAATATCTGGACCGCGAGGGTTACGGAGCCACCTGCACCTATTCGCCGGGCCAGTACAAATGGACCATAGAAGAGCAGAAAGAGATCTTTTCTATGGTGGACGGATCAAGGATAGGGGTGGAGCTTAACCAGAGCTGCCTGATGGTGCCCTTTATGTCTGTATCAGGGGTATATGGTCTGGGGCCGGAAGATAAGATCAATAAGACAAGGGTAGCCTGTGACCTCTGTCCCCGGGAAAACTGCATCGGCAGGAGATGATCATTTCTTTTCTTTCTTGTCCAGTGAAGATACCAGTCCCAGTTTTTCCTTTAGGACAATATCGCTTAGCTCCACCAGCCTGTCATGGGGACATATCTCTATGCATTTGCCGCATAGCGTGCATTTGGAAAAATCGAATTCGGGTATACCTTTTTCCTCATTCCAGATGATAGCGTCATTTTCACATGCCTTGAAGCATCTCTTGCAGTGGAGGCATCCCATATCGCATTTCTTGCGGCCGGGTACATTCTTTATTGACTGGTAATTGCATAAAAATACTATATTGGCATGAGACTGGACCAGCTCTATTATATTGCGGGGACATGCCTTTACACATAATCCGCATCCGGAGCATTTATCAGGGTCTACAATAGCTGTCCCCTGTTTTTTATCTATGCTGATAGCATCATTGGGGCAGACCTCTACACAGTCTCCGAACCCCAGACAGCCAAAGGGACATTCTTTGGGTCCGCCTGAGAGTTTATCCGCGGCACTGCAGGACTTTATCCCTGTGTAGTCGCCTATCCATTTGGAATTGCCGTAACACCTGACCACCGCTTTCTTATCCATACTGGAAGTGTCTATTTCCAGTCCCAGCAGGTCTTCAAGGCCTTTTAACATCTCAGGATCCTGGAGCACAGTGGCGCATGTATTGCTAAAGAATATATCTTTGTCCTTGGAAAGCGCCTGGGCATAGGCAAAACAGCCGGGATATCCACAGGCACCGCAGTTCATGCCGGGCAGGTTTTTTGACACAGCTTCTGCTTTTTTAAGGCTTTCCGGTTCATCCGGCAGGACCCGGTTTACTATATAGATAAGCACGCCGCATACAATCCCTATAGCAGTCAGTATTCCTATTATCGCATATATGCTCATGGTATTCTTACACTTTCAGTACTTACATCAATCCGTTAAAACCCATAAAAGCCAGGGCCAGAAGCGCCGCTGTTATAAAGGCTATGGGAAGCCCCTTCATGGCAGGAGGAGTCTCAGCCACATCAAGCTTTTCCCTTATTCCCGACATTATTATCAGCACCAGGGTAAATCCTATCCCGCCGCCCAGGGCGCTGGCTATGCTCTGGAGTATGGTATAATCTCCCGCCGAGTTTATAAGTGTGACTCCCAGCACTGCACAGTTGGTGGTTATAAGGGGGAGATAGATCCCAAGAGAATTATACAGGTTTATATTGGTCCTTTTTATGATAAGCTCCACTATCTGTACCAGGGAAGCTATGACCAGTATATACAGGACTATCTGCATAAATTCCACATTGAACGGCACCAGAAGATAGTTGTAGATGACCGAGGTGGCAATAGATGCAATAAGCATCACCAGGGTCACCGCCATTCCCATGCTTACTGCATTGGAAAGCTTCTTTGATACCCCGAAAAATGGACACAGCCCCAAAAACTTGGCCAGTACAATATTATTGACCAGCGCCATGACCACGAATATGGTAAAAAGATCATTCACCTTTTATCACTCCTATCCACCTGAAAAGCCCCATCAGAAGACCGATGACCAGGAATGCCCCCGGGGGGGATATAAAGAATGTCATGGGATGTTCTGAAAGCACCGGTATACTGAAAAGCTGGAAACCAAATACTGCCAGGCTGCCGGTACCCAGTATTTCCCTGAACAGGGCTATCATGATAAGGGCTATGGTAAAACCAAGACCTATTCCTATGGCATCAGCTATGGAAAATAATACATTGTTCCTGGAGGCAAAGACTTCCGCCCTTCCCAGGATGATACAGTTTACTACAATAAGCGACAGGTATATGCCCAGGGACGCGTGCAGCGGCGGAAGGTATGCCTCGAAGACCAGGCTCAGTATGGTGACGAATGTTGCGATTATCACTATAAATACCGGTATCCGCACCAGCGGCGGTATAGCCTTTCTCACCGCAGATATTATTATATTGGAGCACAGAAGCACGAATATCACCCCGGCGCCCATTCCCAGTGCATTATCGATGGAGTTGGTCACTGCCAGTACCGGACATAGCCCCAGGGTCAGGATGAAAACCGGGTTAGAGATCACCAGACCCTTTACCATTTCCCTCCAGAATATGGGTCCTTTGCCCTGTCTGGTCCCGTAGCTGTCTTTTTTTGTCTTTTCTTCCATATTATTAAAACTGCCTGATATTATTCTGAGAGCATCTCGACTACTCTTGACATCTCTTCCCTTACAGCATCCGCAACAGCCCTTGAACTTATGGTGGCTCCGGTTATGGCATCTATACTGCCTCCGTCTTTGGAAAGCAATATATCATCCGGTGCCAGGCCTGCAAACTGGTCTGTGAATTCCTTTTCTGTTATCCTGCTGCCCAGCCCCGGCGTCTCTGTCTGAGATAATATTGCTATATCCTTTATAGTATAATCAGGATTTATACCAATAAGCATATTTATGGCCCCGCTGTATCCATTGCCGGAGGCAAGAATGGTATAACCGGCAATGCTGTCGCCTTCATAGACGATAATAAGGTCTTCCTCTTCCTCAAATCCAGTCAGGTCCGGAAAAATGCTTTCCAGTATTTCCTGAATCCTGGCCCGGTTCCTGGCTTCCACTATCCCGGAGGTAAATGTATTTATATACAAGAGAAGGCTCACTGACACCAGTACTATGATGGTCAGGAATACTATGGGATAGAATCTTCTGGATTTTAGTCTTTCAAGCATTTTTCTTCTTTCCCTGATACCCAAAAGGCTTTAGTTTTACATATTTATCTATAAGCGGCGTGAATGCATTCATTATGAGTATGGAAAAAGCCACTCCTTCCGGCATGGGCCCGAAATTCCTGAAAAGCACGGTAAGCACCCCAAGTCCCACTGCAAATATTATCCTTCCATTTCCCGTGACCGGGGAGGTGGCATAATCTGTTGCCATAAAGAAAGCCCCTATCATAAGCCCTCCGGCCAGAAGCTGGTATAACACATCCTGTCCCACCAGAAATGAGCCCAGTGCCACTGTACCGATATAGAAAAGGGGTATCCGCCAGTCTATTATCCTGAAACTGAGCAGTATTATGCCCCCTGCTATTATAAGCAGAGCCGATGTCTCTCCCATGGAACCTGAAGTATTTCCAAAGAGGAGGTCCTTGTACATCTGGAGCCTTTCCACCTGGTAGGAAAAATTTTCGCCCAGGGGCGAAGGCCCTGTAACTGCATCCATATTGAAGTATGTGGGAAGTACCCAGGTAGTCATCTCCCCGGGAAAGCAGACCACCAGAAAAGCCCTTCCCGCCAGGGCTGGATTGAAAATATTGTACCCCAGCCCCCCGAAAGCCTCCTTGGCTATAGCAATGGAAAAAGCCGCTCCTATTATTGCCATCCACAGAGGCAGCCTGGGAGGCAGGACCAGTGCAAATAAAAGCCCGGTTATAACGGCGCTTCCGTCCATCACAAATCTTTTATGCCTCAGCTTCTTTATTATAAACTCGGTAAGCACTGCCACTGCCACACATACCAGTATAAGTATTATGCTGTAATAGCCAAAGAAATATATGGCTGCGGCTGTGGGAAAAAGCAGCGCTATGACTACAATATACATTATCCTGGAAACAGAAAAACCCTTCCATATATGGGGAGCATGGGTTATCAGCATCTTTTGCTGTATATCTGTATTATCCCTGTTCATCAGTAATCCTTATCCGGCATTTTGTTCCCGGGCCAGCATGGCCTTGCCTGCCTTTATATAACCCACAATGGGGATATTTGAAGGGCAGACATAGGCACAGGAACCGCATTCTATACAATTACTTATATAAAAGTCTTTAAGACCTTCACTTCTTCCGCTTTTGACATTCCTGGCATATACCAGGGGCTCCAGATTCATGGGGCATATCTTAACGCAGCGGCCGCATTTTATGCAGTTTTGTTCCTGGGGTATCCTGCTGTCCATGGCAAGTATGCAGTTGGCGCCCTTGGTAACCGGGAAATCAGGGTCCAAAAGCAGATTCCCCATCATGGGACCGCCCACTATTACCTTATTTGCCTTTTCCCGGTTTATGCCGCACATCTCAAGCAGTTCGCTTATGGGAGTCCCTATCCTTACCAGCACATTTTTTATCTCTTCATATTCGCCGGTAATGGTTATTACCTTGCTTATGAGGGGCTGTCCTTCTATAACTGCTTCATAAATAGCTTTGGATGTGGTCACATTATTTACCACCACTCCTACATCCATGGGCAGTCCTCCCATGGGTACGGCCCTGTTAACTATTGTCTTTATAAGGGTCTTTTCAGCTCCCATAGGATACCTGGACGGAAGACTGACTATCCGGCACATGTCCTCAAAGCCCATCTCTGTGACCAGTTCCCCCATAGACTCAATGGCATCTTTTTTATTGTCTTCTATGGCTATATAAATGCTTTCAGGGTCTAAAAGCCTTTTGATGATATAGAGACCGGCCAGGACCTGCTTTCCATATTCCAGCATCACCCTGTGGTCCGAAGTTATAAAAGGCTCGCATTCGCAGCCGTTTAAGATGACTGTATCAATTTCTTTTTCCGGAGGGGGGTTCAGCTTTACATGGGTGGGAAAAGCTGCTCCTCCCAGGCCCACTATTCCGCCCTCCCTTATCCTGCTTAAGATATCTTCTCTGGAGATGGAATCTATAATATTTACAAGCTGGCCATAGTTTTTGGATGTATCGATGTCAAATAAAGGATCTGTCTGTACCCGGCTGTCTTCCCCGTCTGATTCGATTGAGGCCGCATCCATCAGGGCACCGGTCGCAGGATTGAGTATCTTTGACAATCTTTTTACCTTTCCCGAGACAGGTGAGTGTATGGGAGCAGAGACATAGCTCTTGCTGTCGGCTATCTTCTGGCCGGTTTTTACCGCATCTCCCTTTTCAATAATAAAGCTGCATGGAGCTCCAATATTCTGGACCAGCGGCATTACAGCTGTTTTTGGGATAGGTATAGCTTCAATAGGCTTATGCTCGGTGAACTTATTCTCGGGAAGGTCAAGTCCCCTGAATCTGCTTTTTTTCTTGATCAAGATACTCATTTGCCCCCAAAAAAAGTAAAAGCTTTATGTATTTTACTTAATATATTTAAAAAGTCCAGAAGAATGGTATATATTTTTCTGGTTGTCTATTATCAGGGCCTCTACGCCTTCCATTTCCTCTACCAGTTCCATGCCCTGCCCCGGCCCCATGACAAATACTGCCGTGGCAAGTACATCAGCCTCGGTGCACGTACTGGCAATAATGGTGACGCTTATGCATTTATCTGCCGAATAGCCGGTATGGGGATCTGTAATATGGTGGACTTCCCTATCCGGATCATAATAGCGGTAATAATTCCCGGAAGTAGCTACTGCCATATCCTCGAATTCGAATGAGGGAAGAGGTTCCGTTTCTGTTTTATCATCATCGGAGCCATACGGATCATCAAGCTCCACCATCCATTTTTCCCCGGCTGCCTTTTTACCCAGGGTGCTTACATCGCCTCCGGCATTTACCAGGGCAGATTCAACACCATATCCGGCTATCACTTCCAGGGACTGGTCGACTGCATACCCTTTGGCTATGCCGCCAAGGTCTGCCGACATGCCTTCGGCGGCAAAGTAAATGCTGTCACCCTCTATTATTATCATATCCGAGCCTACCAGCTCCAGGGCTTTTCCTATCTTCTCCTGCTGGACTTCGGGGCTTTCTTTCCACAGTCCCTCCTGCCACAACCTTAAAACGGGACTAATAGTTATATCAAAACTGCCCCCGGAGACCTGGTAATATTTTTTGGAAAGGTTTACCAGCTCCACCATCTCCCATGAAGCTCCTTCTATCCTTCCCTGGCGGTTGAGTTCAGAGATCTGGCTTTCCGGGTCATATATTGATGCAATATCCGAAATCTCCTGTATCCTCGAAAAAGCCGCATCCGTGATCTCCGGAGCCTTCTGCCGTTCAGCATATATGATTATGGTCACATAGGTCCCCATCATCTCCCTGGTCTCTTCAAACCTTTCCAGGGTCCTGAACCCGCATGAGGATATGACCGGAAGAAAGGAGATGATAACAAAGATCACCAAAAGTATTTTAAAAAGGCTTATGCCTTTGATATGTGCAGGACTCAACTTATTACTCTCCAGCCAGAGGATCCCGGCAGCCTTTCCGGAAACTGCCTCCCCGGACCTTTCTTTACTTTACCATGCTGTCCTGGATTTTCCTTATCTTTAGGATCAGGGAATCCCGGGACAGGTCCACATCATTATATGTTATAGGACTGTCTTTTTCCATTGAATTTTTTAGAACTGCGCCCTCGCACAGGCCTATGGGCAGGAGGCTTTCTTTCCTGGATTTTTCTACGGTATCTATAAGCCCGTATACGGTATACCCGCCTATCCTGTCTATCCTTTCACCGGCCTTAAGGTCCTTTTTGGCCACGGTTATGACCTCGGAGACCAGGTCTCCGGCTGCTGTCATGGTAGGCTCCCCTTCCAGGCAGGCTTTGGCAACAGATAGGGGGGTCTCCAGGCTGGTAAGGTGATAGGGCCTGTAGAGCAGGTAATTGGGGCCGTCACCCATTAGCAGGTATTTTAATTCTTCCCTTATTATGGGGTTTTTAGTGGTGTATATAAGGAATACACCAGGTGCCAGGTCTCCTATTACAAATTCCACCACACCGGTTTTTTCCAGTATGCCACCCTGGTTTTTAAGCCTCATAACATCCAGGAGCCGGCTCCTGTCTGCCCTTACTGCATGCATACCCCTGCAGTCAGGCACCAGGCCGGTAGCATTGGAAAGACATGCCATCTCCACCATTGATTTGGTGCCGTCTACAAAACTGGTCATCATGTAGGCATTTGAGCCTTTTTCACGGGCATAGCCGGCAAGACTGCCGGGATCAGCATGCCTGTCCAGGGGATTGTTCTTGCCTTTTCCTGCAGCTACGACCTCCATGCCGATATTATGGGCAAAATCATAGAGTTCCTTGGCCGCAGGAGGTTCATCTCCTGCTGACAGGGAGTATATAACACCATATTTCCGGGAAAGATCCCTTAAAAAAGGGCCGATGGTCACGTCCATCTCTACATTCAGGGTTATGAGGTGTTTTCCTGAAGAAAGGGCATTTATGGCTATATAGGCTCCGGCTTCA
>CAYZJW010000070.1:0-8086 GCA_964478985.1 uncultured Actinomycetota bacterium
GCAGGATTGGTAAGCCTGTTGGCGGGGGCATCGGCATAATGGAAGGGGACAAATACAATTCCCCTCTTTATTTTTGAGTCTACAAGCGCTTTTGTCTTTATGGAGCCCCTTCTGGTCTTAAGCTCCACCATTTCCCCGTCCTTTATCCCCAGCTTACCGGCATCATCTTCATTTATATGGGCCTCTGCCATGGGGGCGATCTCATTTAATACATCCGCCTTTCCTGACATGGTCCTGGTGTGGAAGTGATAGAGGATCCTTCCCGTGGTGAGTATAAAGGGGTAATCCTTATCCGGATTCTCTGCCGGGGGCCTGTGATCCACGGCTATGAAGGCGCCCTTGCCCCGGCTGAAGTTTTTGGCATGCAGGATATCGGTTCCCGGATGGGCGCAGTCAGTGCAGGGCCACTGCAGGGTAGTACTTTTGAGCCTTTCATAATTGACGCCGCCATAGATGGGGGTAAGGCTGGCTATCTCATCCATTATCTGGCTGGCTGAGCTGTATTCCATGGGATAGCCCATCCTGGCTGACAGATCGCATATTATCTTCCAGTCAAGCCTTGCCTCTCCCGGGGACTCTATGGCTTTGTTTACCATCTGTATCCTTCTCTCGGTATTGGTAAAGGTGCCCTGTTTTTCGGCAAAGCTGGTGCTGGGAAGCACTATATCAGCAAACTCTGCTGTTTCGGTAAGGAAGATGTCCTGGACAGCTATAAACTCAAGCTTCTTCAGGGCCTGGGCCACATGCAGCAGGTCCGGGTCGCTCAGCATGGGGTTTTCCCCCATTATATAAAGCGCCTTAAGCTCTCCGCTTATTGCCTTCTCTATCATATCTGTCACTGCCAGGCCCTTTGCCGGGGGAAGCTCTTTTCCCCAGGCTTTTTCGAATTTCTTCCTTATGCTTTCATCCTCCACATACTGGTAGCCGGAATATACATTGGGAAGGGCTCCCATATCACAGGCGCCCTGCACATTGTTCTGGCCCCTTAACGGATTCACCCCGCCGCCAGGTTTTCCCACATTGCCGGCCAGCATGGCAAGGTCGGCTATGGCAACCACATTATCGGTGCCGCAGGTATGCTGGGTTATGCCCATGGAGTAGAAGATAGAGGCAGGGTCAGCCTGGGCATACATCCTGGCTGCTGCTATCAGGTCATCTCTGTCAACGCCCGATATTTCGGCTGTTTTCTCAGGTGTATAGGCATCCAGCTTCTTTACGAATCCTTCAAAGCCTTCTGTCTTTTGGCTTATATATTCCTTATCATACAGCCCCTCGTCATATATTATCTTTGCTATGCCCATAAGCACTGCAATGTCGGTGCCCGGCTTATGCTTCAGGTGGATAGCTGCATATTTGGTTATAGGGATGGCCCGGGGATCTATGACTATGAGCTTCAGCCCGTTCTCTAATACATTCCTTATTATCTCATAGCCGATGACCGGATGGGCTTCGGTGGTATTGGAACCTATGATGATGGAAGCTTTTGACTGTTTTATGTCTCCGATGGAATTGGTCATGGCGCCGCTGCCGAATGTGGGTATAAGGCCGGTGATGGTAGAGGCATGGCACAGCCTGGCGCAGTGGTCTATATTATTGGTGCCAATGGCAGCCCGGGCGAATTTTGACATCAGGAAATTTTCTTCATTGGTGACCTTTGCCGAGCTCAGTATGCCCACCGAATCGGGTCCGTACTTCTTTATGATATCTCTGAGCCTTCCGGCTGTCGTATCCAGGGCCGTATCCCAGCTTATCTTTTCAAACTTTCCGTCTTTTTGTTTCTGCAGGGGATGGGTCAGCCTGTTTTCGTCCTGGACAAAGTCCATGCCGAACCGGCCCTTCACGCACAGGTTGCCCCAGTTGGGGGCTGCATCCAGGGGTGCAGATACATGGACCACCTTATTGTCCCTTATATGGAGGTCCATCTGGCAGCCCACTCCGCAGTAGGGGCAGGTGGTCCTAACCTTATCCACCTGCCATATCCTTGATTTCCTGAGATATGGTTTGGGGAGCAGGGCTCCCACGGGACAGGCCGATATGCAGTTGCCGCAGAAAACGCAGTCGGTTTCCTTAAGCGACTGTTCGAATGCAGGTACGATCTCGCTCTCAAAGCCCCTGCCGGAATAGCCTATGGCATTGGAGCCTATAAGATCATCGCACATCCTGACACACCTGCCGCATAGGATGCATTTCTCATTATCACGGTATATGAAAGGGTTATCATCAAGGACCTTCTTCTGGTGCACGGCGCCCTTGAACCTGGAGCCGTCTATATTATAGCGGTAGGCCAGGTCCTGAAGGACGCAGTTTCCGGCGGAATCGCAGGTCATGCAGTCCAGGGGATGATCCGAGATTATAAGCTCAAGGTTAAGCTTTACAAGGTTATTTATATGTTCGGAGTCAGTGGTGACCTTCATGCCTTCTTCGGCCACGGTTATGCAGGAGGGCACCGCCTCCGGCCTTCCCTCCACATCCACCAGGCACAGGCGGCAGGCGCCCTGGGGCTTCAGCCTGGGGTCATAGCAGAGGTGGGGGATAAAAATATCATGGGCCAGGGCTATCTCCAGGACAGTCTGTCCCTTTGTGCCGGTGTAGTCCTTCCCGTTTATATCTATGGTCACATCTTTTGTGTCCCTGGCGGGGGTATGCGCCGGAGCCGGAATTGTCTTTTTGCTCATATCTTTTATGGGGTAGATTATTAAAAAAACTTAAATCATACTAGTAGGTTATAATAGATTATTTTACCTGAATTTACAAACGGGGAGTAGGGCGTCAGCCGGACCTGATTGTATTAAAACAGCCGTTATTATAGAATGAATAGTTTATTTATAATATAATCTAATAAGGAAAAGTATCGTTTGGATACGGGAATATATGAGGGAAAAAATTAAAATACCGGTTTTTTATATTCTGGCTGCAATAGTTATCTTATCATTTTCTGCAGGCGGCTGCGGCCTTCTGGGAAATAATGGGGAAGAAGCTTCAGAAGAGGACTCACAGGCGCAGGCAGAAGAAGCGGCGGCAGACGATGAGCCCCAGCCCGGATCGGCAACCACCATAACCCTGTGGAATTACCTGGAGCCCAGGGAAAGGATGGCCCTTATGGGAAGCCGGGACAAGTTCCTGTCGGCAAACACAGGTATCAACCTGGAGACCAGGCATTTCAGGAGCCAGGAAGAACTGGAAGACCAGTTTGAGGCAGCCAGCCTGGCCGGGGCAGGGCCCCAGATACTCATGCTGGACTTTGACGGGGTCAGCAGGCTGGCGCCTGCCAATGTGGCCAAGGAGATAGTGGATGAAGTGGACTATGGTCTTGTGCTGGAAGGCCTGAGAGAGATATCCTCATATAGCGGACGGGATTATATAGTGCCTTTCAGGGCCTATGACCTCCTGATACTATTCTATAATAAGGACATGGTAGAGAATGTTCCCAGGGATTTTGAGGAAGTGTTTGCATATATAGAACAGCTGGAGGCAGAAGCCGGGGACGGAGAAGACAGCCAGGACCAGTACGGGTTCCTTTTGAATGAGAGCCAGGCAGACTGGATCATTCCTTTTGTGGGAGGATATAACAGCTGGATAATAGACTATTCATCCGGGTCGCTTACCCTGGACTCGCAGGCGATGAAAAAGACGCTGGAATTTCTGGATTATTCATATAACCAGGCCGGGATACTTGAAGGGGGAATGGAGTATGGGGATATAAGCGAACTGTTCAAGACCGGGGCAGCCCATATGATAATAGATTATTACAGCATGGCAGAAGAATATGCCGAAGCCGGCATAGATGTGGGACTGGCCAGGATACCCCGGGTATGGGAAGGCACCAGGTTCCCCACGCCCACTATATCGGGACTGGGTTTTATGATAAACATAAATACTTATGGAGAACAGCTGGATGCTGCCCGGGAATTTATTAATTTCATGCTGTCGCAGGAAATACAGGATGACTGGGACGGGAGCACCCTGACCCTTACCGCACTGACGGGGCTGGAGCCCGAAAGCGATGATATTATAAGGGCGGGGCTGGAACAGGCAGAGATAAGCCGGGGCAAGCCCTATGAACAGATACTTATGGTCATAAGGAATGCCATAAATGATAATGTAGAAAGCCTCCTGGCAGGAGATATAATCCCCGAAGATGCCGCACTTAAGATCCAGGAAGATGCCATAAGGCTCAAGTCAGGCGCGCTGCCCGTGGAACCGGGGCTGGAAGAAGCGGATGGAAGCACGGAAGCAGAAACAGACAGTTAAAAGGAGTTGTTTTATATGGAAGATTATGATTTTGAAAGACATGAGGGAAGAAGATCATTGTTTTTTAAAGGCTGCGCCCTGATCCTGGCCGCAGCTGTATTTCTGGCCCTGGGGGCTTTTTTTATGCTGGGGGCCCTTTCAGTGGTCTACAGGATTCCGCCGGGAAAACTGCTTTCGGGCAGGGCGGACATAAGTAATGCCCCCGAGGTCTCACAGGAAAGGCCCGGGGAGGCAGAAGCAGAGGAAGAGCCCCGGGAAAAGCTGGACCTGCCTGGGCTTGAGGAAAAAATTGAAGGAAAGGAATTCCTGCTTGATGAGATAGACAATGCCGTAAGCAGTGTAGTGGAAGAAGTAAACCCCATGGTGGTAAACATAAGGGTATTGGTCCAGGGGGAAAATATGTTTGGCGAAGAAGTTCAGAGCGAAGGAATGGGCTCGGGAGTGGTTTATACCGAAGACGGCTATATAATCACCAATAATCATGTAGCCGGACAGGCGGAGGAGATATCGGTCACATTTTATGACGGCAGCGAATACCCGGCACAGCTTATAGGCGGAGACCCCAATACCGATATTGCCGTGGTAAAGATAGATACGGAAGAAGGACTTTCAGCAGCCAGTTTCATCTCCATAGATGATGTAAAAGTAGGCGAGCTGGCAATTGCCGTGGGCAGCCCCTTCGGGCTTCAGCAGACAGTCACAACCGGGGTTGTAAGCGCCAAGGGAAGGGACATCACCCTGTCAGCGGACATGATACCCATGGTAAACCTCATCCAGACAGATGCCTCCATAAACCAGGGCAACAGCGGAGGGCCGCTTATTAATTCCTCCGGCCAGGTCATAGGCATAAATACCCTCATATTCTCGCCTTCGGGGGCCAGTGCCGGTATAGGTTTTTCCATACCCAGCGATACCGCGGTCAATATAGCAGACCAGATAATAGAATACGGCAGGGCCCGCATACCCTATATCGGGGTAGAGATGGGGCCAAACCAGACCGAAGTGGTGGGAGTCTATATAACCAATACCCAGCGGGGATACCCGGCAAATGAAGCAGGAATAAGATCGGGCGATGTCATAACCATGTTTGACGGCGTCCCATTGCAGACACCCTATGAATTATTTGCAGAGATACTCAAACATGATGTGGGGGATACAGTTATCCTGGAAGTATACCGGGACGGGGAGTCCCTGGAATTCGAGCTGGAACTGGTGGAAGCCCCCTACACCGAAGGCAGCGGACAGGAATAAAGATTGGAAAGAAAAAAAAGTCAAAAGACGGGGGAACCCTCAAAGGACAGCGCCCTGGTGGCCAGGGCCAAAAAAGGAGATAAAGCCGCCTTTGAGGACCTGGTAAAGATGTATTCAAGGTATGTATACACCACTGCGTTCTTTATGCTGAGAGACACGCATGAAGCCGAGGATGCCAGCCAGGAAGTATTTGTAAAGGTATATCTTTCCATCTCCGGCTTCCGTGGGCTTTCCAGCTTCAAGACCTGGATAAGGAAGCTGACCGTAAACACCTGCATAGACAAATTAAGGCTGAAGTCAAAGCACAAGGACAAAAAGATCAGCCTGGACAGGATGACGGAAGACTATGAAGTAGTCTTTACCAGGTCCTCCCATAACCTGGAGAAAAGCTATCTGCGGCAGGAGGTAGTAAAGGATGTGCTCAAGATAGTGGTAAATATGGAGGAAAGCTACAGGATACCCCTGATACTTAGGGATCTCCAGGATTACAGCTACCGGGAGATAGCTGACCTTACCGGAAAACCCATAGGCACGGTAAAGACAAACATCCACCGGGCCAGGAAGATAATAAAGGATAAGCTTAAGACCTATAAATGATGCAGGGCAGACACTGAAACAAAATCACCTCAAATCTATCTAATAATATAGTATCTGGCAATAAAAGACCGGAGCAAAGGATGGCAAACATCAGCAGATACCTGAGAATAGTAAAAGAAGCGGAAATAGAGCCTGAAGACAGCATAGAAGACAGGATAATGGACAGGATCTCTAATATAAAGGAAGAAGACAGGGAAGAGATCCTGGACAAGGATTTTCTGCAGTTTTTAAAAAACAGCAATTCAAAGGCTTACCATTTCGAGCAAAAAGTCAGGTCCCACCCGGGGCTGGCTGCCCTTTTCTCGATAATGGTGCTGGGTGCGGCCGCAATACTGGCCTACATAGCAAAACTGATAATAAGCGCAGAGAATAAATAGCTCTGGCACAGGAGCATGGTACAGTTTTCTGTACATTATAAAACCCCTTCCATAAATCCCATAAATATATAAAAATGTTAATAAGGAATTATTATTAAGGACTGCGGGCGATGGACTTTGAACCAAATTTTAAATATACCCACGCTATTGTAAACAGCCTGACAAATATTTCCGCGGGCAGGGATATGATCCTTAACTCCCCCTTTATTCCTAAATGGGAGGTATCTTTGCGCCGTGAAGCTATTATTAGAAATACCCACTCCTCAACTGCCATAGAAGGCAACCGGTTATCACTATCTCAGGTAAGCGACCTGGCTGATGGCAGGGAAGTGATGGCTTCCCGGAAAGACAAGCAGGAAGTGCTCAATTATCTGTATGTGCTGGAAAACCTTAAGGAATATACAGATGGAAAAAGCATAACCGAAAAAAATATACTGGACATTCACAAAAAGATAACCAAAGAAGTGCTGGAACATCCGTCAGATTGCGGAAAATACAGAAATAGATATGTGGTGATCGGCAACAGGTTTACAGGATAGATATCATTCAGGCCTCCCGCAAATGAAGAAGTCCCGCCGCTTATGAAGGCATTAGTCAGGTGGATCAATTCACAGAAAGCAGAAGAACTCGATCCCGTGGTAGAGGCAGGTATTGCACATTATGAATTTGTAAGGATACATCCATTTATAGACGGTAATGGAAGAACGGCCAGGGTCCTGGCAACACTGATACTGTATATCAGGGGATTCGATGCAAAGCAGTTTTTCTGCCTGGATGATTATTATGATTCTGACAGGCAGGCATATTACAGAATACTGAAGGAGATAGACCAGAAGACACTGGATCTCACCGCCTGGCTGGAATACTTTACAAAGGGCGTAAGGCTTAGCATAGATGCTGTAAAAGAGAGAGTCGCCAGGCTTAGCAGTGAAAGGCTAAGGAAGACAAAAAGAGGCCAGATCGCACTTACAGAAAGGCAGATGAGGATAATAGAGTTTATAAATCAGCATGGGAGAATAACCTCCGGAAATATTGCAGAGATGTTTAATATATCCCGACAGGCTTCATTGAAGGAGATAAATAAATTAGTTGCCTTAAAAGTAGTTACACTAATCGGAAAAGGAAGAGGTTCACACTTTACCATAAAATAGATTTTTCAAAAAGGTTGTCAAATAAGTTGTCATAAGGGTTGTCATTAATTTTAATAACCCGTTATCTCCTCCTGAATATCAACCCCAGAACTAAAAGGGCTAATATGATGAGCCAGAAATAGGGATTTACAAACAGCGCCCTTAAAGGTTCATAGCCGAAATTCCCGAAGACATCCGCCAGCAGCCCCTCCAGCCACCGGTAGAACTGGTCCCATAAAGCTATAAGATTGTCCCTGGTAAAAAAACCCTTTATTGCTTCCATACAACCATGATTTTAAAGGCAATAGCAAATTTTGACAAACAATATGCATAAATTTTCTTATATTTTTATTGTCTAAACATCCTTCTGAATCTATAATCAAATACTATAATCATTTCTTACAGGAGGTGGGTATTTGAGTTATTTCAAGCTGAAGGAAAGAAAGACCACCGTCAGGACGGAGATCGTCGCTGGTATCA
>CAYZJW010000071.1:0-8053 GCA_964478985.1 uncultured Actinomycetota bacterium
AAAGCATTCTGTATCTTTTTCGGGCCTACCCCGGCAAGCATAGATGACAGGCCAAAGCCAGCCGGGCCTGTAACATTGATAGGAAAAATAACCAATATAAAAGACATAAGTGTGCTTAGACTGGCTCCAGACGGCCAGCCGATAAGCATAAGCAGGATAGTATGAATGCCCCCGCAGAAAAATTCAAAATAGCCATCTGCCAGTTAAGGGTAACGGACAAGAAGGATGCCAACCTGGATAATGCAGAAAGATCCATCAGGAAAGCTGCCAGACTTTACAGTCCCGAGATGGTGATCCTGCCCGAGATGTTTAACTGCCCCTATGGCTACGGGTATTTTAAAAGATTTGCCGAGACCTGCCCCGGCGTATCTACCGATATGCTGTCTTTACTTGCTTCAGAACTCGGGATCTACATAATCGGGGGGTCCATACCGGAATCTTCCGGCGATAAGATCTATAACACCTCCTACATTTTCGGCAGAAAGGGCGATCTGCTGGCCAGGCACAGAAAAATACACATGTTCGACGCAGATATAACCGGCGGGATCTCCTTCCAGGAGTCCAGGTATATCTCACCGGGCAGGGATATGACTGTCTTTGACACTGACCTCTGCCGCACCGGGATCGCCATATGTTACGATATGCGTTTTCCTGAGCTTATAAGAAAGATGACCCTTGACGGAGCCCTGCTTATAATAATACCGGCAGCCTTTAATATGACTACGGGGCCGGCACACTGGCATATAACCGCCAGGGCCAGGGCTCTTGACAACCAGGTGTATTTTGCCTGCGCTTCCCCCGCCAGGGATACAGGATCAGGCTATACAGTATACGGACATTCCCTTGTAGCTGACCCCTGGGGAAAAGTTATAACCGAGGCATCTCATGATGAAGAGATCATTTGCGCTGACATAGACCTGGAGGAACTGAGGAGGATCCGTAAGGAGCTGCCCCTGCTTCAACACAGAAGGCCGGGGTCCTATTGATCCTCACCGATAATACCGATAAATGCTTCCACCAGTGCCGGATCGAATTGTGAACCGCTGCATTCCCTGAGTTCCCTGACGGCTTCCTTTTTGCTTAAGGTCTTTTTGTAGAATCTTCCGGTCCTCATGACATCATAAGCATCTAAAATGGCCATTATCCTGGATAAAAGCGGAATATCTTCCTCTTTTAACTGCCTGGGATATCCCTTGCCGTCCCATCTTTCGTGGTGGCTTAATATATAATCGGCTATATGTGAGAATTTAAATGACTGTCTGGCAATATTATACCCTATCTCAGGATATGATCTTATGATCTCCCAGTCTTCCCGGGAAAGCTTCTCCTTTTCTTTCAATATCTCATCAGGAATAGCTACTTTGCCCAGGTCGTGAAGGCTGGCCAGGAGGATAAGGTCATCAGACTGGCTTTTAGGCAGCTGCAGGGCATTTGCCATCTGGTCAGCCATTTTTTCTATCCGCTTGATATGTTCCTTTGTCTCATATCCCCTGCCCATGAGGGAATCGACAAGTGCAGTTACTGCATTTCCGGGAACACTTTTACCTCCTGTAAGCTTGTTCCTGTATAAGAGGTCCCTGGCTTCAGTAAGTATTTCATTAAAACCTGTCTCAAGACCGGTCTTTGTGGCCTTTCCCAGCGACATGACGAAATGAAAATGGTCTCTGCTTATACTTTTGCACATCTCCATTATCCTGTTTCCAATACCGGATACCGTTTCTGCATCAGTATTGGGCAGAAGCACTATGAATTCATCCTCCCCATACCTGGCAATTATATCTTCTCTGCGGCATGATCTCCTGAATATATCCGCTATCATGCACAGGAGCCTGTCTCCTTCATCATTTCCAAAAGCATCATTTACCAGCTTCAGGCCGTTTATGTCCCCCAGTATTATGCTCATGGGCAGCTTCCTGCTTACATCGAGCCTTTTTATCTCCTGATCCATGAAAGCACGGTTATAGAGTCCTGTGAGCTGGTCATGGAACCGCAAGTATTCCAGCTCCCGCCTGGTTTTCTTACTGTCGGTGATATCTTCAAGCAGCACCTGTATATTGGCTATCCTGGGGCCTTTCTTGACCAGGTTATAACTGGTCTCTACATAGGTCTCACTCCCGTCAGCACCTGTGAATACGATTTCAGCGGGTATCTTCCTCTCCCCGTTTACGGCATAATCAAATAATTTAAAATATGACCTCAGGTTTCCCTCTTCTATAGCTTCCACAGCCGTAAAGTGTTTTTTTAGAAGGTCTTCCCTGCTGCAGCCAAGGATGTCCAGCGCACTTTGGTTTACGCTTTCGATTATGCCTTCCCGGTCAAGCTCTATTACTCCCAGGGGCAGAGCTTCAATCAGGTCTCTGTATTTTTCCTCGCTTTCCTCAAGGGCCTTTTCCAGGGAATCATGGTCTTTTTCAGATATATTGATATCCGATATTATCTTCCTGAGCTTTTCTATCTCCAGGGAAAGCAGATCGATTTTATCATTTTCAGCCATCTTGTTTTGTGAATGCTTTAACTTTTACTATTCAGGTTAATGCTTTAATTATAATATTAGTAATAATACAATAATGTAAATAATTTAACAATATTTTATAAATAATAGTAGTAAAGGTTATTTTTATACTTAAGTACTTTCAGTCCTTCTTCCTTATAGATGCTATATGCAGAGTCACTGCCGCTGCCACTGCTGCAAGCAGGATCCTTATCCACAGCATTTCGACAGCAAAATAAATGGAAAGGCCTATGGTTATCCACAGTATGATTATGGCCCCTGTCTTAACCTTTATGGGAACGCCTTTGCCCTGCCTGTAATCCCTGATATACCTGCCAAAAAGCCTGTTCTCTATAAGCAGCCGGTAAAACCAGTCCGAGCTCCTGGCAAAAAGGGCAGCAGAAAGCAGCACAAAGGGAGTGGTTGGAAGGATAGGTATAAAAATACCTATAAGACCCAGGCACAGGGAAAAGACTCCCAGGGTTATAAGTAATACCCTGATCCAGCGGCATAAAGTTTTTTTTTC
Organism: uncultured Actinomycetota bacterium; assembly: GCA_964478985.1. GTDB lineage: Bacteria > Actinomycetota > Humimicrobiia > Humimicrobiales > Humimicrobiaceae > M55B120. The sequence goes on from CAYZJW010000071.1 coordinate 3,018, forward strand.
ATCTGTATCGGTTTGTTTATTCATGATCACCATAAATCTTCCATGCGGCACAGGCAGGGATCATGTTACAAAAAGGCTTTTGGAAGAAAACAAGCCGTCAGTGGTAAGGTTTATCCCCAGCCTTTTAAGGGCTACCTCGTCTCCCGGGGTGGGTATATGGGTCATATGCATCTCGCAATCACGGAGCCTGCCCAGCTTTTCCATAGCCGCGCCTGCAGCAGGATTATTGGCTGCGCTGATGGAAAGCGCTATCAGGGTCTCTTCCAGGTCCAGGCTTTCTGATTCACCCCTGTATATGCCTTTCTTAAGCCTTGATATCTGGTCGATGATAACCGGGGGCAGCAGGTGGATCTCGTCAGGGATATTAGCCAGCATCTTTATAGAATTCAATACCAGGCTGGAAGCAGCATGAAGAAGCCTGGAATTCTTCCCTGTAGCCATGCTCGAATCATCAAGCTCCAGGGCAGCCCCGCAGAAAATGCCTTCATTTCCCTTGCCTGCCTTTTCAGCCCCGGCAGCCTGCCTGCGGGCTATATTTACTACTTTCCTGTCTTCGATCTTTACATTCAATCCTTCCATAAGCATCCTGGCACGTTCTACGGTTTCCCTGCTCTCCACACCCAGAAGATACCCGGTATTATACCGGAAGTATCTTCTTATCAGTTCCTGTTTTGCGGCATCCCTTACCACCCGGTCATCTATTATGCCGAACCCGGCCCGGTTTACCCCCATATCCGTAGGGGAATTATACATGACATGCTTTTTATCGCCCTGGGCAAGGATCCTGCCGATGATGAGCTTAAGTATGGGAAAACTCTCGACATCCCGGTTATAGTTTACCGCTGTCTTCTTATAGGCGCTCAGGTGAAAGGGATCAACCAGGTTGAAATCCTTTATATCAGCCGTAGCTGCCTCATAGGCTATATTTACCGGATGCTTAAGGGGGAGGTTCCATATGGGGAATGTCTCGAATTTTGCATATCCAGAATCCAGGCCGTTTTTGTGGTCATGATACAACTGTGAAAGACATGTAGACAGTTTACCGCTATTGGGTCCGGGAGCGGTGACTACTGCTATCTGCTTCTGCGTCTCTATATACTCATTGCTTCCAAAACCGCTGCCGCTGCAGACAGCATCAATATCAGCAGGATAACCTTCAATGGGCTTATGGAGAAATACCCTTACTCCCCATCTTTTTAATTTGCTTTGAAAAACCCTTGCTGACGGCTGTCCGCTAAACCTGGTTATAACTACCGCTGAGATGTCTAGCCCCCACTGCCTGAGATCGTCTATCAGTTTAAATGTAGCCGTATCATAGGTTATGCCGAAGTCTCCCCTGACCCTTCCGCTTTCTATATCTCCAGCATAAATGCAGAGTATTATGTCTATGTCTTCCTTAAGGGACTGGAGAAGCCGGATCTTGACATTAGGGTCATATCCGGGAAGGACCCTGGAAGCGTGGTAGTCATAACAGAGCTTCCCTCCAAATTCCAGGTATAGCTTCCTGTCAAATTTGCCCACTCTTTCCAGTATGGCCTCAGTCTGCTCCTTCAGGTACCTGTCATTGTCAAAACCGCGATCCTTGAACATAAATGCTATCCTTTTAATCCATTTTCCAATATTCCCGCCATTACTTCAAGACTGTCCAGGAATACTTCCAGGTCGCAGGCAGAGAGGTCTGCCGATCTTGACCTCAGATATATCCCATCTTTCCGGAAATATACCTGCAGAGTATGAAAGCCTCTTCCCAGACAAGTTATTTCTCCCAGGGCGCGGGAAAATCTCCTGCCCTTGAATATATCCCCTATATTATCATCTTGGCCGGTGTATAAATGAAATCCAAATTCCAGGTCCATCAGGGGATCCCGGGATACTTTTTCACTGACAATAGGCGCCCTTTTGCTGACCACAGCCCATATCTTAATTTTTCCGGTCAAATATATGTTTAAAAGAGCGCCCTGTATGGCCCTGGGAGGGAAATACTCGACGATAACTTCCCTGTTTTTCCGGGTTCCTTTATACTGACTTCCGAAATACCTGAATCCCTGCCTCTTTAGACCGGCATCCTCCATAAAACTGTCAAATATCCTTCCAGACCTCCTGAAAGAATAGATAATATATGAAGATATGGCAGCCAGGTATATCATGGAGGAGACCCCGGACAGCACAGCTGCCATGAGGTCTCTTGAGTCTTCCATATGCAGGGGAAAGGGAACTGCATAGACAAATACAGCCGTAAGTATGATGATAAAGGGTATGGCAAGTATTAGAAGGATTATCCTTAATATCATTTTCTACCGGAACATATAGATTATTGCCTGAATATATATGATATATGGACTGATGCAGTTATCTCTATCTCATTGGGAGTGATGGGAACTGCAGAGATGCCGTCCAGGGATTCCTCAACTGCAGATGTCCTTGCCATAAGCGGTGCAGGGACGTATGTCTCGGATTCACTTATATAATATATTTCCACTATCTCTATATCCAGAGACTCTGCAATATCCCCGGCTTTATTGCGGCCGTCCTCTGCCGCCCTTTCAAGCGCCGTTTTTTTAGCCTGCCTTTCCATCTCCTGGCTGAGGCCGAACCTCAGCGAGGATACATCATTGGCTCCGGCTTCGATCGCTTTCGCTATTATCTCACCAGTCATATCTATTTCGAGGGTGCTTACTTCCATTACGGTTGAAGCCCTGTAGCCATAGACTTCGGGCGGCTCGTTTTCCCGGCGGTAATTATACAGGGGGTCAAGATTGAAACTGACAGTCTGTATATCCAGGTCATCGATCTCCAGTTCTTCCAGGGCACTTATCACATCGGCTGTAGTCTGGCTGTTTTTATCCACCGCTTCCCCGCTGGTATCATCTTCAATAAATACAGCAATATTTATCATGGCCTTGTCCGGCACTACCTTGCTGCTTCCGTTTCCGGTAACGCTAAGCGTACTTTGAAGCCGGTCCTGCACATTTGAGGAACTGTAATATGGGGCGGCCGGATCTGCCAGGCAGCCTGTCATAAAAAGCGCTATAAGCGCAGTCATCACCGCAGTGACGGCTGCCCTATTAATCATTCTTGGATATTGGGACATTTTTCCCTCCGCATTAAATTACCAGGTAAGTATATTATAAACAAATATCTGATTTTTATAAATTTCTCTTATTTGTCAGTTCTTTTCCTGTACCTGTCTATAAAATATGAAGCCAGGATCAATCCCATATGCGAGAATGCCTGGGGAAAATTACCCAGGTATTCACCGCTGTCCGGATCGATCTCTTCCGCTATAAGCATGGTCTTATCCGTGTACTTCCTGATATTATAATAATGCTTAAGGGCTTCATCAGTCTCTTCAACTGCAGCCAGTGCCGCCATCATCCAGAAAGTGCATAGCATGAATGCACCTTCCTTTCCTTCCAGGCTGTCGTCTACCAGGTATCTGTACACAAAACTCTTTTTGTATGACAGCTCCCGGCAGGTACTCAGGATAATATCCTTTGTCCGTGCTTCATGCCGGTTTAAAAACTGCAGCAGTACAAATAAAAAATTGGTGGAATCCTGGTAGACTGTATCCGGATGCTGGGTGAAGGAGCCCATCTTCTCATCATAACAGTTTTTCCATATCCACTGTTTTATAGTCCTTTCCAGCCTGCTCCACTGCTTTTTTTTATCTCCTTCGATACCCAGTACCCTGGCCATCCTGAGGGCCCTGTTCACACCCACCCAGGCCATGACTTTACTATAGGTAAAATGCTCTCTTCCGGACCTCATCTCCCAGATGCCTTCATCCTTGTGAAGCCATACATCCCCGATATAGCCGACCAGGCTTACCACTATCCTGCGCGCCTTATCCGAAAGCACCAGGCCTCCCCTTCTCCACATGAAATAATAGGAATCAATAAGCGAGCCGTATACATCGAGCTGGAACTGGTCATAGGCTGCATTTCCTATCCTTACAGGAGATGATCCCCTGAATCCTTCCATATGCATCAATTCCTGTTCACGGGGGACCTTTTTGCCTTTTATGGTATACATAAGGTGGACTGCACCCCCGCATTCCCTGCATTCTTCTGCGATATTTTCGATAAAATCAAAAAACCTTATAAGTTCATCCCTGAACCCCATTATATGAAAGGCATAAAGCGTAAAGGTAGCATCTCTTATCCAGGTGTATCTGTAATCCCAGTTCCTCTCCCCTCCTATCTCTTCCGGAAGCGATGTGGTGGGGGCAGCTACAATGGCTCCGGTGGGATAATACTGCATGAGTTTAAGGGTTATTGCAGACCGCACCATCTGTTCCCTGCAGAATCCGATGAATTTTCCCTGGCTCAGCCATTTCTTCCAGAATTCTCTGGTCCTTTCTTCGAAGTCGTCACCGGGGTCACACCCTGACTTTTCCAGATCAAGTTCAAGGACTATTTCTTTTTCCTGGCCTTTTTCTACCGGGATATCTATTATATATCCCTTTCCCTTTTTCCTGACCTTTGCCTGCCCGGGAAGGTTGAGCCTTATCTGCCCCCTGTCAAAGACAGCATACAGGATGTTTTTCCCCTGCTTCATTTCTATGCTGTTTTTTCCATAGTCGGGCCTGGGATCAAAATTGAAGGAAACAACCGGACTCCCCTGCAACCCGACTATTTTCCTTATCAGGAAATGATTATCACAAAGTTCCTGCTGGTGAGGCACCATAAAATCCCTGACAATAAAAGCATTACCCTTCCCCCTGCATATATGCTCTACTATGGCAGTATCCTTTATATAGCGTGCCTCTATGTCTACGTCTTCATTTTTTATGGAAAAAGACCCCCCATCCCCGTCCAGCAGCCGGGCAAAGATACTGGGTGAATCAAAATGGGGATAGCAAAGCCAGTCGATAGACCCTTTTTTAGATACCAGGGCAGCCGTATGCAGGTTTCCTATAAGCAGATAATCCTGTATCCTATTCATGATATACCTTGTCTGTAAAAATATTTTTCATCATCTATACCCGGCTCTTAGCATAGCCAGCCCGTTATCGCGATCATAGAAAAACTTCCTTT
>CAYZJW010000072.1:0-8033 GCA_964478985.1 uncultured Actinomycetota bacterium
CACCGGTTGAACGCATTTCCGGACCCAGCAGGGGATCTACCTCCTGGAACATATTGAAGGGAAAGACTGCTTCCTTGACCCCAAAGTGGGAAATTGGTTTTTTGACTAAGTTCAGATCAGCCAGTTTTTTTCCAAGCATGATCCGGGTTGCCAGCCGGGCCATGGGGATATTGCAGACCTTCGAGACCAATGGAACAGTCCGCGATGCCCGGGGATTGGCTTCCAGTACATATACTATATCTTCGGCGATAGCATACTGCATATTCATCAGGCCCACCACGTTCATCTCGATAGCGATCCTGCGCGTATAGTCATTGATGGTATCAATATGTTTTCGGGGTATTGATACAGGAGGGATAACACAGGCTGAATCACCGGAATGAATCCCCGCATATTCAACATGCTCCATTACCGCCGGAACAAAGGCATCATCTCCGTCGGCAATGGCATCGGCTTCAGCCTCTATGGCATTTACAAGGAATTTATCGATTAAAATGGGCCTCTCAGGGGTGACTTCGACAGCCGCACCGACATACTCGCGGAGCATATGGTCATCATGTATGATCTCCATCCCGCGGCCGCCAAGGACATAAGATGGACGGACCATCAGGGGGTAGCCGATCCTTTCAGCTATCATCAGCGCCTCGTCAAGACCGCTTGCCATGCCTGATTCTGCCATGGGTATGTGAAGACGCTCCATTATTTCCCGGAAGCGGTCACGGTCTTCAGCCAGGTCAATTGTCTCCGGGGATGTGCCTATGATCCTGACACCGGCTTTCTCAAGCTGTCCTGCGATATTCAGCGGAGTCTGACCTCCAAACTGCACTATGACACCCTCAGGCTTTTCCTTTTCATAGATGCTCAGGACATCCTCAACGGTAAGTGGTTCGAAATACAGCTTGTCTGATGTGTCATAATCGGTCGATACTGTTTCAGGGTTGCAGTTGACCATGATTGTTTCCAGACCTTCGTCCCTGACTGCGAAAGCAGCATGGACACAGCAATAGTCGAATTCTATTCCCTGGCCGATCCGGTTAGGGCCGCCGCCCAGGATCATGATCTTTCTGTTTTTACTGGTTTCAATTCTATCCGGAGCATTATATGTTGAGAAATAATATGAGGCATTTTTTACACCGCTGACCGGTACCGGTTCCCATCCTTCTGTAATACCCAGCTTTATCCTCTGGCTGCGTATCGAATCCTCACCCAGGCCTAAGATCTTTGCCAGGTATCTATCAGCAAAACCGTCTTTTTTGGCCTGCATCAATAAAGCATCTGGAATGGACTTGCCTTTATAGGCAAGAAGCTTCTCTTCAAGCTTCACTAATTCGGCCATCTGTTCAATAAACCACTTCTTGATATGTGTTCTTTCATTAAGCAATTCGATGGGAGCACCTTTGCGTATGGCTTCATACATGATAAACTGGCGTTCGCTGGTGGGAGTGCTCAGGCGCACCATCAATTCATCCAGGGAAAGGGTGTTGAAGTTTTTAACAAATCCCAATCCGTATTGTCCATTTTCCAGAGAACGGATAGCCTTCTGGAAAGCTTCTTTATAATTCTTTCCTATGCTCATGACCTCGCCCACAGCCCGCATCTGGGTACCCAGTTTGTCTTCGGCTCCTTTGAATTTCTCAAAAGCCCAGCGGGCAAACTTCACAACCACATAATCTCCGGCGGGTGTATATTTATCCAGTGTCCCGTCCCGCCAGTATGGGATCTCATCCAGGGTGACACCGCTGGCCAGCATGGAAGAGATCAGTGCAATGGGAAATCCTGTTGCCTTTGAAGCTAAGGCGGATGAACGGGAGGTCCGTGGATTTATCTCTATTACAACTATCCGGCCGGTTTCAGGGTCGTGGGCAAACTGTATATTAGTCCCCCCGATCACTTCAATTGCTTCTACAATAGCATATGCATATTTCTGAAGACGCTTCTGGAGATCATCATCAATAGTCAGCATGGGAGCAGTGCAGTAAGAATCGCCGGTATGGATACCCATAGCATCCACATTCTCAATGAAACAGACGGTGATCTTCTGGCTTTTTGCATCCCTTACAACTTCCAGCTCCAGCTCTTCCCATCCCAGGACAGATTCCTCGATCAAGATCTGATGCACAAGGCTGGCTGCCAGCCCCCTGGCTGAAACTGTCCTCAACTCGTTTACATTATATACAAGACCCCCGCCGGTGCCGCCCATGGTATATGCAGGACGGATGACAACAGGATAACCAAGGTCACCGGCAATGGCTTCAGCTTCTTCGGGGCTGAAAGCCGGCATGCTCCTGGGCATCTCTATACCCAGTTTATTCATCGTCTTCTTGAATTCGATCCTGTCTTCGCCGCGTTTTATTGCATCCACCTGCACACCGATGACTTTGACGCCGAATTTATCCAGGATGCCGGCTTTTGCCAGTTCCGACGAAAGATTTAAACCGGTCTGACCGCCGAGATTAGGCAGTAAAGCATCAGGCTTTTCCTTCTCTATTATCTTGCTTATAGTCTCAAGGTTCAGGGGCTCAATATAGGTCACATCTGCCATGCCGGGATCTGTCATGATGGTGGCAGGATTAGAATTTACAAGCACGATCTCGTACCCAAGTTTTCGGAGTGCTTTACAGGCCTGTGTACCTGAATAATCGAATTCGCATGCCTGGCCGATAATTATAGGTCCGGAACCGATGATCAATATTTTATGGATGTCGCTGCGTTTTGGCATTTTAAGCTCCTGTATAAATGAAAGAACCGTAGTTTGAAAAAAATTAAACTATAAAACAGATAGGCTGTCAAACATAACTTGAAAAAGCTAATTACCAACTGTATAATCCCAGAAAATAGTCACAAATTATGTATAATACTGGTCACGGGGGATAAATATGGGAAGACAAGTAAGTATCATGCCTTGCCTGGACATGCAGGATGGAAGGGTAGTGAAGGGTGTTCATTTTGTTGACATCCAGGATGCCGGAGATCCGGTGGAGTGTGCAGAAGCTTACTGCAGGGCAGGAGCAGATGAACTTGCACTTCTTGATATCACAGCGACAATCGAAAACAGGCCGACAATGTTGGAAATTGTTAAGAAAGTAGCCACAGTTACCACGATCCCCTTTACTGTAGGTGGAGGAATTTCAGATGTTGAATCTGCTGCAAAGGTGCTTGATGCCGGAGCCGATAGCATATCAACAAGTAGTGCCGCCTTTAGAAATCCTGAGATGATCAAAGAGATGGTAAAGGAATTTGGCCCAAAAAAAGTAACCGTGGCCATAGATGTAGATGTCAACAGGGCAATGCCATCCGGTTATGAGGTCTATATTGACGGCGGAAGGACAAGGACAGGAGCCGATGCAGTCGAATGGGCAAAAAAAGTCGATGGCCTGGGCGTTTCGGTGATCTTGCCTACCAGCAAGGCAGGGGACGGTTCACGGACAGGTTATGACCTTCCGGTTATCAAAGCTATGGCCGATGCCTGTTCAGCCTCCATTGTGGCATCCGGCGGCGCCGGTAAGATGGAACACTTTTTGCAGGCTGTCGAGGCGGGGGCAACAATTCTTCTGGCCGCATCAGTATTCCATTTTAACATTATTGATATAAAAGAATTAAAAAGTTATCTGCGATGTAAGGGTGTCAAAGTCAGAGATATTTGATTTTTTAGCGCCTGCTCTTAATATAATCTGAACCGTAGTCTATAAGCCGGTATACAGGTAAATAAGACCTACCCTGAAATCATATTTTATAGTCTATAAAAATAGTAGTAATTATTCTTGACAAATGATATAAAAATAGTATCATTTTAGATGTGAACACTGATGAAGCTAATAACCAGAGAAATAGATTATGCAGTAAGAGCCCTGAAGTATATTGCTGAATCCGGCAGGAACAGGATACCGGTAACTGAACTGGTAGACATGCTGGGAATAACCAGGCCCATGCTTAGAAGGATAATGCAGAAAATGGCAAAGGATCACATAGTAGAATCATATAAGGGAAATAATGGCGGATTCAGCCTTAATAAGAGGCCGGAAGATGTATACCTTATCGACCTGGTCCAGGTCTTTCAGGGAAAGTTCAGCATGAATGAATGCGTCCTTAACCGGGAAATATGCCCCAACAGGGATAGCTGCATACTGAAGAGAAAAATAGATGATATCGAGAAAGATGTAAAAAAAAGATTACAGTCCATCAGCTTAAGCTCGCTGATGGATGATAAGGGAGAGAAGAAATGGCAAAGAGAGACATAATAACCATAGATGAAAAAAAGTGCACCGGTTGCGGGAATTGCATACCCGGCTGTCCCGAGGGAGCCCTGCAGCTGATAGACGGTAAGGCCAGGCTTATAAGCGACCTTTTCTGCGACGGCCTGGGAGCATGCATAGGAGAATGCCCGGAAAATGCCATATCCGTGGAGAACCGGGAAGCAGAACCTTATGATGAGGCAAGGGTTATGGGAAATATAGTAAAACAGGGCAAAAACACTATAAAAGCACACCTTAGACATTTAAAAGACCATGGGGAGACAGAGCTATTAAAACAGGCTTCCGATTACCTGGAGGAAAAAGGTTTCGAAAATCCACTGGAGGAAGAAGCAGAAGAAAAACTTCCCTGCGGCTGTCCCGGCTCCAGCGTAAGGGACATGAGGGATGAATCCGAAGAGGAAGAGGATGCCGGAGGTGCCAGGCAGAGGTCGGAACTCAGGCAATGGCCGGTGCAGATAAGCCTGGTGCCGGTAAATGCCCCCTATTTTGAAGGGGCAGACCTTTTGCTGGCGGCTGACTGCGTGCCTTTTGCCTATGGCAATTTCCACAGGGACCTTTTAAAGGACAAGATACTCCTGGTTGGCTGCCCCAAGCTGGATGACGCCGGATTTTACCGTGAAAAGATAAGCGAAATAATAAAGAATAATGACATAAAGTCAGTGACTGTAGCCCATATGGAAGTGCCATGCTGCTTTGGCATGGTAAAGCTTCTGCATGATGCAGTGGCGGCATCAGGCAAGGATATACCTGTTGAGGATATAACCATAAAAGTAGATGGATCGATAAAAGAAAAAATATAGTTATAGGGTGCATATATAATCTTTTGTCATTGGCTTGAAAATACATTAAAATCAGTACTATGACAATTTGACATTCCCCGTCATCTTAAATAGAATCTCTGCATTCATCCAAAAGCGAGGTTTTCTTGAACCGCATAGAAAAAAACATACTGGACCTGGGGAATAAGCGCATAGGGCCGCTCCTGGCCAAGCTGGCCATACCCACTACCATAGGCATGATAGCCAACAGCCTCTATAATGTGGTGGATACCATATTTATAGGCAGGGGAGTGGGCACCCTGGCTATTGCCGGCATAGGGATAGTGTTTCCCATACAGATGATAATAATGGCCATAGCCCAGCTTTTCGGCATGGGGGCCGCATCCATGATCTCCCGCAGCCTGGGGAAAAAGGATTACGGGCGGGCAGCCAATATAGCCGGAAACTCCTTTATCGCCTCCCTGCTATTCGGCACTTTTGCCGCCGCTATGGTATTTATATTTTTAAATCCCATACTGAGAGCATTTGGAGCTACTGAAAATATTCTTCCCTATGCCAGGGAATACCTTTCTGTGGTCGCTTTCGGCTTTATATATTTCCCCTTCCTGGTATCCAGCAATAATATTGTAAGGGCTGAAGGAGACGCAAAAAATGCCATGGTGGTGATGCTTCTGGCCACCGGTATAAATACCGCCCTGGACCCGGTATTTATCTTTGTGCTGGGCCTGGGCATCAGGGGCGCTGCCTATGCAACCATAATCGCCCAGTTTTGCGGATTTACCTATATAGTACTTTATTATGCTCTTAAGAGAAGCTCACTTTCCATCAGGATGCATCACTTCAGGCTTAAGTTTGCCATACTGAAGGAGATGATAAGCCTGGGTTTTGCCTCGTTTATAAGGCAGGTAAGCATGAGTATCCTGATAGTGGTAGTAAACAATTCCCTTAAGTTATATGGCGGGGATATTGCAATTGCCGTTTTCAGCGTGGTAAACCGGGTTATAATGTTTGTGACTATGCCGCTTTTCGGGGTAGTAATAGGATCCCAGCCCATGATAGGGTTTAATTATGGTGCAGGCAGGTTTGAAAGGGTTAAGGAGACGCTCAGGACATCAGTTGCCGCCACATTTGTCATAGGGCTGGTATTTTTTATCCCGTTTATGATAATACCGGACAGGATAATAGGGCTTTTCAGCACGGATGCCGCCCTTATAGAAAGCGGCATATTTCCCTTCCGGATGATAGTGCTGCTTTTTCCGCTGGTAGGCTTCCAGGTGATAGGGGCCGGGTTCTTCCAGTCCATAGGGAAGGCAGTGGAGTCAATAGCGCTCTCGCTTACCAGGCAGGTCCTTTTCCTGATACCATTGATACTGCTTCTTCCCCTGGCAATGGGCATAAGCGGTATCTGGATATCATTTCCCATAGCTGACTTTCTTTCCATCGCAGTGACCGGGATACTCCTGGCAATGGAGATAAAAAAGATAAATAAGCTGGAGCCCGTGAATTCGAAAACGATATGACCTGGCTGCAGGATGCGGGAATAGTTTATAAAGGTCTTTACGTATACAGGAAGATGTGCGGCCCGCCTCCGGAGGTAAAAACTTTCCGGCTTAGATGGATAAATCCACTGGCAAAAGTTTTTTTAAAGCAAAATCCATAGCTACAAAAATTTTTTTATCCGGCTGGGCGGTTAAGATTTAAATTTTTTAATTGCAGAAAAACTTGTCTGTAATTTTTGATCCAGGCCATATCTTTAGGATCTTCTAAAAATCTGCCAATATCTTTCAGAATAAAATCAGGTTCGATCTGTGATACTTTCTCTTCTATCCTTTTAAAAATTTCTTTCTCATCTAAGAACTTCTCTTTTGTTCTGGATTGCTTCATGCCTTCATTTAAATAGGTAATGTTAATGTTAATTTTCTGACTTAAATACCAGATAAGGTCATAATAATCTGTACCCCTTCTGTATGGACGATTTAGAACTGCAAGGATTTTTCCTGCAAAAAGTGTTGGCAAGTCATGTTTTAAGATTGGAAAGATTTCATTATATTTAGCAACAAAGAAGGATTCTCTCTTGCCAAATCTTATATCAACAGGATTTGTATCTACTTCTAATTTAATATGAAGCCTCTGGCCTTTCACCCTGGACAAACCCAGCATATCTAAAAGATCAACGATTTTTATAAATGTTTTTTGTACAATCTTATCTTGACTTACATTAATTTCATTTTTTATATTTCTTAGCATCAGGTCTTTTTGAATAATAAGACTCAGTTTTTTGAAGTCATACTCACTTGATCTGATATCTAATGTAAAGTCTAAATCCTCTGAATATCTCTTCAGGCTATGACATAATCTAAGACATGTTCCTCCCATAAATGAAAGAAAGCGGCCAAATTTTGAGTGATATATGCTTTCTAAAACTATTATTTGGAGATATTCTCTTGAAGCATTAATTAATTCCTCTGATGTGATTAAAGGATTTTCTCTTTTCAAACCCTCAATTATTTTTAATATTTGCTGCATATTCTTCGAGACTCCTTAGCAGGACTGTTAATTTTTTGACATTAAATTTTTCCAGGAAGCTATATGCTTTGGAAAAATCTACTTCATCTAAATTCTGGAATCTCTGTTCTTCCCAGAATTTAAAATTTGGAACGAAATATTTGGTATTAAAGTAAAAATAATCGACCAGAGCCTTCTCTCTCTCAGCAATTAATGTCACAGTATCGAAGCCAAAGAATGCATCTGCCTTAATCTTATGATAAATGAATTGACCGAACACTGTATCAAAAGTCCTGCTTGTTTTAGTAGTGATCATGGTCATGCTAAAAGGGACATCAGGGATGATACCATAAATACTAAGAGCATATTCAAGGCTGATATAAGATGGAAAATAAAGATACTTAGCAATTTCCACCTTATTGATTTGAACATCAGAATATGCATATAACCCCTTCTTTATGGAAATCAAATCTCCTGATTTTACCCATTGATGTAA
>CAYZJW010000073.1:0-8010 GCA_964478985.1 uncultured Actinomycetota bacterium
AAAAAGGTTTCCTCCCCGCATGTTAAAAGCAGCCATAAGTGATGCCAAAAACCACCTGATAGATTTTGAGACATATAATGAAAAGGCTTCCGATTATTACCAGAAGCTTGTTGCCAGGGTATACTCCACATACCAGGAGAGGCTTCTTAATGCCAATGCCCTTGATTTTGATGACTTGCTGGTATTCACGGTAGATATTTTAAGACTGTTCCCGGAGATAAGGAAAAGATACCAGGAGAAATTCCAGTATATACTGGTAGATGAGTTCCAGGACACCAATATGGCCCAGAATGAGATAGTAATGCTTTTGGGCAGCTCCCACAGGAGGATATGCGTGGTGGGGGACGACGACCAGAGTATTTATAGCTGGAGGGGTGCAAAGATAACCAATATAACTGAATTCGACAAACAGTTTGATGATGTATCAGTCATAAAACTGGAACAGAATTACCGGTCTACCCGGAGCATCCTTGATGCTGCCAATGAGATAATAAAAAACAATGAAAGCCGCAAACCTAAAAATCTGTGGACAGAGAACAAAAAGGGTGAACCCGTTTCCAGGTATACCGCCGGGGATGAAAAGGCTGAAGTCAGTTTCGTCATAAACAGGATTAGGCGGTACCGGAAGAAGGAAAGTAAGAAATACAGGGATTTTGCCATATTCTACCGCACTAATGCCCAGTCAAGGGCAGTGGAGGAACAGCTCATAAGGCAAAATATCCCATATGTCATATTCGGGGGCCTGAGGTTTTATGACCGCATGGAGATAAAGGATATGTTGGCATACCTCAAGCTTATTTCCAACCCCAGGGATGTGGTAAGCCTCCTGCGCATAGTCAATGTACCCGGCAGGAAGATAGGTAAGACCACCATAAACAATATCGAAAGATATGCCCGGAGAAATGATATGACTTTTTGCGAGGCTTTCTACCAGGCCGATGCAGTGCCATCGCTTTCCAACAGTGTAAAAGCCAGGATAGGAGACTTCATATCCATGATGGCCGGATTCAGGAATTATGCATCAGAAAATAGTGTAGACGGGCTGCTGAAAGAAGTGTGGAAAAAGACAGGATACTTCAGGCTGCTGGAGGAAGAAAACTCAATAGAAGCATTAAACAGGATAGAGAACCTGCGCGAACTGCTGACGGTGACAAAAGAATTTGAGGAAAAAGCCGCCCTTATGGAGGGAGCGGCTCTTGCCGGTCCAGGCGGAGAGACGGCAGCAGGAGGGTCGAGCATATCCCGTCTGGATGATTTTCTGGCTGAGGTGTCGCTGCTTACGGACCTTGATAATTTTGACCAGTCATCTGACAGCATTGTGCTTATGACACTGCATAATGCAAAAGGGCTGGAATTCCCGGTGGTATTTATGATAGGCATGGAAGAGGGGATATTTCCCCATTCCCGCAGCATGAACAGCCTGGAAGAGCTGGAAGAGGAAAGAAGGCTATGCTATGTGGGCATCACCCGGGCCATGGAAAAGGTCTTTCTGACATCATCGATATCACACAGCATCTACGGACAGTCAAATTATATGGCAGCTTCACGTTTTTTGCGGGAAATACCGGAAAACCTGGTAATCGATGAGAACAGGAAGGAAACTGCGGTAAAAGCCGGGAGCAGACCCGCCGTAAAAGACAGCGAAAAACTGAAGGTCCAGTACAATATAGGGGATTTTGTAGAGCATAAGACATTCGGAAGGGGTCAGGTACTGAATGTAAAAAGGCTAAGCGATGATGTGGAGCTAGATGTGAATTTTTCCAGTATGGGCCTGAAGCATCTTCTGGTAAGTTTTGCCCCCCTGGAGAAAGTTGACGGCAGCTGAATATGGCGGCAGGCATGACAGAGGTCCTAACCGGACTAATTATGATAATAAAAGTGTGAAAAAGAAGGGGGAAATATGCCGGTTAATTTTGAAGAAAATTCCTGGCCCGAACTGGAAGAATATATTAAAAAGGATGCCCTTATCCTGGTGCCTGTAGGGGCTATTGAGCAGCACGGCCCGCACCTGCCTGTGGCAACCGATATGATAATTGGCAGAAGTATAGCTGCTTCTGTGGCGGAAGGCCTAAAGGATGAGATACCGGTACTGGTGATCCCGGATATGTGGCAGGCATATAATGGGAATATACTGAAGAAAGGCTGGCCCGGCTCCCTTACTATCGGACAGGATATCCAGAAAAAGCTGCTTATCGGGATAACTGAGAGTATTATAGATATGGGTTTTAAAAAGATGATCTATATAAATACCCACGGACAGAACCTTTTTACCCTTGAATCTGTGGTGAGGACTATAGCAGACAAATACGGAATATATCTGCCCTTTGTATTTGAATATAAGATAGCAGCTGATTTTATGGATAAGAACAGGAGGAGCGGTCCTGGAGGGATCTGCCATGCATGCGAACTGGAGACATCACTGATGTTATACCTGACAGACCTGGTCAATATGGAAAAAGCAGTCAATAATACACTCAAATACAGGTCAAAGTTCAGGAATACCGACGGGATGGCTTCCAGCAGGGTCTTCTGGTCTACCTGGGGCCTGGAAGAGACCGAGACCGGAGTATTGGGAGATCCTGCAAAAGCCAGCCGCGAACTGGGGGAAAAAGCTTTTAAATACATAGTGGAGGAGATAAGCGGATTTGCCAGGGAATATTACAGGCATAAAAAAGGACAGCAATAAAATATCATTCTATTATGCCGGCTATTTCTGAAAAAGCCTTATTAGCCATGATAGGGCCGGTGTTGTCTACTATTATCCTGGTTGCCTTTGAAAGCGGACCAAAAGTATAGGTGCCTGTCCTTTCAAATTTGGCTATGTCTGCAAGTATGTAGTTCTCAGGACATATATCCAGCAGCTTTCTTTTAAGGCCTGCCTCGCCTTCTATCAGCTCAGTGAAACCTGATTCCGGGGATATGCCTACGCTGGAAATAAAAGACCTGTTTAAATTGATGCTTTCCAGCAGGCAGTGGCTGTTATCAAGAAGTATATAATTGACCCTTTCAAATCTTCCTCCCAGGCATATAAGGTTGATCTCGGGATTCTTTCCCAGTTCCAGCAGTATTACAGGCGAGTAAGTCACTACGGTCAGATTATTCCTGCCGCTTTCTTCTGCCAGCAGCTTTGCCAGGTAATGGGTTGTAGTGCTGCCGTCAAGGAATATGGTATCAAAATCATTAATATATTTTACTGCTTTACCGGCTATTACCTTTTTCCTTTCAGCATTATTTTTGAGTCTTTTGAAGTGCGGGTCGTCAAATATCCGGTTTTCCCCGGTATAGACCACATCTTTTTTGGTAAGTATGATACTGTCGTCCTCTATCTTCTTTAAGTCATTATAGATGGTCATCTCGGTGACACCGAAAAACTGGGCCAGGTAGGTAACACTGACTCTTCCCTCAGTTTTAATAATACCGACTGTCTTTTCCAGCCGGTTTAAGTTTTTTGGCATATTCTTGATCATGTATCATTATTTTAAGATATTATCTTTAAATTTTAAATAAAAATTTTAAAATTTAAATTATTATTGTATAATCAGGATTAAATCAGTATCCTGCAGGAGGAAGATATGTTTGAGAATATCGATGAAAATATCCTGGCCCAGGGAAGGCAGAACCTTATGTCCGGCTCAGTGGGCGGCGGGCTCCCCATAATCATAGAAAGCGGGAAAGGCGCAGTAGTAAAAGATATAAACGGCAAGGAATATATTGACTGTACTTCCCAGGCCTGGAGTTTCAATATCGGCTTTTCACACCCCAGGGTTATTGAGGCGGTAAAGGAACAGCTGGAAAAGATAACCCATGTAAGGACCAGTTTTGAGACAATACCCAAGCTGCTCCTGGCAAAAAAACTGGGAGACATCGCCCCGGAGAATCTTAAGAAGATAATGTTCTCCCTTCACGGCTCCATATCTGTTGAATCGGCACTGAAGCTTGCCATGACCAATAATCACGGCGCCGCAAAATTTGTGACCGTATATAATAATTATTCCGGAAGGACGCTGGCCACCATAGCTGCCAGCTGGCCCTATCATCCCATAAGCAGGCTTTTTCCCACATTTATGCAGAATTTCATCCGCATTCCCAATGCCTATTGTTACCGATGCCACTATAATCTTAAATATCCCGAATGCAGCCTTTTCTGTGCCGACTTCCTCAAGACAACCCTTGAGCATGGCGCAGAACCCATAGCGGCTGTAATAATGGAACCGTTCCAGGCGCACGGGGGCATGATAGAGTATCCTGAAGGATACCTTCCCAGGATAAGGCAGATCTGCAGTGAGATGGGAGTGTTCCTCATACATGACGAGATACAGACCGGTTTCGGAAGACTGGGGGCCATGTTTGCCAGCGAACTATATGATGCGGTCCCGGATTTTTTGGTATTCGGCAAGGCGCTGGGAGGGGGCTTCCCCATAGCCGGTGTAATGGCCCGGGATGACCTTAAGCCTCCCGAACCTGCCACAGACTCATTTACATTTGCCCATTTTCCCATATCCTTTGCCGCCTCCTGCGCTACTCTTGATGTCATAAAGGAAGAAAACCTTCTTGAAAAGTGCAGGAATATAGGAAAGTACTTCACGGCGGGCCTTAAGAAGCTTCAGGAAAAATATGACATAATAGGAGATATCAGGGGTCCGGGCCTTATGATAGGTATAGAACTTGTAAAGGACAGGAAGACCAGGGAGAAAGCAAACAGCATTACCCATGCCATAGTAAGAGAAGCCATCGATGACGGGGTCATATTTGGCGAAAGCCTTTTTAAGGGCCTGGGCAATGTGCTGAAGATAAAGCCGCCCATGGTGATAAACGAAGACCAGGCAGACCGGGTCCTTAAGGTATTCGAAAAGCATATCAAAAAGCATAGCGACCGTCTTGCCAGGGAAAAAGAATAAATCAATAAAAGCAAAGATGAAAGAAAAATACTTAAGAGACATCATAGAAGAAATAGACATAACACTGGGTAAGATGGACCGCAGACAGCAAAGAGAGCTTTTAGACATCATATCTGGTTCAACAGGGCTGTTTATTGCCGGAAGAGGCAGGACCGGCCTGGTGATGAACACCTTTGCCATAAGGATGATGCAGATGGGTTTTAAGGTCCATGTGGCTGGTGAGCCCACCGCACCCGCCATAATACCCGGAGACCTTCTGCTTATAGGTTCTGGTTCAGGAGAGACGGAAAGCCTGGTAGTCATGTCAGAGAAGGCAAGGAAAGTCGGTGCCGGAATAGCCCTTATTACCATGGACAGTGATTCTGCCATCGCCGGTAATGCCGATGTCACGGTAGTCATACCGGCAGGAGGGTCCAAGACGGATAAAGATGCTGCTGCTGATTCCCTTCAGCCCATGTGCAACCTATTTGAGCAATGTTTGCTGTTATTTTTGGATGCACTGACTATTAGTCTGATGGATGAGAAAGAAATTGATGTCAGCATACTTTACGACAGGCATGCCAACCTTGAATAAATATTTTAGCGGGTGATATATTTGAATAAAAAGATGGAAGCAGCTTTTTTTTACGGCGACAGGAAAGACTTGAGGCTCCAGCAGGCAGATATCCCCCGGGTGGGTGATGGTGATATACTCCTGAAAGCAAGGATATGCGGTATATGCGGTTCTGATTCACGGTATTATTTCCACGGCAATGAACCCCGTTACAAGAAGCCTGTGATACTGGGCCACGAGGTGGTGGGAAACATATATGAGATGGGCAGCAAGGTAAAAGGTTATTCACCCGGAGAAAGGGTGGCAGTTGCGCCCATCTACGGCTGCGGAAAGTGTGACCAGTGCCTTTCGGGATCTGAGAACCTTTGCCGGGATGTAGTAGTATTCGGGACCAATTTTGACGGCGGGTTTGCCCAGTACATGCTGATACCGGAAAAAGGGGTTGAGAGAGGCGTCCTGGTAAAGCTGCCGGACGATGTCCCGGATGAGGCAGCTACCATGCTGGAGCCTTTTTCCTGCGCGCTGCACGGGCTGAGGAAGATCGGGATATCGCCGGGAGATACGGTAGCGGTATTCGGTTCAGGCCCGCTGGGCCTTGCTTTTCTCCTGCTGTCCAAGAGACTGGGTGCAGGCAAAGTAGCGGTCATCGCCAGAGCCAGGGATAAACTTGCCAGGGCAGAGGAATTCGGGGCAGATGCAGTCTTCTCTACCCTGGAAGAAGACTGGAAGGGTAAAGTAAGGAAGTATTTTAGGCAGGGCGGAATAAATATTGCAGTCACTGCAGGTTCCACCCTTCCCCTGCTGGAATACAGCCTGGAACTGGTAAAAAGGGGAGGTAAAATACTGATATTTTCGGGACTGCCTTCGGGCACAAGGATAGATTTAGATCCCAATTATATACATTACAGCGAGCTTACCATAAGCGGTACCATAGACTCTACCATTGATGATTATAAAAGGACTGCCCTTATGGCGCCATACCTGGGGCTGGAGAGATTTGCTACCCATATGTTCCCCCTGGACAGGATCAAGGAAGGGTTTGAAGCCACCGGGGAAAGTGACAGGCTGAGGATCAACATAGATATTATGGGAACCGGAAAATCCGGATAAAATAAAGAAGATGGAGGTCGTTTATGTCTGATAATAGCGAAAAACAGCCAGATTTGGATAAGAAAAAGTCAGGTTTTATTTCCATGGCTTCAGAGAGCCGGTCAGGTGACATCGGATATATCAATATCGGTGTTATAGGTTATGGTTTCATGGGAAAGGCACATTCAATAGGATACAGGAAGATGCCATATATATTCTGGCCCCCTCCGGCTATCCCCAGGCTGTTCAAGATATGCGGAAGGAACGAAAAAAAGGTAGCCGAAGAAGCCAAAAGATACGGTTATAGCAAATATTGTACTGACTGGCAGGATATAGTAAATGATGAGGATATAGATATAGTGGTCAACCTGACCCCCCATCACCTGCACAGGGAGATAAGCATCCAGGCTGCCGAAAACGGAAAGCATATAGTATGTGAGAAGCCCCTGGCAATGGATACAGCAGAAGCCAGAGATATGCTTACGGCAGTAAAAAAGTATGGTGTCAAGCATCTTTGCAACTATAATTACCGCATGATACCTGGGCTTGCCCTGGCCAGGCAGCTGATAAAACAGGGAAAGCTGGGCCGGATCTATCATTTCAGGGCAGTATATCTCCAGGAATGGCTTGCTGATCCGATGTTTCCCCTTACCTGGGCCGTAAGGAAAGAAAAAACAGGAAGCGGCGCCCTGGGTGGAATTGGTTCCCATATAATAGACCTGGCCAGGTGGATATGCGGAGAGCCGGAATATGTGACCGGAATAACCAGGACTTTTATAGGGGAAAGGCCTCTGCCGGATGATGCGGATAAGAAGGGAAAAGTCGATGTGGACGATGCTTTTGCCGCTGCTATTGAATTTGAAAATGGAGCCATAGGCACCCTGGAAGCATCCAGGTTCTGTCCGGGCAGGAAAAATGGCCAGAGGATAGAAGTAAACGGGGAGCTGGGAAGTCTTTACTTTGAACTGGAGCACCTAAATTACCTGAATGTATATTTTAAAAATGATGACAGTGATAATACCGCCGGTTTCCGCCGGATCAATGTGACAGAGCAGGAACATCCCTATTACCGCTGCTGGTGGCCTCAGGGACACACCATAGGCTGGGGCGATACATTTGTAAATGCCGCATATAATATGGTGGATGCAGTTGTAAACGGCACTTCCCTTGAGCCCATGACTGCCACATTTGAAGACGGTTACCGGAATAATGTGATCTGTGACGCCATACTTAGATCAGCTGAAAGCGGAAAAAAGCAGGTCATAAAGTATGAGAATTTATAATTTTTTTTAAAGGAGTATCCATGAAAGCGGCTGTTTTTGAGAAAGAAGGCAGGCTGGCAATAAAGGATGTCCCCCAGCCCGAAATAGATACTGGTTCAGATGAGGTATTGATCGAAGTGGAAGCTGTAAGCATATGCGGGACCGACGTCTCTATTGTAAAGGTACCGCCTGCATTTGTAATCGAACC
>CAYZJW010000074.1:0-8005 GCA_964478985.1 uncultured Actinomycetota bacterium
ATAGTCAGAAGAAGAAATAAGTAAGGGAACTACCAGAGGAGGAATATATGTCAAGGTCTTTAAAAAAGGGACCTTTTGTAGAGGAAAAGCTTCTTGCAAAGGTAAACAGGATGAATGAAGCCGGCGAAAAGAAGATATTAAGGACATGGTCCAGGGCTTCAACTATATTCCCGGAGATGGTGGGGCATACCATTGCTGTCCATGACGGCAGGAGACATGTACCCGTATTTATCTCTGAGTCAATGGTGGGGCATAAACTTGGTGAATTTGCGCCTACCAGGTCTATAAGGCCGCATACATTCAAGGGCAGGAGCGAGAGCGCGGCAAAGGTCAAGAGCTAGGATCATAAAGATAAATTAAAATGGATAAGCAGGTTAACAGGAGGCAGCAGTTGGAAGCCAGGGCGATTGAAAAGTTTATAAGGATATCACCAAGAAAATTAAGATATGTTGCAGATATTGTAAGGAATAAAAGTGTGGAAGAGGCAGTAGGCATACTTACTTTTACCCCCAAGAAAGCTGCATCAATAGTAAAAAAGGCTGTAGAAAGTGCAGCGGCAAATGCTGCGGAAAACCATGATATGGAAGAAGACCTACTGGTAGTAAGCAAGATATTTGTAGATGAGGGCCCCGTACTTAAAAGGTTCAGGCCCAGGGCAAGAGGCAGGGCCACCAGGATAAGAAAAAGGACTTCACACCTTACGGTAGTGGTTTCTGACGGCAAAGAAGAGGAGGCTAAAGACAATGGGTCAAAAGGTTAATCCGGTAGGGCTAAGGATAGGCATAAATAAAAGATGGAAGTCAAGATGGTTTGCCACCAGGGATTATGCCCGTCTTTTAAGGGAAGATATGCTCATAAGGGATATTATAGAAGAACAGCTGGGCAATTCCGCCGCTATCTCCAGGATCGAGATGGAGAGGACCGCTGAAGAAGTAAAAGTAGATATGTACACGGCCAAGCCGGGTATGGTAATAGGCCGCCGGGGCGCTACTATAAATGATATCAGGCAGACTATAGAAAAGGCTACCGGCAATATAATCCAGCTTAATATAGTGGAAGTAAAAAAACCGGAACTGGTAGCAATACTGGTTGCCGAGAACGTAGCCAATCAGCTGCTGGGAAGAGTATCTTTCAGGAGGGCTATGAAGAAAGCCATATCGCTTTCGCTAAAGTCAGGAGCCAAGGGAGTCAAGATACAGTGCTCGGGGAGGCTTGGCGGCGCCGAGATGGCCAGGACAGAGTGGTACCGGGAGGGAAGAGTCCCCCTGCATACCCTGAGGGCTAATATCGATTTCGGCTTTGCCGAAGCAAAAACCACTTTCGGCAAAATCGGGGTAAAGGTATGGATATACCTGGGCGATGTGATCCTGGATGAACCGGAAGAGGATAGAAAGAGGCCTGAGCCGGGGCGCAGGGAGAAACCCAAAAGTCCCGGAGACAAGTTAAGGTCCCGTGTAAAGAAGGGCGCCAGGAAGATAAAAGAGATAAGGAAAACTGTTATAAGCGCCGGCCTAAAGGCAGAAGAAGATGCAAAGAATGCGGAACAGGATAAGGCAAAAGAAGAAAAGGCAATGCCTGGTAAGGCAGAAAAAAAGGCTGAAGAGAATATAGAGACAAAGGCAGTAAAGGAAGATAAGGCAGAAAAAGAGAAAGCGGAAGAAAAACCGGCAAAAGAGGAAAGCGGAGCTGGAAAGGTTTCTGCGGACCCGGATAAAGAGAAGGAGACCGGGACAGAAAAGACTGAAGACATAAAAGAAGACAGCCATAAAGATAAAAGCAATAAGGACAGCAAGTAAGGTCCGGGATTAGGAGATACAGATGTCACCGATGTTAATACCCAAAAGGGTAAAACACAGAAAAGTCCATAGAGGCAGGATGAAAGGGACCTCCAAGGGGGGGACCAGCCTGGGTTTTGGGGAGTATGGGCTGCAGGCTCTTGAACCTGGATGGCTTTCCAGCAGGGAGATAGAAGCTGCCAGGGTAGCCCTGACCAGGTATATAAAAAGGGGCGGAAAAGTATGGATCAATGTTTTTCCCCATAAACCGGTAACAAAAAAACCGGCAGAGACGAGAATGGGAGGCGGAAAAGGGGCTCCGGAAAACTGGGTTGCAGTTGTCAAGCCCGGCAAGATAATATTTGAGCTTTCCGGGGTAGAGCCGGGTATTGCCAAAGAAGCTATTAAAAGAGCTTCTAATAAATTATCGATAAAGACAAAGTTCGTTAGCAGTGATTAGACAAAACTGATGGGAAACAAGAGATGAAAGCAACTGATATAAGAGAACAGACAGCAGAAGAGCTTGAGACCAGGCTGAATGATATAAAGAAGGACCTTTTTACCCTGAAGTTCCAGAAAGCCATAGGGCAGCTGGAAAATACACAGGCTATAAGGAATCTCAGGAAGGATATAGCACTGGTGGAGACAATTTTGCGGGAAAAAGAACTGGGCATAAATGCGGATAAAGTGTCAGGGAAGCCAGGTCCCGCAAAGAAGAAAGCCGTTTCCAGGGCTTCAGCCAAAAAAGCGGCTCCTGGCAAAAGCGATGAGAAAAAGACTAAAAGCAAAGGCAAGTAAGGGAGATTTTCTTGGAAAGGACTAAGAGAAAGACAAGAGTAGGGACGATACTTAGCAACAGCATGGACAAGACCATCGTAGTGGCAGTAGAGTCTCACCAGAAGCACCCTCTTTACAAAAAAATATTGAAGAGAATAAAGAAATATAAAGTCCATGATCCGGATGGGACCGGCAGGATCGGCGACGTAGTAAGGATCTCTGAGACCAGGCCTCTATCAAAGACTAAAAGGTGGAGACTGGCCGAGGTCGTCAGAAAAGCTTAATTAGATAAGGAACAGTAAGATGATTCAAGCAGAAAGTAAAGTAAAAATAGCTGATAATACAGGGGCAAAAGAGATCAAGGTAATAAAGGTGCTGGGCGGATCCCGGAGAAGATATGCCAGGATAGGTGATATCTTTATAGCCACTGTAAAAGTTGCTAATCCCGGAGGAGTGGTCAAAAAAAGCGAAATTGTAAAAGCAGTCCTGGTAAGGTCAAAAAAGCAGTACAGGAGGATGGACGGTTCCTATATTAGATTTGATGAGAATGCAGCCGTGATAATAGACAATGCTAATAATCCCAAAGGCACCAGGATATTCGGTCCGGTTGCCAGGGAGCTAAGGGAGAAGAATTTTATGAAGATAATATCCCTTTCACCGGAAGTCATCTGACGAGGAGTAATATGTTAAAGATAAAAGTAAATGACAGGGTAAAGATAGTAAAAGGCAAAGACAGGGGCAAGACAGGAAAAGTCCTCAGGATAAACAGGGACAATGGCATGATCTTTGTGGAAGGCGCCAACATTATAAGCAAGCATACAAGGCAGCAGGACCAGAATAAGCCCGGGGGGATAATCAAGAAGGAAGGCCCCATCAATATGGCAAATGTAAGGGTGGTATGCCCCAGCTGCGGCAAGCCCGCCAGGCTGGGTTTTGAGGTCAATGGCCCCAAACAGAAGACAAGAGTTTGTAAAAAGTGCAATCAGCAGATATAGGTAAATTTTTTCAGAGGTATAGATGAAACCCAGACTTAAAGAAAAATACATAAAGGATATAATCCCCGTCCTTACCAAAAATGGGAAATATGGGAATATAATGAAGGTACCGCGCCTCCAGAAGGTATGCGTTAATATCGGGGTGGGGACCGCCACCCAGAATATAAAGGAACTGGATGCAGCGGTCGCAGATCTGGCCACTATTACCGGACAGAAGCCAGTAGTGACCAAAGCCAGGAAATCTATTGCCGGATTCAAGGTAAGGGAAGGCAACCCCATAGGATGCATGGTCACTTTGCGGGGAAATATGATGTATGAGTTCCTGGACAGGCTGCTCAATATAGCCATTCCCAGGGTCCGGGACTTCAGGGGGCTTTCCAGGAAGAGTTTTGACGGTTCCGGCAATTATACCATGGGTATAAGGGAGCAGCTGATATTCCCCGAGATAGATTACGACAAGGTCCTTTCAGTAAGGGGGATGAATATAACAGTCACCACATCAGCAGAGGATGATGAAAGTGCGCTGGAACTCCTGACAGAGCTGGGGTTCCCGTTTAAGAAATAAGAAGAGCCGCGAGGAGGATTCTTTGGCTAAGAAATCGATGATAGAAAAACAGAAAAGAGAACCAAAATATAAGACCCAGTCTTATAACAGGTGCTTTAGATGCGGCAGACCAAGAGGCTATTTCAGGAAATTTGGTCTTTGCAGGATTTGTTTAAGAGAATTGGCCCATGAGGGCAAAATCCCTGGACTGACCAAGTCCAGCTGGTAGAAGGAGAAATTTATGTCTTATATGTCTGACCCGGTAGCTGATATGCTGGTAAGGGTAAAAAATGCATATGTCGCCAATATGGATACAGTAAATATCCCTTTTTCAAAGTTAAAGGGCGAGATAGCAAGGATACTTGAAAGGGAGGGCTTTATCAGGAGCCACGAAGTGAAAAAGGATGAAGGTATACAGGGAGTTATAAAAATTCACCTGAAATATAACAATAAAAATATGAGCGCCATTAATGGCATAAAGAAAATAAGCCGTCCCGGACTCAGGGTGTATACTGAAAAAAACAATATACCCAGGGCTATGGGCGGGCTGGGCATAGTAATAGTCTCAACTTCCAGGGGAGTATTCACCGATGCCGAAGCCAGGGAAGCCGGAATAGGCGGGGAAGTAATCTGTTCCGTTTGGTAATATGAGAGGAGATCGATCTTGTCAAGAATAGGTAAAAAACCAATAACAATACCGGAAGGTGTTGAAATAAAGATAGAAAAGTCAAAGGTGTCCGCAAAAGGCGCGCTGGGTACTCTGGAGCAGGAATTCGACAGCAGGGCTGTAAAGATCTCTGAAGAAGACAGCCAGGTCATAGTAAGGCCCCTTTCCGGAACCAAGGAGGTCAGGTCCAAATACGGCCTTTACCGGAGCCTTGTAAATAATATGCTGACAGGCGTATCCCAGGGTTTCCAGAAGACCCTTAAGATAGTAGGGGTCGGCTACAGGGCCAGCCTCAAGGGAGATGACCTTGAGCTGCTGGTAGGATATTCCAATCCGGTCAGCTTCAAGAAAAAGGAAGGCATAACTTTTGAAGTACCGGATAATACTACTATCATCATAAAAGGCATAGACAAGCAGCTTGTCGGGGAGACAACTTCCAATATAAGGAGCATAAGGCCGCCGGAGCCCTATAAGGGCAAGGGCATAAGGTTTGCTGACGAGATCATAAGGAGAAAAGTCGGTAAAGCTGCAGTGACTTCCTCAGGCGGTTAGAACCGGGAAGCTGGCGGGAGGATGGCCCCTGCAGGCTGGGATTTTTAAAACAGGTAATGGCCGGCAAGAAGCGATATAGGATATAGACGGCGGCCAAAGAATATTTCAGGAGAATAAATGGATAAGAAGATTCAGAGGAAAGACAGCAAATATAAAAGGAAGATCAGGTCAAGGCTCAAGGTAAGCAAAAATTTTTCCGTGCCCAGGCTCTGTGTATTCAGGAGTGCCAGGTATATCTATGGGCAGATAGTGGATAATACCACAGGAAAGACCCTTATAGGCATCTCCAGCAAGGATGTCGAGCCCAAAAAGGAAGACAAAGGCAAGCTGGATATAAGTTTCAGGACAGGCGAAGAACTGGCCAGGAAGGCTCTTGATAAAAAAATAGACAGGATAGTATTTGACCGGAGCGGTTATAAATACCACGGAAGGGTCAGGGCGCTTGCTGAAGGCGCCAGAAAAGGCGGATTAAAATTTTAGGTGATTTAAAGGAGGATATCTGTTGGCGCAAATACCGACAAATACAGAACTTACTGAAAAAGTTATAAAGATAAACAGGGTTGCCAAAGTGGTAAAGGGCGGAAGGCGTTTCAGCTTCAGCGCCCTGGTAGCTGTAGGTGATATGAACGGAAGAGTGGGAGTAGGCTTCGGAAAAGCCAATGAGGTAGCTACCGCCATCCAGAAGGGTGTAAATGACGCCAGGAAGAACATGTTCAGGGTGCCCCTTATAGACGGCACCATACCTTATGAGATAAATGCTGTATATGGTGCGGGAAAGGTTTTCATGAAACCGGCTTCCAGCGGAAAGGGCGTTATAGCCGGCGGTCCGGTAAGGATGATACTGGAGCTGGCAGGAGTCAAAAATATACTTACAAAATCACTTGGAAGCTCTAATGCATTAAGCATCGTAAATGCCACCATAAACGGATTAAGATCCCTTAAGACTCCTGAACAGATAGAGAGCCTGAGGGGTAAAGCCTAATATACGGAAGGAAGAATACAGTGAGACTAAATGATATAAGATCCCCGAAATCAAATAAAAGCCGGAAAAGAGTGGGCCGGGGCGACGGTTCGGGACACGGCACCACCAGCGGCAGGGGGACAAAAGGCCAGCTGTCAAGGTCCGGAGGGAATACCAGGCCCGGATTTGAAGGCGGCCAGATGCCGCTGCAGAGAAGGATCCCCCATCTTAAGGGTTTTAAAAATAATAAAAAGATCATATTCAATGTAATAAATACGGGCATGCTTTCAGCTTTCAAGGAAGGAAGCACTGTCGATCGTGACGCGCTTATGGAAAAAAGCCTCATAATGAAAAAAGAAAGACCCCTGAAGGTGCTGGGCAAGGGAGAATTAAATATAAAACTTACAGTGAAGGCAAACGGGTTCAGTAAAACTGCCAGGGAAAAGATTGAAAAAGCTGGGGGAAAAGCGGAGGTAGTATAAATGCTTCGAGCATTAATAACAGCTTTTAGGATCCGTGAGATCCGGAATAAGATATTATTTACCATAGCCATCCTGGCCATCTACAGGCTGGGGGCCAATATAACCATACCCGGCGTAGATGCCAATGTCATACTGGAGCAGGTGGAGACAGGAGTTCTGGGCATGATGGACCTTTTCGCCGGCGGCGCCCTGGGTAACTTTGCCGTGTTCTCGCTGGGGATAATGCCCTATATTACCGCAACCATCATAATGCAGCTGCTGCAGGTGGTGATCCCTAAACTGGAACAGCTCTCCAAGCAGGGTGAAGTGGGAAGAAGGAAGATAAACCAGATATCAAGGTATCTCACAGTGGTCCTGGCGATCATCCAGTCTGTGACTATGACTTTCTTTTTCAGGAATTTCGGCGCCATACCCCAGTTTGATGTTGCACATGTAGTCCTTATAGTGGTCACTCTTACCGCAGGTACGACACTGATAATGTGGCTGGGTGAACTTATCAACATCCACGGGATAGGAAATGGTATATCACTGATAATATTTGCCAATATCGTCTCCAGGATGCCGGGACAGTTTATAAGCCTGTTCAGGCTCCAGGGTGTCAATTATTTCTTCCTGGCGATATTCGCAGTGCTTTCCATAGGCATAATAATGGCCATCATAATGATACAGCAGGGAGAGAGGAAGATCCCGGTACAGTATGCCAAGAGGGTAGTGGGGAGGAAAGTCTTCGGTGGACAGAGCACCTACCTGCCGCTTAAGGTAAACCAGTCAGGAGTAATGCCTATAATCCTGGCTATCGCTCTGCTTCTGTTTCCGGCTACCGTGGCCCAGTTCATACCGGTTCCCTGGATACAGTCATTTGCAGATGCACTGAGCCCCTCGGCACAGGGCAATATCAATCCCATATATGCCATAACCTACACCATACTTATAATCATATTTGCATATTTCTATACTGCCATAACCTTTAATCCCATAGATACGGCTGACAACCTGAGAAGATACGGCGGTTTCATACCGGGCATAAGGCCGGGAAAGAACACTGCCGATTACCTGACAAACGTACTTAACCGCATAACCCTTCCAGGTGCTGTTTTCCTGGCAATAGTAGCCCTGCTTCCGGAGGTTCTTATCAATTACCTGAATATTCCGTTCAGGTTCGGAGGCACTTCCATACTTATTACAGTAGGTGTTGCCCTGGATACCATGAGGCAGCTTGAGTCGCAATTGACAATGAGAGACTATGAAGGAT
>CAYZJW010000075.1:0-7935 GCA_964478985.1 uncultured Actinomycetota bacterium
AATTTATCCTGATCCCGGTATCCCTTATGCCTTCCGCTATCTTTAAGAAAATATGGGAGGGGCCGCTGAAATCGGTATAATCCCAGGAGCCAGGTTTGGAGTGATTCTCATACAGAAGCATGATGCCATAATCCGCAGCTGTTTCGGCTGCCTTCCTGAGGTTTTCGGTGGCCAGCTCTATCCCATGGCCTTCAGTTGTCTGCGGATGGGCCTGTCCTGCAAGTATTCTCAGGTATTTTGCCCCCAATTCCGAGGACAGTGCTATATCGCTTTTGAAGTATTCCAGCTCTCTTTTTCTCTGCATCTTATGGGGATGGGTAAAATCCGGATAGGCGGTAACCATCACCAGGGGAACACCCCTGTTTTGAAGCTCTTTCTTTATCTCTTTCAGATATACCGGATTGTGGTTCTTTATAAAATTGATGCTTATATCAATGCCGTCAAGTCCTGCTTCAAAAGCAATATCCATCCAATTTCCCAGGGTCATCTTTCCGCTGATGATATCATCAAAAAATGATACCGGTAAACAGCTTATCTTCATCCAGTCCTCACTCCCTATAATATCCTGGGCAGGCTCATAAGATTTACTGCCCCGTTTTTTGTCACATATACATTATCCTCGATCCGCAGGCCCCCGGCCTTCCTGTCATAAAGTCCGGGTTCCAGGGCGAATGCCATACCCTCCTCTATCATTGAATGGGAATTGGAGGTTATCATAATCCCCCATGAATTGCCCACTGGGTGGCCGGTATGGTGTATAAAACTCCCGTCATGGCCGCAGGCCTTGAAATGCTCCCTTACCTTCCTGTCCACAGAGCTTGCTTCCACGCCAGGCCTTATGCTGTTTATGGCAATGTCCAGGGCTTGTTCGATTATGCGGCACCTGTCCATTACCGGGCTGGAAAACGGCTTTATTGAGATAGGGCGGCATATATCGGCAAAATACCCCCGGTATACCGGGCTGTGGTCTATATTTACAATATCTCCGGGTTTTATGACCCTTCCCGAATCCGCTGCCCCTATAAGGCACGTCCTTTCCCCGCTGGCAACGCTGCTGGGGACAAAGAATCCATCCACTGATCTCCTTCTCATCTGGTATTCCGCATATGCAGCCAGCTGATTCTCAGTTATACCGTTATCCTGTCCCATAAGGTATTCCCTGGCCTTTACTGCTCCTTCTTCGGCTATTACGGCCGCCTTTTTTATATTTTCTATCTCTTCGGCTGTATTGATGGAAAACACACTGTTAAGGCAGGAAGAAAAATCCTCAAATCCATAGCCCTTAAGTCTTTCCTTAAAATGCCTGAATATGTTTACGGCAGTATTGCCCAGGTCCAGGGCTATTTTTTTTGGTACATCTTTAAAAGACCTGATATACTCCACTGCCTCGCTGAGGTAGTCTTTCTCTACATCATCTTTTTTATCTATTCCTATATTATAGGGGTAGATGCCTTTGATATTTGCGCACCATGACTGCTGCCTCACCAGTTCCACTGAATCATAGTGGGTAAATATGCAGGGATCGCCGGTGACTCCCAGGATGCATATAAACGGTATCCTTGAAAATATAAGGTGGTAGAAGCTTTTGGCCTGTGAAAGCACCAGAAAACCGATGCCTTTTTCCGCCATTGCCTGCTGCAGCTTCTGCGCCTTTTTCCTGCCTGTCTGTTCCATTTTTTTCACCATAGATCCTCCGGGTCAGCTTTTCTTAAGCAGTGAGACCGCGGTCTGTACCAGGATATCTCCTGCCTTGTCTGACAGCATGGTCGCACCTGCCTCATAGCCGCCTTCCTTTATGGCTTCCGCCGTGCATACATATCCAGGCAGGCATCCGTTTGCCAGTTCTATCACTATTGTCTTTTCATAGGCGGACTGCTCCTGGATCTCCAGACCAAACTGCACAAACACTTCCCCTGGAAGTCCTACTATCCTGGCATCCCCGATGGTGACCACCTGCACTTCTGAAGGAAGTTCATCCGCTTCCAGTGATATCGGTATGCCTTTTTTCTTGAGCCTGACATATCCCAGCGTATCTTCGGCGCCCAGGTTTCTTAGATTGGCATTCTGTACCTCGATATAGGGAGCATCACTGCTTTTTAAACTTTCCCATTCAGCCCCGGCCTTCTCTGCCGCTTCTGCCGCTTCTTCCTCTGACGGCAGCTGTTTAAGGGGAAGGTCTATCTCCTGCGAGATGGCGCCCAGCCCTATATCGCTTTTAAAATCCGTGTCCTTTATGCTTGAAGCAGCGCACTCCCCTATGATATCGCCGATCCTCCGCGCTTCCTCAAAATCCTGGCCCTGGCGGAAATACCTGGTGCTCTGGTCCCCGGAGGTCCCCTGCATAAAGAGCATGTTCATATCCGGGAACTTACCTTTAAGGTATTTCCTGGTATATCCGGGATAATCGGCTGTGACCAGGGTGCTGTCTTCATGGATTACCGTGGGGTGGAGCGCATATTTGACGATAACTGCCCTGAGAGTATTTTTATCATCCCTTACCGCTACCGTCCATAGCAGGGGATCGGCCGGCCCCCCGGGATGCCTGCGGTTTCCACCAATTCCTTTTTCCTTTCCGCATAATACCGAATTAGTCCCTATGGATGCATCAAAAGTATGGGAAACTGCATCAGAGGCAAGCCTGACTATCTTACCTTTGAGTCCTTCTACATATTCCCTGTCGACATCCTGTCCCTCCTCCAGCGCTTCCAGGTCCAGGCGTCCGGCTGTCCAGGGGCCAGAATGGGTATGGGATACAGATATAAAGATACTGCCCTGGGGGATCCCTGTCTCCTTTTGTATCAGTTCCCTTACTGCCCTGACATACTTTCTGGAAAAGAAAAGTATATCCATAGCAATAAGGGCTATTTTTGTATCTCCGCTGTCAAGAAATATGCAGCTGGCATACAGCGGGTCATTTATGCCTGTGTTATGCCGGGGGAAATGGGGATACCCGGCAAGTTCTATCCCCTCTCCTGGCGATATGTCAATTATAGATGTTCCAGCTTTTAACATTTTATTTACTACCTTTCAAATTCCCTGTATATTGAACCTATTTTTTCCACAATTTTCCTGTATTTCTGTTTATTCTTCCTGTAATAGTCTGCCTTTTCCCTGTCCGGACTGACTTTTTCGTTTATGGTGACTATATCCCGGTCCATCAGTCTTTTATATCCTGTCTTGAGATCATCCCCGTACCTGGCAATAAGGAAATCCCCCAGTATCTCATAGGAAGTCTCTTCCATAGCCTCATAATCAAGCCCCATTATATTTGCCTTGAGGGTATTCCAGATATGGTTCCCCGCTCCTCCCCCGATGACCTTTACCTTATGCAGGTCATCTTTTTTAAGTCCGTTTAATTCTTTTATCTTATCCAGTATGAGATCATAATCATACCCGATGCACTCCAGCATGGAAGTATAGGCGCTGTCAAGGTCATGTTCCCACTTGAGTCCATAGAATGTCCCCTGGTAATACGGCTGGAGGGGAGCAGTCCTTCCTCCGACATAGGGGATGAAAAAAAGGCCCCCGGTATCTTTTACCCGGTCAAGCCTGCTGTCATCATAGTTAAAACCATTCAGAAACCAGTTATATAGATATCCCCCCACTGCCACCACCGCCAGGTGGTAGTAAAGGTCTCCCATCCCGGAATAGATAGAAGATATTATCCTGTCATCGACATCAGGCACAAAACTGTCTCCGGCATAACCCAGTACCGTATACGTCCCGGCAACATCTATAAGATCTCCTTTTTCCAGTATCCCCGCCCCTATAAACCCGGCTATCTGGTCGCCTATGCCGGCCAGCACCTTTATATCATCTTTGGTGGCAAATCTTTCTTTTGGTATAGCGCCTACCTGGCTATAGGGCGGCTTTATGATGGGAAGTTTCTCTTCATCCAGTCCCAGCCTTCCTATTATTTCCCTGTTCCAGGTACCTTTCTCTATATCTGCCAGGCCGTTCATGGCCAGTACGCTGTAGTCAATAAATGACTGGCTGCCGGTAAGCCCCGCCAGCCTGCCGGCTACATAGGTATTGAGATTGATGAATTTTACACTTTTAGCATATTGATCGGGGAGTTCTTCCTTTATCCATTTTATCTTGGCTGCCATAAAGGGCACCCCGCCTGAAGAAGCCCTTATATCCGGTGCCATGTCGTCTTCTATGCCGGACAGGTACCTGTTGGCCCTGGTATCCACCGAATATGTCCAGGGCATGACCACTTCCCAGTTTTTATCTATGGATAATATGCCTGCCATCTGTCCGCTGCATATGAGGCTGTCTGCATTTTTTAGAAATTCTCCATGTTTTCTGCCCATAGCTTGTATCTGTCTTATTACGGACTGATAATATTCTTCAGGCTTCTGGATGACAGCGTCGCCGTCCCTGTGGGACAGGGCTTTTTCCGAATCCAGGTATATGATATTTCCCTGGCTGTCAAGCAGGGCAGACTTTATCCTGGTCGTCCCCAGGTCAAAGCACAGATAGGTTTTTTCATTATCTTTTGTCATCTGGCATAACTCTCTATTTTACAAATCTCTTCCTGAAAGACCTGATCTCCTCTATCGATTTCAGGACTTTAAATTCCAGCCTGAACCTCTGTGACTCTCCCGGTTCAATGAATTTCAAAGTGCCTTTCTCCCTTTCTGCCTTTCTTCCGCCTGCGGTGCCGTTTCCTGGTTCTATGCCGCAGACATATTCCCCCATGCCCATATTTTTCCACTGCAGCATAACCGGGAGATTATCTTTGTTGAATCTCATCCAGATGCCTATACCGGTGCCGTTACCGAATCCTTCATTTACTATGGCCGCATTGCAGTTTCCTTCAGGATCGGCACTTATGTCATGAAAATACACCTTTTCCTTAAATCCCCTTACCGGAGCAGTGAACTTATTAAAATCTTTGTAACCGTCCTTCGCCTCGTCATCCCTGGGTGTTACAGAAGCCTCAGCTTCAAGCAGCTCAGCTCCTTCATCCACTACCGGATAACCTATATTTACATGGTAAAGCATCATTATGGGGGAAGGCTGGCTGCCAATATTTTCCACTGTGTCCTCTACAATGATCCCGGGCTCATCCATCCAGGTGGTAATCTTTCGGGACAGCTCCAGCTTATTTCCGAATACGCCGGCTTCCCTTACTCTTCCCTGGACCCACATCTTATACCGGTCGCCTTCCCAGCAACCGTCAGCCAAAACCCGGTCGGCGGCAATATTGGATATCCTTCCGTGCAGGCCCAGTTCTTCGCCTTCATCCACGGAAGGCAGTCCCATGGTGGTGAGCCCGCAGGTGGTTATAAGGCCGCCGTAGAATGTCTTCAGCCATTCTGCGCCCCTGTTCTCATAATATACCGGGGATGTCTCCCTGGTAGCTGATCTCCAGGCAATGGGTATAGACCTGTACGTAAACCTTGATATATCCATCCCCCTGTCCGGAAGGACGGTAAAGTCAAGACCGCAGGGGCTCTTGATGTCGATAGCGCGCACACCTCTCTTTACCCCATCGAGCATCTCATAGTAGTTTATCTCTCCCAGCTGGCTTATGTCTCCCGTCTTCTGCTGGATCTCTTCTCTTGATACCTCTTTTCCAAAGATCTTCATGCCTGTCCTTTCTATGATGATTGATGATCCGCATGCATCAATAAAGCCGGCTTTTTTGCCTGCCTGCCGCGGTAAAACCGTATTTCTATATATTTATGGGGTAATCCCCATATTTCTTTGCCGCCCAGTAGTAGGTAAACACATTTCCCACAGCCCTCTCGGACGGCTGGACGCAGTGGGCGGTGCAGAATATGAATCCCCCGCCGGGGGCTACAGTCCTTATCCTCTCCCTCACCTCGGCCACTACTTCACCGGGGGTCCCAAAGGGCATGACATGCTGCACGTCGACCCCGCCCCAGAATGAGAGGTTTTTACCGAATTTTTTCTTAAGCTCACCCGGATCCATGCAGGCCGGCTGGACCGCTTCCAGTATATCTATTCCTATCTCAATAAAATCAGGGATAACTGGTTCTGCATATCCGTCAGTATGATATGCCACCAGCACATTCTTGTCTATCTTCTTTACTTCCTGGATAAGACGGGCATATACAGGCTTCAGGAGCTTCCGGTACTGCTCCGGAGACATTATCATACCCTCCTGCATGCCCACATCATCTCCAAACCAGATTATATCTGCCCCGATATTTATCATCTCCCGGGCAACTGCCAGGTGATAGTCAGCTGTCTTATTCATCAGATCCAAAGCAAAATCCGGTTCGGTGCTAAGATCCATAAGGAAATTATTGAAACCCCTCAGATACCAGGCAGCTTCGAATATGGTAGCCGGGGCAGCCGCTATTATGGCATATTCGCTGCCGTATTTTTCCACCAGCTTTTTATGTTCTGTATAATCCTCGTCTTTAACCGGATCGGGGAACCTGTAGCTGCCGTATTTCTCCCTGTCTGCCAGCGGATGTGAGACCATCTCGGTATAGGAGCCCTTGCCTTTGCCTTTTCCATAATCCACCCTGCGGTATCCTATGCCCCAGTTGTCATAAAAGACCTCTCCTGCATCAGCCTCGATATCACTGTGAAGGACTCCGGGTATGTTTGATATGCCCCGGTAGGTCATAAGCAGGTCGTTTTCCAGTTCGATATCAAATATATACGGGTCTGATCCCGTATCCAGTTCCAGTATGCTGCAGATCTCCTTATATACCTCCGGCGTATAGAAAAGATACCTGGGCACCCTGTCGGGTTCCCGGTGGTCCATAGCCGTCTTCACTCTTTCCTTTGAATTCATGGACACTCCTTTTAGGACCTGTTTTTTTCAAGTCTCTCTATATCAAGCCCCGGGATATATTTGCAGGCTTCTTCCAGTACATCAGCACAATGGTCATAGACCACGGAACTGTGATGTATATATGGGCCCTGCATTAAGGTCTTTTCCCAGTGCGGCCAGTCATCTACTTCCATCCAGGCATAGAACTCATTGGTATGGGGACCGGTTACGGTACGGCCTTCCCCGCAGCCCAGCCTGTATCTGCCGTCATCACCGTCAAACCGTGCCAGGGTAAGGGGACCGTCCATCAGCCGGAAATGAAGCGATACTGCCGGAAGTCCTTTAAGTATCCAGGGAGGGGCCATCTTTATGTCCGACTCCGGATGTTTGAGCGAAAGAGGCGCGGATGCATGCCAAAGCAGTACCGCATTGTCATTTTCCGGATGTCTTATGGTTATATCGGGGAAAAAGCTGGGAAGTCCGTTGTGTGCTGCCGCCTCCAGTAGTACCGATGTGACTGCCCCATGGATATCTGACTCCTCTATTATGGGAAAATCATCTGATATCTGGGAATAGGCCAGGCCGCAGCCGCCCTCAAGCGCATCCTGGATGGATGTGAATGATTTTATGGATATGGCATCCAGGCCTTCACTGTCAGCCAGGTCTTTTAGTTCGTCCCTTAGGGCCAGGGTATTTATAAGGGGCTGATCTGAGGACAGGCCTTCTATTTTAAGCCATTTCCTGATACCAGGCAGTTCTTTGCCGTATGCCATTTTAGATTTTTCCGCCCTGGCTTTTACCTTTACGATAAAATCATATATATCTACCGGCAGTATCTCTATGCCAAATTTGTCAAGCAGCTCAGATTCATTTATTATCGTTGTCCAGAAAAAGTCTATCCTTACCCCTATCTGGGCCAGCTTCATGGTCTTTAATGCCTTTACAACAGTTGCCGATCTCACAAAATCAAGCAGGCCTCTTTTGAACATATCTTCTTCGATGCGGCAGTTCTCCAAATATGTGAACGGGACCTTCAGCTTGTGAAGCACCTTGGAGGTGGCAAACATGCCGCACAGGCTGTCTCTCAAACGGGAACCATCTTGCAGCGGCGCTTCATCCCTGGGAGCCCACAGCAGTACCGGTACACCCACTTTTTTGGCTATCATGGCTGCAGC
>CAYZJW010000076.1:0-4817 GCA_964478985.1 uncultured Actinomycetota bacterium
CTATAGGTTTTTCCCTTGTTGGGGTGCACTTCAGGTCACTGGCTGCATAATAAGGAGGTAGGCAGATTAATTAAAATGCCTGGCATTATTTTTCCCGCAGCAATCCTTATTTGTGCTATAATGATTATGTAAATACAGCCCTTAGTAAGAAGAATCGCAGAAAACAATTTGCCTCTATGCAATACTCATAAAGCATATCTATATAGATGTGGCATAATGTTTTAATTGTATCGCTGGAGCAAGATGTACTTGAAAAGAAATTTGATCTCTGTGGACATTAAAAGAATAATCAGGGCCATACTTAAGATCCCGGCCAGACTGCTTTTTATTCACCCTGCCAGGTGGTAACTTCATAGATGAAAACCCCTAACAGGTTTGGAGCTTTTACGGTATACCGCTGCTAGTCAGTGGTATCTGACTGCCCGGCGTCCTGGAGGCTGCTGCCTGGTGCTACAGTGATATACATCCCCACCCGTGAAATATAGTCCCTGTATGCGGTCCCGTGTATGCTGATAAGAAACTTTTCTTCCGCTAATGCCTGGAGATGAAGTATGAGTGCAATGACCACCGTAAACATAAGGAATACAAGATTTGCACTAAGCAGGAAGACTGAAAAGAAATAAAGGTCAAAGAACAAATAGATGGGGTGCCTTGAATAGCTGTATATATCTCCGGTGACCAGCCTGCCGGGATGGATCCTGTCAATGCCGAGCCTCCAGGAATTCCCCAGGGCCAGCTGGGCTATTATTAATATGGCAAAAGCCGTCAATAGCAATATCAGCCCTATGATCTTTACCCAGATAGCATCAATTCCGCTTATCCTTAAAGGAGACAGCCCGGAATAAAAACCTTCATGCAGATGATAAAAAAGTATGAAAGCTATCCATATATTTACCGCCAGGACAGACAGGATGCTGAAAAGGCTGCTTGATCTCTCTCTGCCTGAACCAAATATGATGGCATTAAGCCTTTCCTTCCTTCTGAGGTAAATGGTCTTTCCCATTAGCAATAACAGGAATACTGCAGTACTTGATATCTGTATCCACCTTACTGTCTCATCAAAGATAAGCAAATAACCATATCCCTTCTAATATATATTATTCTGGTCCTTTTCATATCCCCCTCTCTTTTTGGGTAGATATTCTATCTTCCTTAACCTGTCAGCACAGGTCTCAGGCATTATATGGTTTATGTTCATACCTGAACCTATCTCGAAACCGGCCCTGGTATTAAGCCTGGGCATTATCTCCAGATGCCAGTGATAATAACTGCTTCCGCACTGATCCATGGTGCTGTTGTCTATTACAAAATTGTAATCAGGATCATCCAGCAGGGCATAAAGCCTGCCCAGGACTTCCTGTAGTATCCCTGCCAGCCCGGATATACCCCTGTCGTCTATCTCGGCAAAACAGGCCATATGCTTCTTTGGATAGATTATTATATTATAGGGAACTGACGAGGCGTACGGGGCCAGGGCTGCAAATCCCTGGTTTTCGCAGATGACCCTTTTGTCTGCCTTTATCTCATGTTTTATGATGTCGCAATAAACACATCTTCCCTGCTCCTGGAAATATTTCCTGGATTCTATTATCTTGTTCCTTATATATTCCGGCACAAAAGGTATGGCTACCAGCTGTGAGTGCGGATGTTCAAGCGATGCCCCGGCCCTGGTGCCGTGATTCTTAAATATTATTACCAGCTGGTTCTTAAACTGGCTGCTTACATCGATAAACCTCTTCCTGTAGGCCTTTATTATCTTCTCTACATGCCCGATATCCATTTTTATTATATTGTCGTCATGCCAGGGGGACTCGATTATGACTTCATGCTCGCCTATTCCGTCGATAGAGAGATAGGGGCCTTCCGAATGGGGCTCTTCAAACGGCCCTTCCTCAAATGCTTCCATGGACTGGACTGCAGGAAATTTGTTTTTTACAACCCTAACCGTCCAGTTTTTGCCGCCGTTTATGACCAGAAGCGGCTCTGGAGTCTGTTCTTCGTTTCCGGCGCAGAAAGGACAATCCGGCTCATATCTTTTGAGCGTTTTTTCAGTTTTTTTCTTTTCAAAACAATAGGGCCTTTCCCCTCTTTTTTCCGAAAATATAGTCCAGTCTTTTGTGGAAAGGTCCTGCCTTATTACAGATGACATCAGCCATCCTTCCGGTTTAATACAATTATCAATTCCTAAATCACGATTAATATAATAATATTAACAAAAAGATATTAAATCAATTTTATCTATATGCTTATATTATGGAAATAAATATAGAAGATTTTGAAAAGATAGTAGAGAAAGTACTGGAGAGTGTTCCCCAGAAATTCAAAGATAAATTTGAGAATATAGAATTTTTGATCGATGAAGAGAGCGCCAGTCCCTTTCTCTCAAAACATACATCAAGGCCTCACTATACCCTGGGCCTTTATCATGGCGTGCCCATGACCCGGAAGACCCACAGGGGACAGCGGTTTCCGGACCGTATAACAATATATAAAAAGTCCATCGAGGCAGTATCCCGGGACAGGGAAAGGCTGGAGAAAAATATCAAAAGGGTGGTCCTCCATGAGATCGGACACTATTTCGGTATAAGCGAAAAAAGGCTGAGAGACCTGGGTTACTGATAATACCTGCTTTTCATAAATACTATATCTAGATAGTTGACGCCCAGTTCCCGGGCTATCTTTTCGCATTTTGCCTTGAGCAGGAAAAATATCTTTTTCCCCTTTATTTCATCCAGTGACTCAAAATTTCCCTGCCCCTTGCTTATTATTATGTCAGCATCCCCGAATTCCCTGGAAAATTCGGGGGAAGCCTGTTTGAGATTGACCCCGATGAAGTTATTTCCTGTCTCTATTATCCTGGCCATCCTGTCAAGGCCTGCCTGCCTGGCATCATCGATTGTGGCATCATTTATTATGGAGCCTGATTTTACAGTCAGCACCACTTCCTTGCCCTCAGCAAGTATCCGGCTTATAAACAGCCTGTCAAAGACTATCTCGCCTGAATTGTCAGAAATATATAGTATCTTTTCCGATCTTTCCAGGTCATGGGCAAATACAGGAAAATGATCGATGGAGAGCGGTAAACCGCTTATATCTTTTATCGCCTGTTCCAGGTCAAATGAGTTTTTCCCTCCGAGATGAACACCAAAATCTATTACATTTCCGGCAACTGCTGCCCTGGCAGCTGTTTTAAGGCTGTCGACCGACTCCAGGACCATTTTTTCCAGCCTGGGATAAAGCTCCATAACCGCCTGGTTATAATCTATCTTCAGGTCATAATAGGGGTCTTCTATACCGGTGACCCTGGAAAAAATGTGGTAGGCAAGGCTTGAATTTAAGGCAGGATTTTGGTTATAGTCAATATCATCCAAATCCTGCAGCACTTTTCTTAACACTTCCTGCCTCTTCTCCTCCCCTGCCCCGCTTATGTCCAGGGCATTAAGAACCTGCTTTATTATACAGGGGATGCACTCCAGGTCTGTCTTCAATTTTGTCTCCTGTGTCTTCGCATTTACTGTCAACCGGGTATTCTACTAGAAGAGGCCGGTTTTTCAAAGCTAAAAGATACCGTTATCAATATAACTAAAATATTTTTCACTTTAAGTGAAATTAATTTTTACTAAATTAGGAAAATAATTTAGTATTTTTATTCATTATTTGTTATAATCCTATTGTATCGAGTTTAAGTCGGTCTTTGTAAAAGTAAAATTTATTAATAGGAGTTGATATAAATTGACAGCACAAGAAAAATGGGGAGATGAAAATCTGGAAAAACTTAAGATCCCGGAAGAGCTGCCTCTTCTTTCTTTGAAGAACAGCGTTGTATTTCCCTACCTTGCCACACCGCTGGTGGTGGGAAGAAAGAACTCACTGGAAGCAGTGGAAAACGCTTCTAAAGAACATAAGATAATAGTAGTGGTAGCCCAGAAAGAGGAAAACCAGGAACTGGTAAAAAAGGAAGACCTTTATGATGTGGGTACTGCTTGTGTCATAAAACAGGTTACTAAAGTATCAGACAGCGAGATAAAGTGCGTTGTAGAGGGTATATCAAGGGTAAGGATAAAGTACTATACCCAGACAGATCCCTATTTCAGGGTATCTATAGAGGAGATGCCGGACATCTCCTATGAAGAAGACGAGGACATAAAGAACAGTAATACTACCATAAGGCTCCAGGTGGAAAAATTTATCCAGCTGGGTGTGCCGCTTCCTACTGCTTTTGTGGTGGCCGCTACCAATATCTCGCGTCCTGAAGTACAGGCAGACCTTTTTGCCTCTTATCTTCTGAGCAGCACTTTGCAGAAACAGGAGATCCTGGAAGAAAGCGATGTTAAAAAAAGACTGAAGCTATTAACGGGATACCTGGCAGAAGAGCTTAAAAAGTTCGAAGTGCAGTCTCAGATAAGGGATAAGGTCCAGAAAGAAGTGGGAAAGACCCAGAGGGAGTACCTGCTCAGGCAGCAGCTTAAGACTATCAGGGAAGAACTTGGCGAGGCTGATGAATCGGAAGCGGTAACGGAAGACCTGAAGCAAAAATTATCCAAAAAGAAAATGCCCCCGGAGGCACAGGAGAAAGTAAAGAAGGAGATAAAGAGGCTGGAGAATATACCGGCCATGTCTCCCGAGCATTCATATATAAGGACATATATTGAATGGATGCTCGATGTGCCCTGGAAAGAGAAGACCAAGGATATACTGGATATCATAAAGGCCAAAAAGATACTGGATGAGGACCACTATGACCTGGAGAGGGTAAAAGTCCATATACTGGATCACCTGGCTGTAAGGAAGCTTAAGGGCAAGACTACAAAGGGGCC
>CAYZJW010000076.1:4917-7900 GCA_964478985.1 uncultured Actinomycetota bacterium
GAGATCCCGGGCTACAGCTCAGAGGAAAAACTCCATATAGCCAATAAATACCTTATACCCAAGCAGGTAAAGGAGCAGGGTATCGAGAAATATGGTATAAAGTTTGCCAGGGAAGCTGTCTACAGCATAATCGAAGAATATACCCGTGAAGCCGGGGTAAGGAACCTGGAAAGGGAGATATCCAAGATATGCAAGAAGATAGCCAGGGAGATCGTGGAAGACAGGAAGTACACCAAGATGGTAACTACCAAAAAAGTAGCCGGATACCTTGGCGTATCCAGGATACAGCCCAGCGAAATAGAGGAAAATAACCAGGTGGGAGTGGCCACAGGTCTTGCATATACGCCGGTAGGCGGGGATATACTGCTTATTGAGTCCACCTATTACAAGGGCACTGGCAAGATGGTCCTTACCGGTAAACTGGGAGATGTGATGCAGGAATCAGCCAAGGCGGCTATCAGCTATCTGAGGTCCAGGGCTACCGAATTCGGACTGGATGAGAAAGTGTTCAATAAGTCCGATATCCACATACATGTACCTGCAGGTGCTGTACCCAAGGATGGTCCTTCTGCCGGGGTAACCATAACCACATCCCTGGTATCGGCATTTACCGGCATACCTGTTATAAGGGATATCGGTATGACGGGAGAGGTAACCCTCAGGGGAAGAGTGCTTCCCATCGGCGGGCTGAAGGAGAAGCTGCTGGCAGCCAAAAGGGCAGGGCTTAAAAAAGTGGTAATGCCGGAAAAGAACAAAAAAGACCTGGAGGAAGTACCCAGGGCAATAACCAGGGGGCTGAAGCTTGTTTTCGTAGACAGCATCGATGAAGTAGTGACAAATACACTGGAAGAAAACCCTTTCAGGGTAAGCAGGTTCGAGAAGAGGCCTGCCTATGGTCATGACTACGAAAGCAGGAGGAATTATTCCTCCACCAGCAGTTAGGATAAACACAGGAAGACCTTCTGTTTTGCGGCAGGAGGTCTTCTTCATACAAGCTGTTTATTAAGCGGTTTCCGGCCTGTCAATTATATCTATCTCAAAAACAGCTGTTCCTCCCCCGGTGCGCTCGCATGGATCAAGACACTGCACATATGCTTTCCTGCCGTCTCCATCTTTTCCGGCAAGGCCCAGCTGGCCTGGCTTTACGCCAAAACTCAGCGGCAGGTGATAAGGCAATATGGAAGCCAGGGAGTGCATGCATACTGCATCAGTCTTTTCCAGGTTCATGCTGTAGCCTTTATCAAGGTATATCACGTCCCCTTCCCTGTACACCATGCAGTTTCCCTTTACCTGCACTACTTTTATCCTAAGGTCTTTCATGTTTCCCTCTTTTCATGGTCTTATATGTATTATTGTAGCAAAAAAATAAAAACCAATATATTTTTTCTCTGTTTTTTTATAATTTCTTTATATAATGATTAAAATATTCTTATAATTATTATAAAATTATGGAAGTTTTGTAAACATCATTCAAATCTATGAAGGAAAAAGACGGGCAGGGCTGCAGGCTCATCTCAGTGGTCAACCAGAAAGGCGGCGTAGGTAAAAGTACTACTGCCATAAATGTATCCGCCTACCTGGTAAAAAAGGGTTACAGCACCCTTATCGTAGATCTTGATCCCCAGAGCAATGCCACCAGCGGCCTGGGCGTCTATCCCGAGAATGTAAAGAAATCGACCTATGATGCCATAATAGACCATACCGCTCCAGAGGAAGTGGTCTACAATACTGATTATGAAGGCCTGGATCTCCTCCCTTCTTCGGAAAGATTATCGGGGGCTGAAGTGGAGCTGGTATCTGCCCTGAAAAGGGAATACCGTTTAAAGACGATACTGGATAAGCTTAAACAGTATTATGACTATATTATTGTAGACTGCTCCCCTGCACTGGGGCTTTTGACTATAAATGCTCTGACAGCAACCACGGAAGTATTGATACCCCTTCAGTGTGAATACTATGCCCTGGAAGGAATAGCAAGACTTCTCAAGACCACGGAACTGGTAAGGCAAAGCCTTAATAAGGACCTGGAGATATCCGGGGTAGTACTTACCATGCACAACCGCACCAGGCTTTCCGGCCAGGCAGTAAAGGAGATAAAGAAATATTTCCCGGGAAAGGTGTTTAATACCATCATCCCCAGGAACATCCGGCTGGCAGAAGCTCCCAGCTACGGCAAGCCTATAATGAAATATGCTCCCGGCTGTCCAGGAGCAAAAGCATATGAAAACCTGGCTGATGAGATCATAAAGCGCCACCGCCAGAAGCAGGAAAAGATAGACAGGGAAATAGGCTCCCTGGCCCAGAAGATGAAAGAGTTCTGGGACACGGGAGCGCCGCCAAAGCATGCTGCCAATAGTGCCAAATAAATTTTTGCTTATCTAAATTTTTATGACACCCTTTTTCAATATGATATTGGCATATAATGCTGCTTCTCCGGTTGCTATTACTGCATAGGCTTCCCTGGCCCTTTCGTAAAATTCAAACCTTTCAATGGAACCGATAGCTGCACCTCTATCATATTTCCTGACTATCTTCTTGTATTCACCCCAGATTGTGACATCTGTTTTATCTCCCGGCACCTTCTGCATCAATACAACTGGATTATCAACATATGAGTCCAGTGGGAATAATCGCAGTATTGCATCCATCAGCTTTGGTATTTCAATGCCGTCAGCCCTTGCAAGCCTCCTG
This sequence comes from uncultured Actinomycetota bacterium, assembly GCA_964478985.1. Lineage (GTDB taxonomy): Bacteria > Actinomycetota > Humimicrobiia > Humimicrobiales > Humimicrobiaceae > M55B120. The sequence continues at coordinate 7,609 of CAYZJW010000076.1, forward strand.
GCACAACTTGCAGCTGGAAAGTTCCTATCCCCCAGCACAATCTCATCCCCATGTCCCATCTCGCAAAGAATTTTCAATATTTCAGGAGAAATGACATCCGGAATCCCCTTTAGCATGATTTCTGACCTTTCACTAATATTTGAAATAAATTATAAATATACCTTTAAGAGACTTTTAAAAAAAGATAAAACTTGCTAATCTTTCCCTATGTGCTGCATGGTAACATCTTTATTTCTCTTTGGACCCAGGATAGCCCTGTTTGTATGGTGGCTTATAAATCCTTTCCGTTTCA
>CAYZJW010000077.1:0-7858 GCA_964478985.1 uncultured Actinomycetota bacterium
CCATAAGCTCGAATATATGCTTTTTCTGGACATCAAAGGGATTCCTGGACCGGATAGCTCCGCCATTGTCTTTATAAGTCAGGATCTCATCTTCATAATCTATGGACATATTGTTTTTTGTAAGTCTGCGGCAAAGCTCCCTGTATGCATCTGATTTTGACTTTCTGGCCCTCTCCACCTCTTTTTTTACCAGGGGGTCACCCCAGTCAAGCTCATAGCCCAGTATATGTACATCATCAACATCGGTATCACATGAGAACTCATAACCCAGGACAAGTCTCAGGCCCAGGATCCTGGCATATTCTCTTATATCAAAAGTATTATTATTTTCTTCAATAGTTATAGGCGGGTCTATATCATGGTCTGTTATGGCTACGGCCTTGAGACCAGCTCTGGCTGCCAGGCATATCAGTTCTCTTGGAGTGTCGTTGCCGTCAGACCTTATTGTATGACAATGCAGATCGCATTCATGATCCGGTAAAGCCGGCATTACCCTGCCCTTCTGACCGGCGGCCTGCCCTCGCTTCCGAATATCTCAATATATGAACCAACCAGTTCCCTTATGGAACCCTTTACCATCCTGATGGCCTTTAATGGTTCATACTCATAGATATTATCCTGGGTATACCTTTTATGGGAGCGGTCGATGTACTTCTTATATGCATCAAGATATGCATGTTTGAGCTCTGTGGATATGTTCATCTTGGAGGGATTATAGCTGATTATCTTTTTTAGCTCATCAGGAGGAAGGTCGGAACATCCGTGTATGACTATGGGGAAGGGACAGAGTTCCATTATCCGGGCCAGACGGGGAAAGTCCAGCCTGCACTGGCCCCTGTAATGGCCGTGCCTGGTACCGATTGCCACTGCCAGCGAGTCTACACCGGTAAGTTTTTGGAACTCCTTTGCTTTTATTGGTTCGGTAAGCAGTACCTTGTCATCCCGGACCTTTACATCTTCCTCGCTTCCTCCGATGTGGCCCAGCTCACCTTCTACAGTTACACCTTTCTGGTGAGCATATTCTACTATCTGCCTGGTTATCTTTACGTTTTCTTCGAATGGCTTCGAGGACCCGTCTATCATGACCGAGGACCAGCCATAATCAATGCATCTCTTTATGATATCAATATCTGTGCCATGGTCCAGGTTCATGGCAATAGGGACGGATGTACCCGCCGAAAGAGACCTTACCAGCCTGGGAGGCATCTCGAATCCCATCTCCTCTACCGTCTTCTGGGAAGTCTGGATGATCACCGGGGAACTTTTTTCAATAGCAGCTTCAATCACTGCTTCCATTGAAGTAAGGTCTACGATATTGAATGCTCCTACTACAAATCCTTTGAGCCTGGCTTCCCGGAGCATGTTCCCCGTGTTTATATAAGTCATAAGATTTCCTTATAAAGCAATTAATTGCATAGCAACATTTTATTTCACTTTCGGTTATTACTATAATATTTATCTGCAATTAATACAAGAGTTATATTAGCATTTTATTGCACTAGGATACGGGCTGGTTTTCTTTACTGTCAATTAAAGCAAATTACCGAAAGATTATTGAAAGAATAGTGAAAGAATATTAAAATAGTAATATGGAAAATATTAATCCTGAATATGAAATAAATAGTAAGATCCTTTCCCTGCTTAATGATATATCACAAAGCCAGGGAATGTTAAATGCTATCCAGCTGCCAGCGGGCGGATATCTTCACATTAATTCCCTGGCAAATATTGACGCTGTCCATTATTCAACCAGGTTAGAGGGTAATAGGTTAACCCATAAACAGGTCACGATTATAATAACAGATAAAAAAAGTAAGAATATCAGTAAATTTGAAAAAGATATCAAAGAAGTCATAAACTACGCAAAAGCCCGGAATTATCTCAGCCAGGATAAAATCCTGGAAAAAGAAATTGATAAAGACCTGGTCTTAAAAATACATTCTTTGTTGATGGATAAAATTGTAGTTGGAAAGCTGAGAGGTTATTACCGTCAGGCACAAAATGTTATCCAGGATACTAAAACCCGTAATATAGTCTATATGCCGCCTGAAGCGGCAGATGTTCCAGAGATGATGTCAAAATTATTTTTCTGGACTAAAAATTCATTAATAAATAATGCAAGCCCTTTGATCATTGCAGCACTATTTCATTACTATTTTGTTACAATTCATCCTTTTATGGATGGTAATGGCCGCTGTTCCAGGCTTCTTACTAATTTTATCCTGAATAAATCCGGCTTTACAGTCTCAAGATATGCATCTATAGAGAAAGAACATGAGCAAAATAAAGTGGATTACTATAAATACCTGAATAAGCATCAGGGTCAGCTTTTTTATGATATTCCTGAAAATATTGATTTAACAGATTGGCTAAGGTATTGGCTGACCTGTCTCAAAAATACCTACGCCGAAGCTGTCGAGCGTATCCAGGCCAATACTCCCAATATTGACCTGGATGATAATCGCTTAAGAAAAGCTTATTCTTTATTTCTTAAGCATAAAAGGTTAAGAGCTGCTGAATATCAGCTATTAGTGGGCCTTGGTAGAACTCAATCGGTTGCAGATCTGAACAAACTGGTTAAACGGGGTTTAATAAAAAAAGTTGGTGGCGGTAGATCCCGGACTTATATTATTAGTGAAAGAAAATTGAAAGAATAGTGAAAGAATATCCATCTGCCTGCCAGTGGATTTACACAGGTCCAGTCTTATTCAGGAAAATACTCCCCTATGTTTTCTGCAGTTATGGCTTCGCTCTCCATAAATATATATGGGGGCACAGGATTGCCGTATATGTGAGTCAGGGCGGCCGGCACCAGGTAGTCCCCGTACATTTCGGGAAAGAAAGCTATGCCCGCATCTATCGTGCCTTCCCTTACCAGCTCTTTTCCCCTTTCGTCCAGGCCGTAGGATATGATAAGCCACCTGTCAGGATCCCATCTATCCTTTTCCAGTGCAGCCCGGTATACGCCTTCTGCCACGCTGTCATTTAAACAGAAAACTATTATATTTTCATCATCGGGGTAGTATTCCAGCATATCGCTTACAGCCCTGCCTCCGTCCCCGGACATCAGGACCCCTTCCTCCGTAACCGCTCTGGATCCCTGGGCTCCATCATCAGCTTCTGTGCCGAACTGTTCCACCATCTCTGCCTTTGCCCCGGATATCCTGAGTCCGGCCTTATCATCCTTGTCTCCGGAACCAAGGTAGACCACCCTGTCAACATTTTCCCATCCCCCAAAGACCGGGTCCGCCATGCCGGCAGCCCACTTCCCGGCAAGCCGTCCGGCGCCGTAATTATCCACACCCATAACCGGGAAACCGGGTACAGGCGTTTCCACCCCTATGACATAGATCCCTGCCTCGTAAGCCTGCATCCCCACGCTGGCATTTACCGCTGCATCGCTAAAAAACTGGATGAAGACCTCCGCATGCCCGCCAAAGACTGTCTCTGCATTTTCCAGGGCTTTTTCCCTGTCAGCCATATTGTCCATTATTATCAAGTCTCCCTCTGCGCCCCCGGCACTTATCCATTCTGAAATAATGCTTTCCTGGACCAGGAATGCATAGGGAAGGTCTGCAGAAATATTGGCAAATGCCATCCTGTGTCCGGAAGCAGGACTCCCTATATAGTTGTCAGCCGCCGCCATCTGCCTTAAAAGCTCATATGTATAAGGTGAAGCCTTTTCCACTTCCACCGTCTCCACCACAGTCTCTACTACGGTCACTGTGATCACCTCTTTTTCAACCCTTTGCTCCGGGACCCGGCAGGATATAAGGAGGATGGCTGCTGCACAAATAAATGCTGGAAATATGAATTTCTTTATCATCATTTCCTTTTCTATCGTTTTATAAGATATTATATATTTTGCCCTCCATTATCAATAAGAGACCGTATATTTTCTAAAAAACTGCTGATCGCCGCCGGCTCCTATATAATAATTTCCGGAGATCTGGTAATATTTATCACCTTAAAATACAAGTATTGATTTTAATTTTCCCATAGTTTTTATAGAATATAGCAGATGTCAAGGTTAAGGAAAAAACATATAAAGAAGAGGGGCCGGCTCACCAGGGTGATCATTTCGGTGATTGCCGTGCTGGCTGCCGTAAATATTATATTTATGGCCGCCTTTGCCGGGCTGTTTCTGTTTATCGCCCGGTCAGTGGACCAGTTTCTGGGTGACCTTCCCCAGATAGAGGATTTCACGCCTGCCGAGACCGCCCTTACTTCCAGGATATATGCCAATGACGGCAGCCTCATAGCCACTTTCCACGGCGAGGAGAACCGCGAGCTGGTATCCCTGGGTGAGATACCCCGCAACCTTATAAACGCAGTCCTGGCAATCGAGGATGAGAGGTTCTACCAGCACCCCGGTTTCGACCTGGAAGGCATAATGCGGTCGCTGGTTATAAACCTGGCCACCGGTGACGTGGAGCAGGGGGCTACCACCATAACCCAGGGATATGTGAAGAATGTATATATGCCCGAAGAAAAATATGAGATAACCTATGAAAGGAAGCTCAAGGAAGTCATACTGGCCTACCAGCTGGAGCAGATCTACTCCAAGGATGAGATACTGGAGATGTATCTCAATACCGTATACCTGGGAGAAGGCGCCTATGGGGTGCAGGCGGCGGCAAAGACCTATTTCAACAAGGATGTGGGTTACCTGAACCTGGAGGAATCAGCCATGATAGCCGGTATGCTGCAGACATACCTTCATTCCCCCTATATCGATATGGAAGCTGCCGTGGAAAGAAGGAATCTGGTGCTTACCAATATGATAAAGCTGGGATATATAGGCCAGGATGAATATGATGAGGCTATAAGGAAGCCCATAATAACCCAGAGGCCCAGGGAAGATACAGAAAAGGCCTTTGCCCTGTACTTCGTTGAGCATGTAAAACAGGAGCTCATCGCCAAATACGGGGTGGAAAGGGTGTTTAAGGGAGGTTTCGAGATCTATACCACCCTGGACCCCGAGATGCAGGTATATGCCGAGAATGCCATAAGGGAGGTGCTGTTTGAGCCCGAGGAAGACCCGGCTGCGGCCCTGGTGGCCATTGATCCTGCCAATGGATATATAAAGGCCCTGGTAGGGGGAAATGATTTTACCGACATGAAGTTCAACCTGGCTACACAGGCCAAGCGCCAGCCCGGCTCCACATTCAAGATATTTGCCCTGCTGGCGGCAATGGAACAGGGTATCAGCCCCTATATGACATTCAACCCCAACGGGCCTATAATGTTTGACATATTCGGCAGCGAGCCCTGGGAAGTGGGAAACTATAATAGTGATTCCTATGAGATAAATGAGATGCCCATACTGGAGGCCACAGTGAAATCGGTAAATGTGGTCTATTCCCAGCTCATAATGCGGGTGGGGGCCTACCACATCGCCAAGCTGGCCATGGACATGGGCATAGAGACAGCCCTTAACCCCTATCCGGCCATAGGACTGGGGGGACTTACCATAGGCGTATCTCCCCTGGAAGTGGCTGCCTCATTTGCCACCATCGCAAATTACGGGGTAAAGAATGAACCGGTGGCCATACTGAAGGTCGTAGACGATACCGGACTGGTGCTGGAAGAATATCAGCCCCAGGGCACCCAGGTGCTTACCCCCATCAATGCCTACCGGGCCATCGAGATAATGCAGCAGGTAGTGCAGCGGGGTACCGGTACCCGGGCCAGGCTGGATGACAGGCCGGTAGCCGGAAAGACCGGCACCACCCAGGAAGCAGAGAATGCCTGGTTTACCGGCTTTACCACCAACCTGGTTGCCTGCGTATGGATGGGTTATCCCGAATCAAATATAGAGATGGATTATATACATGACATGAGGGTGGCCGGAGGGGCCCATCCCGCCATGATCTGGAAGCTTTTTATGGAAGAAGCCACCAAAGAACTGCCCATAGAGAACTTTGAAAGGCCACAGGATGACAGGATAATATTACAGGTAGTGCCCAACCATGAGACAGGCCAGTTTATGATACCCAACCGCTTCACCCCCCAGGAAGAGATACAGATGAAGGAATACAGGTACGGGCAGGAACCCATAACCCAGATGCCCATACCGGAAGATGCAATACCCATAATGCCCATGGTGGCACTTATGCCCATAAATGAAGCCAATCACATACTGATAGAGGCGGGATACAATAATATATTATATGAGAATGAGCCCTATGGAGAAGTGCCGTCGGGCTATACCCACAGGCAGGACCCCATGTGGGGCCAGCCGGTGGAGCTTATAAGGAAGATAACTATCTGGGTAAACCCTTAAGCACATGGAAAAAAACAAAGAAATACGGGTAAGATTTGCCCCCAGCCCTACGGGGTACCTTCACATAGGAAGCGCCAGGACCGCGCTTTTTAACTGGCTCTTTGCCAGGAAAGCAAAGGGCGCCTTCATTATCCGCATCGAGGATACCGACATGACCCGGCATATAGAGGAAGCGGTGCTTCCCATACTGGATTCCCTTAAATGGCTGGGAATAGACTGGGATGAGGGTCCGGATAAGGGCGGCGGTTATGGACCTTACAGGCAGTCTGAAAGACCGGATATCTACAGAAAATATGCTGACAGCCTGCTTGAGGAAAAGAAAGCCTACCGCTGCTTCTGCAGCCCCCAGTCCCTGAAGGATAGCAGGCTGGCCGCCGAAAGCCGGGGAAAGACATTCCAGTATGACCGGAGATGCATGGACCTGCCCCAGGAGGAGATAGACAGGAACCTCAAAGACGGCATGCCCTTTGCCCTAAGGCTTATGGTTCCGGGTAATAAGGTGCTCGAGTTTGATGACAGGGTATACGGCAGTATCTCAGTAAGATCAGATACCATAGAGGACTTCATAATACTGCGCTCAAACGGCCTTCCCACCTATAATTTTTCCGCCGCCATAGATGATGCCCTGATGCGGATAAGCCATGTGATAAGGGGCGAGGACCACCTGTCCAATACGCCCAAACAGATCCTGATATATGATGCCCTCCACATGGAAAGGCCTGTATTTACCCACCTTCCCATGATCCTGGGTCCTGACGGCAAGAAGCTCTCCAAACGACATGGCTCCGTATCCATGGAAGCATTCAGGCAGGAGGGTTACCTTCCCCAGGCCATTGTAAACTATATATCCCTTCTGGGCTGGGCATTCGATGAAAAGTCTACCATCTTTACCAGGGATGAGCTCATAGACAGGTTCTCCCTGGAAGACATCAATAAAAAGGGCGCCCGGTTCGATCACCAGAAGCTGTTATGGATGAACGGCGCCTATATAAGGAATACCGGTGAAGAGGCCCTGAAGGAAATGCTTCTAAAGACCATCCGGGAAAAGCTGGAACAGGTGCAGCCGTCATCTCTGCTGAAGGAAGGTCCTGAACCGGAGACTGCCGTAAGCATGATAGTCCCCATACTCAGGGAGAGGATAAAGACCATAGATGAGAGCCTGGACTGGGTGATGCCCTTCTTTACCGCTATTGAATACAGCCCGGAGATGGAGTCATATTTTGACAAAAAAGCCCTTGATGCTGCCTCCGTCCTGGATGAGATAATAAGCTGTCTGGAGAAGTTAAAAAAAGATTTTACTTCTTCTAATATAGAGGCAAGCCTGAGGTCCCTGTCAGAGAATCTGGGGCTGTCTTTCAGGAAGCTGGCCGAGGTCTTAAGGATAGCCCTGTGGGCAAAGAAAGTAAGCCCGCCCCTTTTCGGCGCCATGGAGATACTGGGCTATGAACTTACCCTGGACCGCATCCGCAATTATTATGGACTGATAAAAGGCCGGCAGGGTCCCTAAAGCCTGAACATCATCTCTTCCGGAGTAAGGTCCCTTCCCTTTTCCACCACTTTCTTGGTGAAATG
>CAYZJW010000078.1:0-4133 GCA_964478985.1 uncultured Actinomycetota bacterium
AACCAGGCCAGGAAACCCGGCCCGTAGAAGCTGGATGCCAGGAGGGCCGCCGATATTAGTACCAGTAATAATCTTGTTCCGGATCTCATATGACAGGATTATACCATTAATACCGCAATATGGATCATTTTTTGCTTGGTCACAGAGTCCCTACTCCTTATTGACATCTATTACCAAAATTAATAGAATTTTCATTTGACTATGGAATAGATAGACAAATAATAATGCAGTATAGAAAAGGAGATTATCAAGTGGACATTCTAAGAAGAAAAATACCGGTATTGATCTTGATGCTAGTATTTACGCTGTCATTTATGCTTATCATCCCCGGCATGCTTCTGGCCCAGGAAGAAGATGAGGCAGAAGCCGAGGAGGAAGTAGTGGTGCCGGAACCCGATCCGGAGATGCTGGAGTTTGATGTGACATATCCCGAGATACAGGCAGAACTGGGAGAACTGTATGAGTTCCAGTTCACCGTTACTTATGATATGGGTGATGAACCTTTCGGCCTGGAAGAGGGCGTGTCTGACAAGACATTTGATATAGTGGTGGAATACCCTGAAACCTGGTTTGCAGCTACCACGCCCCAGTACCAGAAGGAGACCGAGATAGTGGCTGTCAAGCTTACCAGCGGCACTCCCGAGACTTTAAGGGTAGTGGCCACTCCCCTGGTACAGGTCGATCCGGGTGAATATGATATAAAGGTAACACTGCAGTCATCTGTAGAAGAAGATGAACTTGAGGCAAGCGTTGACTTTAAGGCCATTATAACCTCCACTTATGAGATGGACCTTAAGACCAAGTCGGGAAGGCTTTCTACCGATGTGACCTCGGGACAGGACAATCATTACAAGCTGATCATTACCAATAACGGCTCAGCCAGCCTGGAAGAAGTAAAGATAACCTCTTCCGAGCCTGAAGGCTGGACCATTGATTTTGACACCGAAGAGATAGAAGTACTGGAAGCAGGAGAGGAAGTAGAGATAGATGCCAATATAAAGCCCGGCGATGATACTATTGCCGGCGACTATATGGTCTCCTTCAGTGCTAAAAGCGAGAATGCCGAAGATGATGTCGAGCTCAGGATAACCGTTGAGACTCCTACCATATGGGGCATCGTGGGAATAGCTATAATAGTCATAGTCATCGTGGCAGTTGCAATTGTATTTGCAAGATTAGGAAGAAGATAAAATATGAGTGATAACAACAACATAATAGTTGCAAAAGAGCTTACCAAGATATATGACGAGACAACTACTGCTGTTGACCATCTTAACCTTAATATAAGCCAGGGCGAGATCTTCGGGCTCCTGGGACCCAATGGGGCCGGGAAATCCACCATTATACTCATGCTTCTGGGGCTGACCGAACCTACTTCCGGAAATATCAGCGTGGACGGCTTTGACTCCACCAGGGAGCCCCTTAAGGTAAAGTCCATAACCGGATACCTTCCGGAAAAGGTCGGGTTCTATGAGGATATGTCTGCATATGCCAATTTAAAGTACACTGCCGAGCTTAACAGTATCCCTTACCGGGAGATACCGGAAAGGATCGATGAGGTGATGGACCTGGTAAACCTTTCCAATAGGAAGAAAGACCTGGTAAAGACATTTTCCAAGGGTATGAAGCAGAGACTGGGGATTGCCGATGTCCTTATAAAACATCCCAGGCTGGTCATATTCGATGAGCCTACGGAAGGACTGGATCCCAAAGTGGCCAACCAGATACTCCAGACCATACTGGACCTTAACAAAGAAAAGAACATAACCTTCATGCTGTCCTCGCACCAGCTGAACCTGGTACAGAAGATATGCCCCAGGGTGGGCATAATGTCCAGGGGCAAACTGGTAGGTTCCGGGACTATAGATGAGATGGGAAGGAATATGTTCGGCGGGGGCAAGTACCGCATAGAGATAGAGCTTGCTAAGGTCCCCGACAGTCTTGCGGCAGATATCAGGAAAATAGACAAAGTGTTAAATATTGCAGTAAATGAAAACAAGATAACAGTTACCTGTGACGAAGATCTCAGGCAGGAAATATCCACAGTCATTGCAAAGGCAGGCATTATAATGACGGGTATGGATATTAAGCAGGATGCCCTGGAAGAGATCTACTTAAGGTATTTTAAGGAAGAGGCATGATATGAGAAGCGTTATAACCGTATTTAGAAAAGAACTTTCAGACCACTTTTCGTCCAAAAAGTTTTTGATACTCCTTGCCCTCATATATATAGCGGGACTGGCTTCAACCTATGTAGCCCTGCAGAATATTGGTGATGTGGCAAGCGCCCTGGACAAGCATGTCTTTTTGAGGCTTTTCACAACAGGCGGAGAGGTGCTTCCGTCCTTTATATCCTTTATATCCTTTTTTATACCTATTATAGGTATAATATTCGGCTTTGATGCCATAAACAGCGAGCGCAACAGCGGCAACCTTTCCCGGCTGATGTCGCAGCCCATTTACAGGGACAGCGTCATAAACGGGAAATTCCTGGCAGGGGTCACCACCCTTTCCATCATTGTGGCCAGCATCGCATTCATCATAGCCGGGGTGGGGCTTACATCCATAGGAGTGCCTCCCACTTCGGAAGAGATCTTAAGGATATTCTTCTTTGTATTCATATGTGTCTTCTATGGAGGGTTCTGGATGGGGCTTTCCATACTGTTTTCGGTTGTAATGGACAAGATCGCAGCATCCATCCTGACGGCTATTGCCATATGGATATTTTTCATGTTTTTCCTGCCCATTATAGCCAATGCCGTAGCCAATGCCGTAGCTCCCCTGGAAAATGCGACAACGGCAGTGCAGATACAGAACTATACCATAAACCAGGGTATTTTAAGGATATCACCGTCGACGCTGTTTACTGAGACCATAGCCATACTGCTTATCCCCACCGGTGGGCATTTTATGCTGCAGCCGGTATTTGAAAGCGATGTGGCCAGCATGATCGCAAATCCGCTATCCCTGGGCCAGAGCCTGATACAGGTTTGGCCCCAGCTGGTCATCATAATAGCCCTGGCTATCATATGCTTTGCTTTGTCATATGTATTGTTTATGAGGCAGGAGATCAGGTCCACCTAGTCCTGGTGAGTAACGGCTTCCTCGATCAAACTGGTGCCTACTGAAATCTTATCCAGAGAATGGATGGAGGCACCATTTTGTTTTATAACATTCTCTACTTCACTATATTTTATGGAATCCCCTTCACAGGTTATCTTCACATTTTCTACCTTCTGGTCCATCTCTATAAGGGATATGTCCACGCCGTCTACTCCCTTAAGGTCGGCAAGCTGTTCCGCAATCTCCAGTATGCCCGGCGAATGGGGTTTTAAGACATCCAGCACTATCCTTCGTATATTAGCCAATTTATTTCGCTCCTTTTAGTCTTGCAAATTATGATCATTATACATCTCTGGCTCTATTTTCTACATTTTCTGCTCTCCTTTTAATCTTTCCAGCGGCAGTGACAGGTCTTCCGGCAGAGGGTCTTCAAACTCCATCTTTTTTCCGGTTACCGGGTGAATAAATTCCAGCCTCCAGGCATGGAGAAACTGCCTCCCAAGACCTATCCTTTTGGCAAGCCTTTCCGAGTGCCGGCTGCCGTAGATCCGGTCGGCTATTATGGGATGATCGATATATGAAAGGTGCACCCTTATCTGGTGGGTCCTTCCTGTCATGGGATACACATGGAGAAGAGATGCCTGCCGGAACTCATGGACTACCTCAAAACGGGTAACAGATCTCCTGCCCTCGTCTATGGATACCGACATCTTCCTGCGGTCTATCCTGGACCTTCCTATGGGAAGGTCTATCTTTCCCTTTTCCTCCTCGAACACCCCCTCTGCCAGGGCGATATAGGTCTTTTTTATGGCGCGGTCCTTAAACATATCCGACAAGAGATAATGCACCTTCTCATTCTTGGCGGCTATAAGGAGTCCTGAAGTGTCCTTGTCCAGGCGGTGCACTATGCCTGCCCTTTCCTCTCCTGAGAGCTTTGACAGGTCCCTGAAATGGTAAAGCAGGGCATTTACCAGGGTATGGGAGGTATTGCCGGAGGCGGGATGGGTCACCATGCCTGCTTCCTTGGAAATAACGGCTATATGCCCGTCCTCATAGATTATATTGAGGTC
>CAYZJW010000078.1:4233-7801 GCA_964478985.1 uncultured Actinomycetota bacterium
ATATTCCCTTAATATCAATATTATAATCAGGCTGAAGCCGATTACAAGAAAGCTGTCGGCAACATTGAAAACGGGCGGGAATATGGTAAAGCTTATGAAGTCGGTTACCTCTCCTGCAAAGAAGCGGTCCACCAGGTTCCCCATGGCTCCTCCCAGTATAAAACCCAGGACTACATTGTAGAATCCCTGGTCAAGGTCAAGTATTGATTTTAATACTATTATAAGGATGATGGCCACAAAGGATATTATGGTAAGTATTCCGGTATAGCCCTGGAACATGCCGAATGCGGCACCGGTATTCTTGATATTGACTATATAAAGGAAATCACGGATAAGCTCTATGGATGTTCCCCGGGGCACATTGGTGATCACCAGGTATTTGGTCAGCTGGTCCAGAAGGAGCACGGCTATGCCCGATATAAGGAAATATACATTTAATAGAACCATCCTTTTAGTCTTGCTCATATTATATGATACTCCCCACTACTTTGATGCCGATCTTTACCATGGTCCCGTTTACCTTCACCTTTTTTATATACATATCATCTGGGAAATCCCCTGACATGCTGCCGGTAAGGGTCTCCCTTTTTATATAATCCTTAAAATCTTCTATTATACTCAATTTATCCCCGGGAGCATCTATGGCGGTATCTATGGTATTTTCGATCTCAAACCCTGCTTCCTTCCGGAGATTCTGTATATGGTGCACCAGCTCCCTGGCAAATCCTTCCGCCAGGAGCTCTTCCGGTATAAGGGTGGGAAGCCCCACCGTGAACTCGCCGTCGGTCTCGACTCCCATGCCCTCCTTGTTCTTTATCTCTACCAGCAGCTCTTCCGGCTCCATCTCCAGTTCCCTGCCCTCTATGTCCAGCTTTATTTTTTTACCGTTTTTTACCTTAAGGGCTGTTTTTGCCGGGTCTTCCTGTGAAAGGGCCTTTCTTATGCCCGGTATCAGGGGGCCGTATTTTTTGCCTGCTATGGAGAGATTGGGCTTTATGTCATAGGCTACCAGGTCATCCAGCCTGCCGGCAAACTCTATCTTTTTGGCATTAAGCTCGGACAGTATTATTTTTTCAAAATGCTTTACGGCATCTTTTTTACCGTCCTCATGGTCAAAATATATGACTGCTTTTTCCACCGGCTGCCTGGTCTTTATATTTATCCTGCTGCGGACCGACCTTCCCAGGCCCACCACTTTCCTGGCAGTATTCATCTTGAAGCTCAAGTCCTTATCTATAAGGGAGTCGTCTGCTTCCGGATATTTTTCCAGGTGGACACTCTCCTGCGCCCCGGCTAGACCCCCGGTAAGGTTTTTGTATATTTCCTCGCTCAGAAAAGGAATATAGGGGGCGGCAAGCTTTACTACGGTCAGCAGGCATTCATAAAGGGTAAGATAGGCGCTTATCTTGTCCTTATCCTCGCCTGACTTCCAGAAACGCCTCCTGGACCTTCTCACATACCAGTTGGAAAGCCTGTCCACGAAATCCTGGATGAGCCTTCCGCTCTCGGTCACATTGAAGTCTTCCAGCAGCCGGTTCACATCCTTAACCGCCTGGTTCAGCTCAGATATTATCCAGCGGTCTATCTCCATCCTGTCTTTGACATCGAGACTGTGTTCCGAGGGATCGAAACTGTCTATATTGGCATATATGACAAAGAATGAATATGTGTTCCACAGGGTAAGGATGAACTTCCTTATGACTTCATCCACTGCCTTGAAAGAAAAATTCTTGGGAAGCCAGGGAGATACCCCGGTAAAGAAATACCATCTCAGGGCATCCGCTCCCTGCCGGTTGAGCACATCCCAGGGCTTTACCACATTTCCTTTGGACTTGGACATCTTCTGGCCGTCCTCGTCGTTTATAAGGCCCAGGACCAGGACATTCTTGAAGCTGGACCTTCCCTTTATCATGGTGGCAATGGCCAGCATGGTATAGAACCAGCCCCTGGTCTGGTCTATGGCCTCGCAGATAAAATCTGCAGGAAAACCCTCTTCAAAGACCTCTTTATTCTCAAACGGATAATGGTGCTGGGCAAAAGGCATGGAGCCGGAGTCAAACCATACATCTATGACATCAGGGACCCTTTTCATATCCTTGCCGCACCGGGGACAGGTAAGTATTATGCCGTCCACGAAAGGACGGTGCAGGTCGAGTCCGGCGGGCACATCTTTTCCCATCTCTTCCAGCTCTTTCCTGCTGCCTATGCATACCTTATGGCCCTCTTCATCCTGCCATATGGGAAGAGGCGTCCCCCAGTATCTCTCCCGGGTAAGGGCCCAGTCGATATTATTTTCCAGCCACTTTCCGAACCTTCCATGTTTTATATGGTCCGGATACCATCTGACATCCTCATTGGAGGCAAGCAGCCTGTCCTTTATCCTGGATGTAGCAATATACCAGCTCTTCTTGGCATAATACACCAGCCTGGTATCGCATCTCCAGCAGAAGGGGTATGAATGGCTGAACTTTGCTTCCTTAAACATCAGCCCCCGGCTGTCAAGATCAGCTGTTATGCGGGGATTTGCCTCATCGATATCCATGCCGGCAAATTTCTCCACCCGGTCCAGGAACCTGCCCCTAAGGTCCACCATCTGTATGACCGGAAGCCCGTTTTCCTGTCCCGCCTTCATATCATCTTCACCGAATGCGGGAGCTATATGGACTATTCCAGTGCCTTCCCCGGTAGAGACAAAGCTGCCGGCTATTACATGGAATGCCTTTTCATCTCCGTCTGCATAATCATAGGCAGGCTCATAGGCCAGCCCCAAAAGATCGCTTCCCCTGACCTGTCTTATGATCTTGTACTGTTTTTCCCCGAAGACCTCTGCTGCCAGGTCCTTTGCCAGGACCAGGACCTGTCCTTCATATTCTACTTCCACATAGGCGGAATCCGGGCTTACGGCTGCTGCCGCATTGGAGACCAGGGTCCAGGGGGTGGTAGTCCAGACCAGGAGGTATTTGTTTTCAGCATCCTTAAGGGCAAATTTGACTATTACCGAGTAATCCTCCACATCCTTATAGCCCTGGGCTATCTCATGCGAGGAAAGCGGCGTGCCGCATCTGGGGCAGTAAGGCACTATCTTGTGGCCTTCATAAAGAAGGTCCTTATCCCATATGGTCTTGAGTATCCACCAAACCGTCTCTATATATTCATCCCTGAAGGTAAAATACGCATTATCGGTATCCAGCCAGAAACCTATCCTGTCCGTAAGCCTCTTCCACTCCTCCTCATATTTCATAACCGACTCACGGCACATGCGGTTAAACTTCTCTATGCCTATCTCTTCTATCTCGTCCTTTGAATTTATGCCCAGTTTTTTCTCTATCTCCAGCTCCACCGGAAGGCCGTGGGTGTCCCAGCCCGCCTTCCTGGATACATAATAGCCCTTCATGGTCTTGAACCGGGGGAATATATCCTTATATACCCGGGAAAGCACGTGATGCACCCCCGGGGCGCCATTGGCGGTGGGAGGGCCTTCATAGAAGACAAATCTTTTTCCCTTCCGGGTTTTTTCCAGGGTCTTCTTAAATATGTCTTCCTGTTTCCAGAAATCCAGTATCTTTTC
>CAYZJW010000079.1:0-6047 GCA_964478985.1 uncultured Actinomycetota bacterium
TCTTTATATTGCTTCTGGAGCTCCTTTATCTGGGGCTGCATCTTCTGCATCTTTGCCATTGACCTGGTCTGGCTGATGGTCAGGGGGGTAAGGACCAGCCTTACTATCAGCGTCAATAGTATTATTACTACACCATAGTTGGCTATTACATTCTGGTATAGAAAGACTATTATATATTCAAGTACGTTCTGTATGGGTGATAAAAACTCATAGATCCGTTCCACTTAATGACCTCCAGCCTGTCACTTTACCGGATCATATCCGCCCCTGTTAAAAGGGTTGCATCTAATTATCCTGTAGGCTGCCATCGCCGCTCCCTTTAGGGCTCCGTATTTCTGTACTGCGTCCATGGCATATTGTGAACATGTAGGGTAAAACCTGCAGCTGTTCGGCAGGATGGGGGATATGAACCTTTTATAAATCCTGATAAAAAATATTATTAATTTTCTCACTGTTTTATGAATTTCCGGACCGGTTATCTTTCTGACTGGAAAAACTGTCTCAGGCTGTTTTCCAGCTGGTTTTTCAGCTCTTCAAAACCGGCTTCGTTTATAGTATGCCTGACAATTATAAATACATCTATTGAATAAGGTATTTTTACTTTTCTTAATATTTCTTTTAATACTCTTCTTATTTTATTTCTTTGAAAAGCTTTTCCCGTCTTTTTGTTTATAGCAAACCCGGCCCTGAGCTGGTTTCCTTCCTCCTGCGGGAGCACATAAAGCACGAGATGCCTGTTCTTAAATACTCTTCCTTTTTTCCTTAGCTTTTCAAATTCATTTCTTTTTTTCAATGTAGCAAAGGGCAATATCCTTCCCCCTGCCGAAATATCAGGCTGAAAGTCTTTTTCTTCCTTTTCTTCTCCTGTTTGCAAGGATCGTCCTTCCTGCCCTGGTGCTCATCCTGGACCTGAATCCGTGATTCTTTTTTCTCTTCCTTGTATTTGGCTGATAAGTCCTTTTCATCTAAACCGGTTCCTTGTCTATGTAAAATTTCTTTCTATCAAATTCGCTAAGTAGTAGATTATACAATCTAATCTTTTAGATATCAAGGAATCTTTATAGAGCGCTGCAAACACATGTTCATAGATATTCCCGGCTGAAAAATAATTATTTTTTTTAATCCTTTTATAGTGGTACTTTTCAAAACTGCCAGGAGTTTTTCCCCAGATTTTCAACATCTGTGGATAAATATGTTGAAAACTTAAAAAAGGCCACTATAACGGCTTCCAGGGATTGTTAAAATAATTTTCAACTTGTATAAAATAGTAGCTTTTTTCCGGCATAAATATTATCATTTACCTGTTGAAAACTTATAATGTCTGGAAGGCAGTGAAAAACTTGCGACCACTTAAGTATAATCCTTATATATTATTAATTAGTATTTTTTATTGAGCCTTTTATGGAAGACGGTCCTTTCGAAAAAAAATCCAGTCTGGGGAGCGGAACCGGCACCGGGGTCCTGATACCTGTAAAGATCGCCCTTTATGACAATATGCGGAGCATCCCCCGGGTAGTTGACTCTTCCTATGGGGACGTTTCTGATTTTATAAATGACATCTCCCAGAAGGCATACTCGCTTTCCCATGAGATGGGGGGGAAGATACCCTATACTATCATAAGGGAGGTGATCGAGAACCTGATCCATGCTGATTTCAGGGAAGTGGTCATCTCTATAATGTCTGACGGCAACCATATACTGGTGTCAGACCAGGGCCCGGGCATAGACGATAAGGAAAAGGCTCTTCTTCCCGGATATACCTCCGCCACTGCTGCCATGAAGAAATATATAAGGGGGGTGGGCTCCGGTCTTCCCATTGTCAGCGAGACGATTACTTTTTCCGGCGGCTCTATTGATATATCTGATAATATAAAAAGCGGCACCGTCATCTCTCTTAAGCTTGATGCCGCGCCCGGCCCTGCGGAAACAGCAGGACAGGAGAGCCCTGACCCCTCTGACATAGAAGCCAGGCTTTCGGCAGATGTCTTTGAGAGGCTGAATGATCAGGTACTTTCTGAAAGACAGAAAAAAATACTGTTTTTGATCCTGGAGCTGGAAGAGGCAGGCCCTTCTACCATTGCCGAAGAACTTGGATTCAGTCTTTCCACCGCATACAGGGAGCTTACATTTCTGGAGAAAAACAAACTTTTATCGTCGGAAACCTCGGGCAAGAGAAATTTATCCAAAAAAGGCCTGAAATATCTTGAATATTATTCCAATAATCTTTAATATTTAGATATGAATGGCGAGATCAACACTGTTTGGGAAAACATCCTTGCAGATATAAAGAATAATATAAACCTTCCCACGTTTAAGACCTGGTTTGAGACCATATCCCCCAGGGATCTAAAAAAAAACACTCTTACGGTCTCGGTAGGCAGTGATTTTGCCAAGGAATGGCTGGAATCCAGGTATCTCAGCCTGCTGAACAGCTCTACCAAAAAATTTGCCGGCGATAATACCACCATAAAGATCGTGACCAGGGCGTCGGGCCCGGAAGAAGAGTTTTTTCCTGTTGATACCGACCTTTCCCGGGGAGAGGGGCAGAGCCTGGTCAATAATGCTTCCCCCGGCGGCTCAGGTTTTAATTTGAAATACACCTTTGATACTTTTGTGGTGGGCAGCGGCAACCGTTTTGCCTGCACGGCCGCCCTGGCGGTCAGCGAGAACCCCGGAAAGACCTATAACCCATTATTTATATATGGCGGCGTGGGTCTGGGCAAGACCCATCTTCTCCATGCGGTAGGCCACTATACCAGGCAGCTGTTCCCTGGCCTTACCGTTAAGTATGTCTCTGCAGAAAAATTTTTAAATGACTTCATCAATGCGCTGAGGTATAAGAATATCATCGCCTTTAAAAACAGTTACCGCAATAATGATATACTGCTGGTGGATGATATCCAGTTTCTTGAGGAAAAGGAAGCCAGCCAGGAGGAGTTCTTCCACACATTCAATACCCTTCACGACACCAACCGCCAGATAGTGCTTTCCAGCGACCGTCCCCCCAGGAGCATCACCACCCTGGAGGAAAGGCTGCGCTCCCGTTTTGAATGGGGACTGGTGACCGATATCAAGCCTCCTGACCTGGAGACCAGGATCGCCATACTGAAAAAATATGCCGAAAGGGAGAAAATAAAAGTATATGATGATATCCTGGGGCTTATAGCGGAAAAGATCACATCAAATATAAGGGAGCTTGAGGGCGCCCTCACCCGGGTGGTCGCTTTTTCTTCCCTTACCAATTCCAGGCCGGATATAGATATAGCCAGAAGTATCTTAAAAGACATCCTTCCTGAAGACGGTGAGAAAAAAATAAGCATACAGAAGATAATAAAGGAAGTATCGAGGTTTTTTTCCATCCCCATAAACGACATCCTGAGCGCCAAAAGGAATAAGTTTATTTCCCATGCCCGCCAGCTTGCCATGTTCCTGGCGCGCGAGCTCACCAGCAGTTCGCTTCCCCAGATAGGTAAAGCCATAGGGGACAGGGACCACACTACCGTTATCTATGCCGTTTCCAAGATCTCAAAACTTATATCCAAAGACAAGAATGTATATATGCAGATACAGGAGATAACAAACAAGATCAAAAAGTCTTCCTGACTTTTTAAACAGCCCCTGTTTGAAACCTGTTGATATCTGCCTTTATTATCAACAATTAACTTTCTTTATTGTTTATAACCGGCCCGTTTTTTTTATAAGATATTCCCTGTTCAGAAACAGGTGAGTTATCAACAGCCATTGTTTCTTCTGTTAACACCCTTATTGGCAAAAACCCCACTATAATGGCGGTTGTTAACATTTTTAACAGCGCTATGATTACTACTAACTATTTTAATTAAATAATATATATAATAAAATAGATTAGATTTTGATTATGTTTGTAAAATGAGGTACAAATGAAAATCCAGACGACACGCAGCCAGCTTCTTGACCTTATAGTCTTTTCCAGTAAAGCTATAAGCCAGAAGGCTTCCGCCTTTATACTTAGCGGTGTCCTTTTAGAGGCAGACAAAGAATTTAATGTTTACAGCACAGACCTGGAGACCAGCATTAAAAGCACCCTGGAGGTAAAAATCCTGGAAAAAGGAAAAGCGGTGGTGCCGGCAAAGATCCTTATAAATATACTGAAAAACCTTAAGGAATCAAAAATAGACCTGGAACTTAATAAAGAGACTAACCAGGTGCACATAACCAGCGAAAACGCACGCTTCAACCTGAATACCCTTTCCCTGGAAGAATATCCAACATTCCCTGAAATAAAATCAGAAGAATCGGTAAAACTGGAGCTGGACGAGTTCAAGGACCTTATCACGAAAGTACAGAGGGCTACGTCACAGGATGAAAGCCGCGCCATACTCACCGGCATACTGATGGAGATAAAAGAGGGAAACCTCACCCTGGTGGCCACAGACAGCTACCGGCTTGCCAAGATAAAAAGAAAACTGGAGGCGGACAATAAAGAAATAAAGATAGTGGTGCCTGCCAGGGTCCTGGACAGCATAAACAAAAGCGATTTCAAAAAAATGGACCTGGAAATAATACTGGAAGAAAACCAGATAATATTCCTGTTAAAAAAAGAAAAAAAGACCAGGACCGTGATAATATCAAGACTCCTTTCTGGTAAATTTCCCGAGTACGGGCAGCTGATACCGGAAGAGATGAAGCACAATATAGTCATAGACAGGGAAAAAGTCCTGGAAGTGGTAAGAAGGATCTCCTCCATATCCCAGGACAATATACCCATAAAGATAATAATCGGCAAAGGCAGGATGACCGCGGCCATGGATATAAAAGAGATAGGAAGCTCCAGTGAAGATTTTGAGGCAGCTTACGGCGGGGAGGATATAGAGATATCCTTTAATCCGTTTTTTCTTATAGACGGGCTGAATATGCTGGAGGGAAAAAAGATAATATTTTCCATAGAGAACCCGCTAAAACCCATACTGATAAAACCGGAGAAAGAAAAAGACATCCTGTATTTGCTCATGCCGGTAAGAGTTTCCTGAAAAATAATATTATCTTGGCTGAAACCGCAACAAATAAAAAAATGAGCATAGCCGTGCTGGGTGCAGGCCGGCTCGGGACCACCCTGGCTTATTGTATTGTCCGGAAAAAAGACAGCAAAATAAAGATCACCGCCATTGCCTCGCCGTCAGAGGCGTCTATTGAAAGGGCCAGAGACATGCTGGGGGACAAAGCGGGCAATATCCTGTTTACCAGCGACAATGCCAGGGCGGCAGAAACAGCCGATACCATATTTATATGCACTCCGGACGATGTGATCGGACAAGTATGCCGCCAGCTCTATCACAAGAAAACCGGTCCGGTAAAGACAGTAATACATTTCAGCGGGTCAAAACCGCTTTCAGTCCTTAAAGCCGCCCGGGAAAAAGGGGACCATGCGGTTTCCATACACCCCTTAAAATCCTTTGCCTCCATAGAAGAAGCTGCAAAAACGCTTAAAGGGACAGAATACGGCATAACATTTGACAGCGGGGAAGGGGAGAAGAAGGCCAGGGCCATAGTGGGGCTTCTGGAGGGAAACACTATTTTTGTAAAGGATGAGGCCAAACCGGTATACCATGCCGCGGCCTGCATAGCTTCCAACTACCTGGTAACCCTTATAGACTATGCCGTGACCATAAATGAAAGGATAGGGATAGAGCCGGGGGCCTCAGCCAGGGGACTTTTAAGCCTGGTGGAGGGAACGGTAAAAAACATAAAAAAGATGGGGACCAAAAGATCCCTTACCGGCCCCATAGCCAGGGGAGATACGGGCACCATAGAAGACCACCTGGCCGTACTTGATGATATACTGGAAGAAAAAGATACCGAAATATACAGGATTATGGGAAAAAAGACAGCAGACCTGGCCCTGGAAAACGGGTGGATAGACAAAAAGACCTTCAGCAGGCTGCAGGAACTTTTAAGCAAAAAGGAAAAGACCGGGAAGGAAGATCAATGGAAGCAAAAAAAATAACTACCGGAATACTCCGGGATATGAAGGAAAAAGGCGAGAAGATAACCATGCTCACCGCATATGA
>CAYZJW010000079.1:6147-7619 GCA_964478985.1 uncultured Actinomycetota bacterium
TGGTCCTGGAGAAGATACCGGCAAAGCTTGCTGCCGGCATAACTGCATCTGCGACAATCCCCACCATCGGCATAGGAGCAGGACCCGGATGTGACGGACAGGTCCTGGTAACCCACGACATGCTGGGACAGTTTGAGAGATTCAAGCCGAAATTCTCAAAAAGATATGCCGAACTGGCAGGCATAACCAGGGATGCCGTCAGGCAGTATATAAAAGAGGTAAAGGAAAAGAAGTTCCCCGGCAGCGAACATTCCTACTAAAGAAGATGAAGATACTTACGAAAATAAGCCAGTGCCGGAAAGCGGTGGAAACCGCCAGGAGACAGGGACTGGTAACAGGACTGGTGCCCACCATGGGATACCTGCACCAGGGGCACCTGAGCCTGGTAAAGGCGGCAGAGGAACAGTGCCAGAAAATATTTTTAAGTATTTTTGTAAACCCCATACAGTTCGGACCCGGGGAAGACCTTCAAAAATACCCCAGGGACGCGGAAAGGGACATGGCCCTGGCCCGGGAAAACGGGGTAGACTATGTCTTTTATCCGGATGAAGGACAGATGTACGGTAAAGACCATCTTACCTATGTCAGCGTGGAAAGGCTGGCGGAGACTATGTGCGGGGGACACAGGCCGGGGCATTTCAGGGGAGTGGCCACAGTAGTGCTGAAACTGTTTAATATAATACCTGCCCACAGGGCATATTTCGGCAGGAAAGACTACCAGCAGCTGGTGATAATAAAAAAGATGGCCCAGGACCTGAATGTAAATATGGAAATAATAGACTGCCCCACGGTGCGGGAAAAAAACGGCCTGGCCCTAAGCTCCAGGAACAAATATTTGTCACCGGCGGAGAGGGAAAACGCATCTATGATATACAGGGTGCTGAAAGATTCGGAAAAAAAACTGCTATCGGGAAAAAAAGACCCGGAGACCATAAAGAAGGAGGCCCTGGAAGAGTTCGGGGACAGCGGCTTTATCAAAAAAACCGAATATTTTGACATAAGGGATGCGGCAACCCTGGAAGAGGTAAAGACTGCCGCCTGGACCGGGGACATAGTCATAGCCGCCGCAGTAAATATTGGCGGGACCAGGCTTATAGACAATGTGGTGGTAAGTAAAAAAAAATAGTAGAATGTGCTAATCTTTAATGTAATGACAGTAAAAAAGGAAAAAGGCTTGCTGATAAATATATTAAAAAGCAAAATACACAGGGCCACCGTTACCGGGGCTGACATACATTATATGGGAAGCATAACCATAGACCAGGAATTGATGGAGCATGCCGGGATACTTCCATTTGAAAAAGTGCTGGTTGCCAGCCTGGACAGCGGCCAGCGGCTGGAGACCTACGTGATAAAGGGCAAAAGGGGAGGCAGGGAAATCTGCCTTAACGGCGCAGCCGCCAGGAAGATCCTGAAGGGCGACAGGGTCATCATACTTTCATTTGCCCAGATGGAAGAAGAAAAAGCAAAAA
>CAYZJW010000080.1:0-4619 GCA_964478985.1 uncultured Actinomycetota bacterium
TAGTTTTCCAGGGTATCCCAGATCTTCTCTATATGGTCCACCAGGTCGCTGAAATATACTTCAAGCGCCCCTATGAGGAAATCCATATCCTTTATCTCCAGTGTCTTTAACAGCTTCCTCTGGGGAAAAACAATATTCCTGAACGTAAGTATATTGGTCCTTATGAGAAGTATGGTCCTGACGTTTTTTGTGGAAGGCTTCTTGAATATATCGTCTTCTACATTCTGGATATTCCTGTATATCTTATTGAGGATGGGAAAATTATAGTCGATAAGGGAGTCTACCACCCGGTGCAGGAGATAGCCCGAGCCTTTGGCCAGTATCCCCGGATCCTCTCCCACATTGTCATAGGTATTCTCAATAGCCTTGCAGGGCCCCTGGTGGACAGTTACTATAAAATTGTTTCCAATAAATATATTGACTGTAAAAGGCACCAGCCTCCTGGTCTGCTGGACAAAAAGAGGTATATGAAGGACCAGGAAAAAATAATCATCGTACTCATCCAGTTTCGGCCTCTCGATGACGCTGAGGCAGTCTTCAATATCAAGAGGATGGAAATGGAAATGGTCCAGCAGGAACTGCATATTGGTCTTGCTGGGGTTATCTATATCCAGCCACAGCAGGTAATCAGGGTTTTTTATATAGGAAGGTATGTCTGACTGCCTGAATCTCTTTACCAGGCAGTCATCTTTTTTATCATAGACCAGAGTATCCATTCCCGCCGCCTTCCTTGAATCTTTATACAATTTTATAATTTTTTATAAAAAAAGAAAATATTGATTAATCAATATATTAATGGAATTGGCAATAATATCATTTAAGTATTATATTAGAAAAGACAGGCTGCTAAAATAATACATAAAAAAGGACAGGCGCATGGCAGAATATATTGAAGCGGGAAAAGCAGATGAGATAACCGAAGGCGGGATGAAGACTTATAGCATCCAGGGAAAGGAAATACTGGCAGCAAAGTACAAAGGGCAGTACTATGCCATGGGAAGATACTGCACCCATATGGGGGCAGACCTTTCCCGGGGCACCCTGGAGGGCAATATCATCACCTGCCCCAGGCACGGCTCCAGATTTGATATAACCACCGGGGAAAGCATATCGGGACCAAGGCTGGGATTCCTTAAGATCAGGACAAAAAAGGAGCCGTCATATCCGGCAAAGGCAGAGGACGGCATGATCAGGATAAAGATCTCCTGATATTTCAGCTCTCCCTGTAATAGGAATTATACTGTGCTGCCCAGGAAAGGGTCCTGAAATGCAGAAGCCCCAGGGGCAGGCCGAAGGCATAGGGCAATAGTCCCGGTCTCCTGAACAGGCTCCACAATATCAGGTTCCAGTAATAATGTCTTCCGCTTCCGATGACGCCCAGAAACCATAATGAACTGGCAAGCCCCCTGATATGGTAAAAACGGACTTTTGGCTGCTTTACTTTTTTGGGCCTGTATTCGGTTAAAAATGTCCTTATCCTCTCAAAAAAGAATTTAGGCGAATAAATGTCAGAAAGCACTTTTCCATAACCGTCGATAAGGATATCAGGGTCCATCTTCGGTATGAAATTAAGTTCATGCAGTTCAGAAGAGCCCGAAGTGTCTATAAGGCGGTTATCTTTTTTCAGTCTTTCATGCAGCCTGCTTTTGGGGGAGACATTGAGCAGTCCCACCATGGCTGCCACGATGCCGCTTTTCTGTATAAAATCCACCTGGGTCTGGAATACAGTGTCCTTATCGCTGTCAAAGCCCAGTATGAATCCTGCATTTACCTCAAAACCCATATTCTGCATCTTTTTTACCGACTCTAAAAGGTCCCTGTTATTATTATGGAATTTCCCGCATTCCCTGAGGCCGTCAGGATCGGGAGTCTCTATGCCTATAAACACAGTGGCAAATCCGGCGTCGATCATCATCTCCATAAGCTCCTTATCATCGGAAAGGTTTATAGAGACCTGGGTGCTCAGGGTAAGGGGATACTTTCTTTCCTTCTGCCACTGGATGATAGCGGGCAGGATGTCTTTTTTAAGTACAGGCTTATTGCCGATAAGGTTATCATCGACAAAGAAGACCCCGGCCCTCCATCCGCGCGCATATACGGATTCAAGCTCGGAGATGATCTGCTCCCTGCCCTTTATCCGGGGGACTCTTCCGTTCAGGTGGACAACATCGCAGAACTCGCAGTTATAGGGGCATCCCCGGGAAAGCTGTATGCATACAGAATTATAATTAGAAAAGTCTATAAGGTCCCACTGCGGTATGGGGGCTTTTTCTATGGGGGGAAAACCCTCCATGGAATATACCTTTTTAAGGTCATTGTCCCTGATGTCTTTTACAAGGGCATGGATGGTCTCCTCGGCTTCACCCATAACCATGGTATCGATATCGGGGAACTCATCGCTGCAGGTGGTAAAAAGCGAGCCCCCGGCAATAACCGCCCTGCCTGCCCTGTGGACAGTTTTTACCACTTTTTTGGTAGATTGTTTCTGGCCCACTATGGAGCTTATAAGAATATGGTCCGCCCATTCAATATGTTCTTCTTTCAGGGGTCCGCAATTCATGTCCACCAGTTTTTTTTCCCACTCTCCGGGGAGCATGGCGGCAACCGTCAAAAGCCCCAGCGGGGGATAGGCGGCTTTCTTTCCCAGCAGCCTTAATACTTTTTTTACATTCCAGAAAGTATTTTCATATTCCGGGTATATAAGTAAAATTTTCATCATAACCTTCTTTATATCAGATTGATAAGCGATTTAAATGAGTTAATAGCAGTAGTCTGTAAAAATCGTGGCTACATACAGGTTTGTTAAAAACCTGTATGTAGACTTGACCATCTAGAAACTTCTGTTAAAGCTTCTCTCTGATCTTTCTTTCCGGGGACGGGCCTCATCAACTCTTAAGGTCCTTCCTTCAAATTCTGTGCCGTCCAGGGCTTCCCTGGCTTTTTCTGCTTCGGAATTATTTCCCAGCTCCACAAAACCAAAACCCTTATTGCCGATCACGCTGGCTGACTGCACGCTGCCATGCGGGGAGAAAAGTTCTTCCAGCTGGCCGTCATCCACAGAATAGCTGAGGTTCCCTACATATAACTTGCTGCCTTGCATAAATACCTCCTCTCAAAATAAAATAATTTCTCTGTAGCTCTATGATATTTCATTAGGAGGAGTAACCGGGGCTAACAAAAAGCTCTTAATTAAAATACTATCAAACATAAGAGAGTAAACAAAAGCCCCGAGTTACTTTTCACCATAATCCTACGACCTTAGGCTACTCAACACCTCGGGGCATAAGTCCCCGGATTTATAAGGTTATTTAAAACATATAAGCTTACTTTATCCATGCTTTCGCCTGAATATTTCAGTTAATGCCAAAAACACCCAAATCCAAAGACTAAGTATAGGATATAAAATATAAAGATTTTTGTCAAATAATATTTTTAAACATTTTTTAGAATTTCTTAAAAAAATTTTTAAGAAAAAAGAACCTTAAGTTTTTTTAAAAAATAGTTGATTCCCGGGGAAGTCAATGGTATTATAATGTTAATAAAATTATAATGATTATAATTCTAGAGTGATTATATTGAACCAGAAGACAGAAAAACTGGCAACTCTTTTAAAGGAAAGAAAAATAAAACCATCCTATCAGAGGATGAAGATATTCGAATACCTTACCGAGATGAGGAACCACCCCACGGTTGACACGATATACAGGGACCTGGTGGGGGAGATACCCACCCTTTCCAAGGCCACTGTCTATAATACCCTGGACCAGCTCAAAAAAAACGGACTGGCAAGGGTGGTGACCATTGAGGACAATATAACAAGATATGACAGCCAGGTATCGGCCCACGGCCATTTTAAATGCGTAAGCTGCGGCCGCATCATAGACTTTCCGGTGGAAATGGAGGCCATTTCCACACATGTCCTGGAAAACTGCACCATAACTGATAAAAATGTTTATTTTAAAGGCATCTGTCCCGGATGCCGCAATGGCAACCAATAAGAAAAAGGAGAAAAAAATGGAAGAGACAAAAGAGTATACCATGCCGCTTATAGGCGATCCGGCACCGCCATTCAAAGCGGTGACCACCCAGGGGGAGATAAACTTTCCCGAAGACTTCAAAGGAAAATGGGTGATCCTTTTCAGCCACCCCGCTGATTTTACCCCGGTATGCACCACTGAGTTTATGACCTTTGCTTCCCTGGAAGAAGAGTTCAAGAAACTCAATACCCAGCTTATCGGCCTTTCGGTAGACTCGCTCTATGCCCATATAGCATGGCTAAGGACCATAAAGGAAAAGATCAAATGGAAGGGCATGGAAAATGTTGAGGTAAATTTCCCCCTGATCGAAGACATAAAAATGGATGTGGCAAAGAAGTTCGGCATGATCCACCCCACCCAGTCCACCACCCAGGCTGTAAGGGCGGTATTCATAATAGACCCCAAAGCGGTAATAAGGGCCATCCTGTATTATCCATCATCCACCGGCAGGAACTTTGACGAGATAAAAAGGATGATAGTGGCACTCCAGAAGGCAGACAAAGAAGGCATTGCCACTCCGGCAGACTGGAGGCCGGGAGAAGACTGTATCATTCCTCCGGCAGGATCCTGCGGCACCGCAAA
>CAYZJW010000080.1:4719-7597 GCA_964478985.1 uncultured Actinomycetota bacterium
AGGAGATATGAAGAAGTTTACACTATCTGAGGCAAAGGATATAGCCAGCCAGCTGGGGATAGACTTTGACACAGCAGGATTTACCCCCGAGGAATACCTGGAGGGAATCAACATAGAGCTGGAACACGGCACCGTGGACCAGGATACCAATGTCACAGATGACGATCCCCTGGTAACGGGCAAGATAGCCCTGGCCCACCTGAACGAGTCGCCTGTATACTACAATGACGATATAGGCCTGGAGGCCTGGGAGCATGCAGTGGAAGCCTTCAAGGGAGATCCGAAAGGAAAGAAGATCCAGATAGTCTAGGATCATACGGCGGGGTCCTTGCTTTAAGGAACCCGCCCTTATAATATTCAGGAGGTTATGTTGAAACGATGGAGCAGGGTGTCAGATGCT
Source organism: uncultured Actinomycetota bacterium (assembly GCA_964478985.1). Classification (GTDB taxonomy): domain Bacteria; phylum Actinomycetota; class Humimicrobiia; order Humimicrobiales; family Humimicrobiaceae; genus M55B120. Next base: position 5,120 of record CAYZJW010000080.1, read on the forward strand.
GTGACAGCATTGCCGGCAGATGTGGATTGGCCTGTAACGGTTATAGAACCCCTCCCCAATTGTCCAGGCGTCTTGGCGGGATGGGAAAGGATCGCCACTCAGACAAAATGGGGAGAGTGGAGGTCAGAGAGCAAGATGAGGGGCAAGGAAGTTACTACTACAATCGTTCCACCAGCCACAGAGCCACTCAAGACTGGCGACGAATACATCGTGAAAGTCGGTAGATTTATGAGAATACGCTGCCGAGTTCTCGAGTCTTCATCTCAGAGGGCTGATGCCGGGGAAATGGTCTTTGACGCGGTGGGGGCGGCTCTGGGAGGTATAGTCAATGCCCGGTTTCGGTTTACTGTCTTCAAAGGCAAAGACGGCGTGGTCATGGCCCGCGCACAGGAAAAGATATTTTCGCTGCCGTTTCTGGTGCCGGCCAGGAAGACTCTTGAGAATGAGCACAGACACACCTTCAAAGACCTAAATGACAGTTTTCACACCCCAAAGGACTAACCGATCATGAGTTTAGAAACTGATCATAACTGATTTCTATTTTGTTTATTGGAGTATTAGGCAGTATCCCGGCAACTGGCACAACCAATAATTTTTTTAAGCGATATAATATTTGTGATCAGCTCCATGACTTTTTAAATACGAATAGATGAATAAAAAAATAATATCCATCTTTTTACTTTCCATATTGATTTTGACTGCTTCCTCCTGCAGGTTTTCCGGTATTAAGTCAGAAGCAGAAGAAATACCTTTCGCAGAGGATCTGGCAGAGACAGCCCCAGAAACTAATGTTACTAAGACTATTGACCCGGAAGAGGAAAAATTAAAGCAGGTAGAAATACAATATTCTGTCAGTCTCAGGGAAAAAATAGGATCAGTTCTAGATGATGGATACAGGCAGGCGATATTAGATGACGATGAAGCAATTAAAGCCATCAATTTCTTAGATCATTATGGTTATTCAGGTTTACTCCTGGATAAAAAAATAGCCCTGCAGGAGCTTGGCTTTGTCCAGCTATATAACATACTTAAAGACCATGATAAAGAAATAATAGAAGATTACATAGAAAATGTAACGGATCCAAGAAATGACAATGCAATTGCTTTTATAGTTACAAATAATATTGAGGACATAGCAACAGGTTTTTCTGCCTTTATTGCCCATAGTTTTAATCTGCCTTACTTTATGATCTCATATAAAGACGGTTCAGCATTCGATCCTGCTACAAACCTGACACTGGATGAGGTAGATGAAGACTGGAAAACAAAAGGCATATATCCCCGCCTTTCTCCCTTTATGGAAGAATTGGATAATGCCAGAGATCATGGAGAGACAGAAAATATAAAAATAGACAAGACAAAAGAAGAAATATTGGGTTATCTTGAAGAGCTTATAAAGCAATATAGCTGTATTTATTTTTTTTCTAACGGGCATGAGAATAATGCTTCTTATTTAATCATACATTCTTCCAAAGGAACTCAAAAACTTTCTTCTTTTGAGTTGTATGAAACCATAATAAATGTTCGGGAAAACATTATATTCAAAAGAATAGGGAACAATTGCGGTGACGGTTTTGATATAGGATTAAATTCATATCTGGCCAAAGAGGATAACATTTCTTTTTCATTACTATCTTCTTCGAAAGGCAGCAAACTGAACATGTCGCCGAATGTCCTGGATGCGATAGCTTTTTCAATGGAATACTCAGAAGCGGACCTGGTGACCATTGAAGAATTGAAAAAATTGGGAAGCGGTGAAGAAAAATTAGAGACCTATGTGTTCAACAAAAGATCAATAGATTCTTTTGAAACGAGCATACCCGGCTATAAGATGGAATTAGACTCAGGCGGACCGGCAGATTTCGAACCGGAATTGAGGACTAATATGGAGGATAAAAGTATATTTTATATAAGGCTGGATTATTTTAAAACCGGTGGTTAAACTGGTGGTCCCTTAAGATCTTTTTATACAATCTGGTTTCATGATCACAGGAGGCAGAATTTAAATGAAAATAATGATCGTCGGCGGTACGGGCTTTTTGGGCTACCATTCCCTGCTTGAAGCAATAAAAAGAGGACATACGGTAAATGCACTGGCCATTGATGATGTAGAGCTGGGTGACTGGTATCCAAAAGAGGTAGATGTAGAATTTGGTGATGTGTTTGAACTCCAGGAAAAAGATCTGGCAAAACACTTCTCAGGTCATGACTGGATGATATATGCGGTAGGCCCAGACGACAGGATCACACCCAGGGCTCCTGCCTACGAATTTTTCCGTTCAAGACTGGTAGATGCTGTAGAAAAAGTGGCCATAGCAGCTCGAAAAGCAGGTGTTAAAAAAATGGTGATACTTAATTCCTACTTTGCATATTTTGACAGGATCTGGCCTGAGAAAGAATTAAGCAAACACCACCCCTATATTAGATGCCGTATAGAACAAGCTGAAAGAGTAATTAAAGCCGGGAAAGATAAAATGG
>CAYZJW010000081.1:0-7229 GCA_964478985.1 uncultured Actinomycetota bacterium
TTCATCAATAATTCTAACTGATGGTACGGGGGCGGATACCTCTTCTGAATGCCAGGCCTTGTCTCCCATATACCGGACAGGAGAGCACAGACCATAAGTGATTATGTCGACCGGTGGGGGGTTATAGGTAGGAGACGAGTAGGCAAATTCCTATAAATTTATCCTTAAAAAGTGGTAACCATTAATGGAAAATATAAGGCTGTATTTTCCGCTGGCTATCTTCGACTGGAAGCTATCCCTGAATGCCTCATCCCTGAAATACATATCAGATATGAGGAATCCAAAAGTATCTTCATCCGCCAGGGTATTGGGATCTGCAAGGTCATAGCTGTCAGAGTTAGATAATACTACAAACCTGTCATTTTCCAGGAATATCTTTCCATCTGCATCTTCAAAACCGGGAAGGGCAGTCACCCAGTAATAATCGGTTATTATCCTGCCCTCTATCCCATTATGCTCCAGGTACTCGTAGAGCATCTCATTTATAGTGCCGTCTCCGATATTTTTCTGCTTCCGGACCTGGTCTTCTTTCAGGGTCCCTCCATATGCTCCCGCCAGGAATATGAGTGCCAGAATAATGGAAAATGCCAGCAGGAAAAATACATGTCTTGGCCACAGCTTTATCCTTATACCAGGTCTCCTCCTGGAAAGGCCTGGAAATTTTGATAATATCCAGGCAAGGATCTTTTCCGCCCTTAACTTTTCCATAAGAAACATTGTCCCTGAAGCGCCGGACCAGGCCAGGAAGGGAAAAGTCATTATTATATTCCTGTCGTCATAGCTGAAGAAAAAAGCCCACAGTAAAAATGAGGGAATGGTTATACCCAGTGCAAACCACCTGGACCTTCTATCAAAAAGGGCTATAAGTGACAAAGCTCCCAGCGCCAGAAGGAATACGGGACTTGCCCGCAAAAGTCCCAGTCCGCCTGCAAACCTCTCCCAGAGTCCGGCATCATGGTGTATATCCACCAGCAGGAACCTCAGGGTGCTGAAATCCCTGCCTCCGGCAATATCGGCCGCCTTTACTATATACCAGTAAAGGCTTATCAATATTACCAGTAAGATGCTCAGCGTGTTTTTTAATATGACCTGTCTTCCCAGGGCTTTCCGGTTTACTGCCATAAGCCAGATAAACCATATGATGGCAAATACCAGTATTATAAAGCCTGCCTGCTTGGCGGCAGCGGCTGCAGAAGCCAGCATAAATACTACCAATACCTGCCTGCTTTCAGGCTTTTCCTTATCAGTTGCAAGCATGGCATGCAGGGCAGCTGCCGAAAGGAAGGCAGAGGCAAAGTCCACATAACCGGAATCTATATAGGGTACGCTGTAAAGAAGCACCAGAATGGAAAAAAAGATAATAGAGATTGGGAAAGCCATTTTTTTCATTTTAAGATAAAGGTCAAAGAATATGACCGGTATCAGGATGGCAAACAGGGGCATAATAGACCTTGACGCGAACTGGAGGCTGCTGTCCTGCATCATCATATATGAAAGTGACCAGTTCGCCGGTATGAGCTGGGGGTATAGATATGTAAGTGCCGGGATATCGTTTAAATACCAGTCAATAGCCCATCTGTTCCAGGAAAACACAGCATCCCAGTGGGTAAATACCCCCATGTAATCGGCGAAAAAGAAATAAAGCGATCCCAGTATGGCCATTATGGATAAAACAGGCATTATGTTTTGGGGAAAGCTCCTTATCTCTGAGGACAGATCCAGATAAGGCCGGCCGCTTGCAATAAGCCTCTTATTAAGGAACAGTATGACAGCCAGTATCAGCTCTATTGCAAGTATGGCATAGACTGTTGCCGGAATATATATGCCTGCCAGGGTCAGGTGGTAGACCATAAGGTAGTTTATAAGCAAACTCAGCCCGAAGCTATAGATGATGGTACCCGTAAAACCCGTATTCCTTAACCTGAAAAACTTGAGTAGGATAAATCCCGGGATAAAGGTCAGCTGGAAAAATGCGACTACTGCAAATGCTGTCATATTAAATCACTCTTCCAATAACCTGTCTAAGGCATCAGTAACCGTGGAAATAGGAGTATATTCAGAATTATTCTTTATTACTATCCCCACCAGCCTGCATCCCCGGCTGAGTATGGGGCTACCGCTTTCCCCTTCCCGGGCGGTGTCGAATTCCTTGAAGAGATTAAGCTTCCTTTCGATATTTCCCAGGACATACCTGGGTTCCTTATCTTCTTCCTCTATGATCAAACCCCTGGTTATAAGCCTGTGGCCGAAGACAGCAAAATCCCTGTTATTCTCATAGTCAGCTTCATAATAAAGGAGTTCCGGATAGATCCAGCTGCCCCTGTGATTGGACTTGAACCTGAAGTCTGTATATTTTATACCGTCATATTCTATGCAGTGGCCGGCAGTTATAAGGTAAAACTCTTCCCTGTAATGCATGGCAAAAGCGGTAAAGTTCTTCTCCCGCCCACCTTCTACCGGGGTGGCTGACCCATAATATACGGTCTCCAGAAGCCGGTTCAGGTTTCCGGTAAGGATATAATGGTCCTGAAGCTCTTCTTCCTTCAGTTCAATATCCTGGCTTAGCCCGGCTATCTCGATCTTTAGTTCCTCTATCTCTTCTGCAGCCCGGCCTATCCTTCCGGAGCAGGAAGTAAGTGTCAATGCTGTAGCAGCAGTAAATAAAAGGACTAATATATAAATATATATTTTTTTAAACATAGCATCAGGACTATTATACATTATTGTCCCTGTATTTTTTTATATTAAGAATATAATTTTTGCCTTCCCGGACAAAAATAAGCAGTCCTTCCACCAACTTTTATTATCTTGAGACTGCTGCCGCAATGGGGGCAGGCTCCACACTTTCCCCTGCAAGAAAGAAGCCAGTCTTGCGGGTACTTTTTAATATCAGCATGCTTTTCTACTGCCAGGGCCAGGACATGCCTCATCTTTTTGTACATAATATTATATTTTTCCCTATCTATATGACTACATGCTGAAAGCGGATGTATATGGGACTGGAAAAGGATCTCGTCAGCATAAAGATTACCTATGCCGGCAATGATAGACTGGTCCATAATCGCTGATTTTATTGGTTTTTTCCTTTTTGACAGTCTTTCTATAAACATATCCATGCTGATGGAGAGCGCATCAGGCCCCGGTTTTTTATCATCTAAGAAACTATTAATATCATCATACAGATAGATCATCCCCAGGCGCCGGGTATCCACCAGAGCCAGGCAGGAACCGTCAAATTCCAGCAGAAGGCGGGTATGGGCAGGTATATCCCGGCAGTCTTCCAGGTATTCGGGATAACCGGTCATCCCGAAATGAAGTATTAAAAACTTTGGACCCGATATCTCCAGAAAAACATATTTCCCATGCCTGTTTGAGGAAGTAATGATCCTGTCTTCCAGGTCTGCTGCCAGCCCTGCCGGATCCAATGCCTTTTTTAACAGATAACTATCTATATGGGCTGCAGCAGATATCCTTTTGCCTATGGCATACCTGTCAAGATATTTTCTGTATGTCTCGACTTCCGGAAGTTCGGGCATGGCTTATTTCCCCTTTATATCAGTATTTTATGATATTGTATCTTTTATTGAATGCATATCAAATGATGGAGTAAAAAAAATATTTTGGCTTTACAGTTTTATATATTAGAATTAGAGCTATTGGCTATAACTTTTATGCCGGATAGTCTATAGACCTGATAACCCTATAATATTGGTACTTGACTACCAAAATATAGGTACTAAAATAGTATTATGATCAAAAGAAAAATATTTTCTAAACTTATAGAGCACCTGACATCTGACCAGATGACCATTCTTGTTGGTCCCAGGCAGGTAGGTAAAACCTACCTGATGAATGAACTTAAAAAGAAACTTGATGCTGATGATCAAAAAACTGTCTGGTTAAACCTTGATATTGAAGAGGATAAGAAGAGACTGGAATCACAGGCAGTTCTGCTCTCATATATTGAACTACAGGCAGGAAGAAAGAGAGCAGTAGTCTTTATTGACGAGATCCAAAGAGTAGAAGACGCCGGGCTTTTTTTGAAGGGGATCTTTGACATGCAAACACCCCACAAGTTTGTCATCTCTGGTTCAGGCAGTCTTGAACTTAAGGCGAAGATGGTAGAATCAATGGCGGGAAGAAAACAGCTTTTTACTATTGATCCTGTAAGCTTCGAAGAGTTCGTTGATTTTAAAACAAATTATCAATATGAAGACAGGCTTAATGATTTTTTTAATGTGGAAGAGGGAAAAACAGCACGGCTTTTATCAGAGTATATGGTGTTTGGCGGATATCCCAGGATCGTTCTTTCTGAAACTGCTTCCATGAAACAGGCACAGATGCAGGAGATCTACAGAAGCTATATTGATAGAGACATCCATGGATTACTGCACCTTGAGAAAATCGATTCCTTCACCAATCTTTTAAAGATCATCGCTTCCCAGATAGGAAGCCTGGTAAATATTGATGAACTGGCAACTACAGTGGGCATTGACAAGAAAACAATTAAGAAATATCTCTATTATCTTGAAAAGACTTTTATAATCACCAAAGTTACACCATATTTTAGAAACAAAAGAAGCGAAATTACCAAGTCGCCAATTTATTACTTTGTTGATATTGGTCTGAGAAATTGGCTTTTAGGGCTTTTTGGCTTGCCTGAGATTCCTTCACCCTTAAGCGGATATCTCTTTGAGAATGTTGTTTTTAATACACTTAGAAGCAGAATAGAGTTTTTACCGATCCAAATTCACTTCTGGCGCACAAAAGATAAAGCTGAAGTAGATTTTATACTAGAAAAAGGTTTAGAGGTCACACCCATAGAAACAAAACATACCAGACTTTCAAAAATTAAAATAACACGGTCATTCAGGAGTTTTCTAGCAAGATACAGACCCGCAAAAGGATATGTAGTACATGCCGGCAACAGAGATGAACAAAAAGCAGTAGGGAGTATAGATATTGAACTTTTATCTTACTTCAAACTTCTTTTCCGGGAAGATATTTTTAAGATTTAATAAAGATATTGTCATATCTGGATAATAAATTCCGCTTTGTTTCTTATAAGCTGATGCAGCTCTCGACTTCCGGGAGTTCGGGCATGGCTTATTTCCCCTTTATATCAGTATTTTATGATATTGTATCTTTTATTGAATGCATATCAAATGATGGAGTAAAAAAATTATTTTAGCTTTACAGTTTTATATATTAGAATTAGCATTATAAAAACAGATAAGGAAGAAGAATATGCTGCTTGCCATAGATGTGGGTAATACCCAGACAGTAATAGGCCTTTTTAAAAAAAATAATATACAGGCATCCTGGAGGATGGTGACCCCCAGGTTTGAGACTGCCGATGAGATCGCTTCGGCAGTATATGGTTTCCTGCATAATTCAGGATATGATTCGGAGAATATAAGGGAAATAGCCATCTCCTGCGTGGTCCCCAGGATACTGGATGAGCTTAAGAAGATGAGCCAAAAATATTTTAACTGCCATCCGCTTATAGTTGACCATTCTATAGAATCTGGTCTGACCATAAAATACAATAATCCGGAAGAGATTGGAGCAGACAGGATAGCCAATTCCGTGGCAGCTAAGGAGATCCACGGTTATCCGGCCATAGTAGTCGATTTCGGGACAGCTACTACATTCGATATCATATCCTCCAGGGGAGAATACCTGGGAGGGGTGATAGCGCCTGGTATTGAGATATCCTCGGAAGCTCTTTTTAAATATGCCGCCAAACTGTCCAAGGTCGACCTTTACTGGCCCGAAAAAGTCATCGGGAAGACAACTTATGACGGCATACGTTCAGGTATATTATATGGATACCTGGGCCAGATAGATTTCCTGGTAGACAAGATTGTAGAGGAAGTAAGGCAGGACGACCCCGGTTTCAAACCCAGGATAATCGCCACAGGGGGCCTGTCAGTCCTCATGCTGGAAAGAAGCAGATGGATAGATATACATGACCCCGACCTTACCCTGAAAGGCCTGAACCTTCTGGTTGAGAAGAACCGGAAATGATGATGGAAGATAATAAGCTCAAGGACCTTCTGGATGAGCTGGGAGAGCTGGCTTCCGCATACATAGACGGCTATTTTTCCCGCAATGAAATAACTCCTCTCCCCAGGGATATCATCAGGGAAGCCCGGATCGGTAAATATAGCTTCAATATCGGAAATATAGAGATAAAGAATCCCGTGATCTCAGCACCCCTGGCAGGCATAAGCGATAATACCTACAGGATATTTGCCCGCTCTTTTGGATGCAGCCTAACATTTTCGGAGATGGTCACAAGCTATGGCCTGCACTATGATCATAAAAAAAGCAGCGAGCTTACCAACATCACTGATCCCGAAAGACCCTGCGCCCTGCAGCTTTTTGGGTCCGATCCCGGCATAATGGCGGAAGCGGCTGCTAAGGTTGCCGAAAAAGCAGACATAATCGATATAAATATGGGATGTCCCGTTCCCAAGATAATAAAAGCAAAGAGCGGGGGCTACCTGATGCAGGAAGAGAAGCTTGCCGGCAAAATGATCTCCCGGGTGGTCCATGCTGTGGACAGGCCAGTCACCTTAAAGACCAGGATAGGCTGGAACAGGGATAATATAAATGCGGTCAATATGGCAAAGATCGCCCGGGAATCCGGGGCCAGCGCCATAACCATACACGGAAGGACGGTAAAGCAGGGCTTTTCCGGCCAGGCTGACTATGGGGAGATAAGGAAGGTAAAGGATGCTGTGGACATCCCTGTGATAGCCAGCGGCGATATCGTAACACCGGCTGATGCTTTGGATGTCCTGGAATATACCGGCTGCGACGGAGTTATGATCGGCAGGGCCGCAAAGGGTACCCTGTGGGTCTTTATGGAAATGGCCATTACCTTCCTGCTTATGGAAAAAGGTTGCGATATCAGCGATATTCCCGAAGGTGATCCCGGCAGGGAATGGAAGAAAAGATTTGCTGCATTATATTTGAGGTTCCTGGTCCACTTTAAGGGGGAGTATAAGGCTGTAAGGGAGTTCAGGAAGCATCTCTCCTGGATATTTAAGGGTGAAAGGGATATTGCAAAGGCAAGGAAGAAGTTTTTTCTTATTGAGAACACAGGGGATGCCCTGGAGATAATTGACAGCATTAGCAAGTTCTTATAATTATTTGTTTCAGTTACTAACACAATAGAGACTTGAAAAAATTTCAGTTACTATTATAATAGTAACTGGAGG
>CAYZJW010000082.1:0-7156 GCA_964478985.1 uncultured Actinomycetota bacterium
TTGCTTTGGCGGATGCCCCGGTGCCGGAGAAGATGCAAAATATCCAAACTGGATTACCTGTCCCTGGCCCGCATATTTCGGGGATGCCGTTAAATGGCAATGGGAAGAAAAACTGGTACCCTTCTGGAAGGATCTGTCAAAACTGGCAAAAGATACAGGAGTAAAGTTTGCCCTTGAGATGCATCCCGGGGATATGATATATAATCCCGAACTCCTTCTTATGCTAAGGGAGGAAGCCGGAGACCATGTATCATGCAATTTTGACCCCAGCCATCTTTTTTGGCAGGGGATAGACCCCATCCTGGCCATAGAAAGATTGGGGCCGGCTATTGTGCATGTGCATGCCAAGGACAGCCAGGTAAACAGGAATGTGGTATCTTTCAGGGGAGTAAATGACTGGAAGCATTATTCCAGGATTCCTGAAAGGGCCTGGACTTTCAGGACTGTAGGCTATGGTCACGGCAGCCAATTCTGGAATGATTTCGTCTCCGCTCTGAGGGTTGCGGGGTACAATGGAGTCATAAGCATAGAACATGAAGACCCGCTCATGTCGGCCGATGAAGGACTTGGAAAGGCGGTAGAGTTTCTCAAGGGCGTGCTTCTTTATGAAGAACCCGGCGACATGTGGTGGGCATGATCCTGTAAATGATCAAAGGAGAGAAAAACATGCTAGACACTACCTATCAGGCCAGGAGGCTTTCAAGACCTGAACTGGTCAAGCATATGGAAAGCTTCAAGCTTGACTTAAAAGTATCGGTGGGCATATGGTACTTTGCTCCAGGAGGGGGAAGGTTTCATGAAGCCTATACCGGAGGAAAGGATATCCCCGAGAGGCTGGAGATGGCAAAGGAGATGGCCAAATATGGGGTAAAGGCCATAGAGGCCCATTATCCGATTGAGGTCAATGAGGATAATTACCATCTTTACCAGGAGCTGGAAAAAGAATCAGGCATAGTACTGCAGTCCTGCTATCCGGCGATCTTCTATCCAAAGGAATTTGAATTCGGTTCCCTTTCAAATCCCATAGAAAGATACAGGGATATAGCCCGCAACACATTGAAGGACTGCATAGCATTTGCCGGGGATAAAGGCCTTCACCATGCCGGCATATGGCCGGGAATAGATGGATATACCTATTCCCTGGGCACTGATTATTATCATATGTGGGACAGCTTTGAGGATGCTGTTGCCAGGGCAATGGATGAAGCGCCCGGTGTTCCGGTGGCTATTGAGCCCAAACCATATGAGCCTGCACCCAATAATATATACCGCACCACGGCTGACGGACTAATAGCCTGTGCCGATATAGAGTCAAGACTTTCTTCGGGCAAAAACAAAAAACTTATAGAGGAAGGCAAAAGGCTTATGGGGATGCAGCCGGAGATCGGGCATATAAGGATGGGTTTCGAGGATGCTCCTTATGCAATAGCAAGGTGCCTGAGACAGGGAAGGCTTTTCAATACCCACTGGAATAGCCAGCCCATGGGAAATTATGACCAGGACCTCAATGTAGGCGTAGTGGAATGGCAGCAGGCCGAAGCCATGCTTTATATGCTGAAGATGGGAGGCTACAGGGAGTATTTCGGCATTGATATCAACCCTGAAAGGATGCCTGTCAGCAAGGCGGTTGAGATCAACTGCTATGTGCTTAATAAGATGAATGACAGGATCAACAGTCTGCCTCATAAAGACATAATAGAAGCATATTATGATCCGGAAAACAACAGGGGGACTATAGAGGAGATCCTGGCCAGGACTATCGGTTAAGGATAAAAAATGGAAATATCTGACCTGATAAGCAGAGCCAATATTGCCAGGTATAACTGTTGATCGCGCATTTTTAAAAAAAACCATTATGCAACCATCGGCCTTCTGGAAAACAGTATATTGATATCGGATATAGAAAAAGACGGGATAATAACCTTTGACCGGATAAGACTCCCCGAAAACAGCCTTGCATCCCGGTTATGGGATATTCAGCAGAAATTTACAGGTTCAGTCAGGAGATAGCAGCAATAGCATGGATGTCATATGTATAGGCGAACTGCTTATAGACTTTCTTCCCCTCCAGTCCGGAGTCAGTTTTGGGCAAGTAAGCGAGTTCAGGAGGGTCCCCGGCGGCGCCCCTGCCAATGTAGCAGTGGGTACGGCAAAACTGGAGCTGGAATCTGCTTTTATAGGGAGGGTAGGCGACGACCGGTTTGGCAGATACCTGGCTTCTGTCCTGGAAAATAACAAAGTGGATATATCACAGCTGCAGTATGATGAAAGTGCCAGGACAACTCTTGCCTTTATCTCTCTTCCCACCCCCAATACCAGAGAATTCCAGTTCTACCGCGACCCCGGTGCTGACATGAACCTGGACCACCGGGAATTTGACAGGAGATTTTTACAGGACACCGGAATATGCCATTTCGGCTCCATAACACTGACAGGAGAACCTGGCAGGACTTCCACTTATGAAGCAGTTGAGACCGCCCGGGATGCAGGGGCATTGATATCATTTGACCCCAACTGGAGGCCTATGCTGTGGCCTTCCAGGGAAAGGGCAAAAGAGGTCATAACTGCCGCCATACCCCTGGCTCATGTAGTTAAAATAAGCCATGAAGAGCTGGGGCTTATAAGCGGGACCACTGATATTGAAAAAGGGTCGGAAAAAATACTGGAAATGGGGCCGGCAATATGCCTGGTGACCATGGGGGAGAAGGGTTGTTATTTCCTGACCAGGGATTCCTTCGGTTATGTACCTGCTTTCAGGGTGGATACAGTGGATGCAACCGGCTGCGGTGACAGCTTTGTGTCAGGAGTTCTTTGCAGCATAGCTAAAAATGGTATTGAAAACCTGACTGCCAACAGGCTGCAGCTTGCTGAAGCATTAAGATTTGCCAGTGCAGCAGCAGCCCTGACTGCCACTGGAAAAGGCGTGATACCATCGCTGCCCGTAAAAGATGAGGTAGATAAGTATTTATTGAAAAAACAGCAGGATAATAAAAATATGGAGGGGTGAAATACCATGAGTGGAAAAATAAAGGTGGCTATCATAGGTCTGGGGTTCGGTATGGAGTTTATTCCCATATACCAGGCCTATCCCGGTACAGAAGTATTTGCCATATGCAGGAGGAATAAAGATGAGCTGGAAAAGACCGGCAAAAGATTTGGCATAGAAAGACTTTTTACCGACTGGAAGGACCTCCTTGATATCGATGAGATAGACGCTATTCATGTAGTTTCTCCCATTATGGACCATGCGCCTATGACCATTGCATCCCTGGAGGCGGGAAAACATTGTGCCTGTACTGTTCCCATGGGGACCAGTATCGAGGACCTCAAAGCCATAGTAAAAGCAAAAAACAGATCAAAAAAAGTATTTATGATGATGGAGACCGCGGTCTATACCAGGGAATTTTTGTATGTGAAGGAAATGGCAGACAGCGGCAGACTGGGCCGCATACAATTTCTGAGGGGTTCCCATATGCAGGATATGGGGCTGGAAGGCTGGCCGGAATACTGGCTTGGTTTTCCCCCTATGTGGTATGGGACCCATGCTGTCTCACCCCTTATTGCCCTGGCCGGATCCATAGCTGAGTCGGTAGTCTGCCATGGTTCCGGTTCCATAAGCAAAGAGCTTGCCTCCAGGTACGGCTCTCCCTTTGCCGTGGAGACTGCCGTGTTCAAACTAAGGGATAGCAATATCATAGCCGAAGCCACCCGGTCTCTTTATGAGACTGTAAGGCAGTACCGGGAAAGTCTTGATATCTACGGGGACCGGCTTTCATTTGAATGGGAACAGATACAGGGTGAAAACCCGGTCCTTTTTGAAGGTGGTGAAGATGCCAGGAGGATAGAGATCCCTGATACTGATAGGCTTCTTCCGGAAGAGATAAAGAAGTTTACCAGAAGAGAAAAAATAGAAGATGATACCCATGTATCATTCATCCAGGGAGCCGGACATGGCGGTTCTCACCCCCACATGGTCCACGAATATATAAGTGCTATAATGGAGGAAAGGGATTCTGCTATCGATGCTTTGGCGGCAGCCAACTGGACTGCTGCCGGTATCTGCGCCCACCAGTCAGCCATGAAGGGTGGAGAGCGCATACGTATACCCGATTTTAAAAAATCATAAAATATATTGACAAAAACCCCCATTAATTTAAGATACTTATTGTTTTAGTTGCTTAATTAATTTATAACTGGATGTTCAGACTCTTAAAATACCTCAGGCCGTTTACGGCCCTTATAATTATCTCCATAGTATTCCTGTTCCTGCAGGCTATTGCCAACCTGGCTCTGCCTGACTATATGTCAGATATAGTAAATGTGGGCATACAGCAGGGAGGAGTAGAGGATGCAGCAGCCGAGGCTGTCAGTAAGAGCAGGATGGACAGGCTCCTGGTATTCATGGATGAGGAGGAAAAGACGGAAGTCCTGGAAAACTATACACTTAAGGCTATGACCTCATCTGACTACAGGGAGTATTTGGATAAATATCCCAAACTTATGGACGAGGGCATATATGTTTTAAACAGGATAAACCGGGAAAAAGCAAATAGTATGAATAAAATATTGTCCCGGGCATTTGTAGCTGCAGGCGGTATCGAGATGGTGATATCGGATCCTGAGAGAGCCGGGGAATTTGGAATAGCATCGGGCCTTGACCTGTCCAGTATACCCGAAGGCATGTCCGCAGGCCAGGTCATCGAGATGATCGAGGACCTGCCGGATGAACAGAAGTCCATGATCCTTGAAAACATGGAGCAGCAGTTCCAGGAAATGGGAGATACGCTGCTTACCCAGATGGCAGTCAATTTTGTAAGAGCCGAGTATGGCTATCTGGGCTTAGACACTGCCAGGGTCCAGAGGAACTATATCTGGCAGACGGGCGGGATAATGCTGCTTTTGACCCTCCTTTCTGCTGTATGCACCATTGCTGTAGGATACTTTGCTGCCAGAACGGGGGCAGGACTGGCTAAAAACCTCAGGGATATGACATTTAGCAGGGTGGAAGGATTTTCCAATGCCGAGTTTGACCGGTTTTCCACGGCATCCCTTATAACCAGGTCCACCAATGACATAACCCAGATACAGATGCTGGTGATAATGATGATAAGGATGGTATTCTATGCCCCTCTTATGGGAATCGGGGGAATAGTGCTGGCCTTAAGAAGCAGCGTATCTATGTCCTGGATAATCGCAGTGGCGGTAATATCTATAATCTCACTTATCATGGTAGTTTTTTCCATAACCCTTCCCAGGTTCAGGAGGATGCAGGACCTGATCGACAGGCTGAACCTGGTCATCAGGGAAAGCCTTTCAGGTATTATGGTGATAAGGGCTTTTAATAACCAGTATTTCCAGGAAAAGCGTTTTGACCGGGCAAATCTCGACCTTACCACTACTTCGCTTTTTGTCACCAGGGCTATGGTGGTACTGTTTCCGGCCATGATGCTGGCCATGAACGGGGTCTCGCTCATGATAGTATGGGTTGGAGCTAACCAGGTAGCAGTTTCGAACATACAGGTAGGGGACATGATGGCATTCCTGCAGTATGCCATGCTAATAATAATGGCCTTTCTCATGCTTTCGGTCATGTTTATAATGTTCCCCCGGGCCTCAGTATCTGCCGGAAGGGTAGCTGAGGTCCTCGACACCCAGGCCACCATAAAAGATCCTGAGAAACCTGAGGTGATACAGCCCGGTATGAATGGGCAAATAGAATTCAAGGATGTTTCTTTCCGCTATCCCAATGCAGAAGAAGACGTTATCCATGATGTGAGCTTCAGGGTCAGGCGGGGTGAGACCACAGCCATAATCGGTTCTACAGGATCCGGGAAATCGACCCTGGCAAGCCTGATCTTAAGGTTTTATGATGTCAGCCAGGGCAAGATCATGGTAGATGGAAAAGATGTGCGGGAGATAAGACAGAAAGAATTGAGGGAAAGGATAGGCTATGTCCCCCAGCAGAGTGTCCTTTTCAGCGGTACCATAGGGAGCAATCTACGTTATGCCGATGATGATGCCACTGAGGCAAAGCTGGAAGAAGCAGCATCCGTGGCTCAGGCTCTCGATTTCATAAAAGAAAAGAGTGATGGTTTTGATTCCAGCATAGCCCAGGGCGGGAAAAATGTATCGGGAGGCCAGGGGCAGAGGCTTTCCATAGCCCGGGCCCTGGTAAAGGACCCGGAGATACTTGTACTTGACGACTGTTTTTCGGCCCTGGATTTCAGGACTGACCGCGCTTTAAGGCGTGCCCTCAGGGAATTTGCTTCTGATACCACCCTGTTTATTATAGCCCAGAGAGTGGGAACGGTTATGAGTGCGGAACAGATAATCGTCCTGGACGAAGGCAGGATAGCCGGCAGCGGCACCCATGAAGAACTTATGGCAGGCTGTGAGACCTACAGGGAAATAGCTTTTTCCCAGCTGAGCAGGGAGGAACTGGCATGAACGGGAGGACCAGGGACAGGAGCAGGTCTTTTGGAGGTTTTAAGACCGGGGGACAGAGACCGGGAGGCGGGGGACATATGGGTTTCGGACCCGGCGCCAGGGGCATCCAGATGCAGGGTGAAAAGCCAAAGGATTTTAAAGAAACCCTGAAAAAATTCCTGGAGTATGCCGGTAAATTCAGGATACAGATACTTGTGGTCATGATAATGGCAGCCGTCTCTACCGCTTTTGCCATTGCCGGTCCCAAGATGATCGGCATGGCTACCACCAGGCTGTTTGAAGGGGTAATGGAAATAGTATCCGGTACCGGGGACGGGATTGATTTTGGCTATATAGGCAGGATAATACTGATATCGCTGGGCCTTTACGGAGCCTCAGCATTATTTTCCTTTGTCCAGGGCTGGATAATGTCTGCAGTATCCATGAAGATGACTTACAGGTTCAGGAGGGATATATCCCGGAAAATAAACCGGATGCCGCTCAAGTATTTTGATAATACCAGCCAGGGTGAAATAATATCGCGGGTCACAAATGATGTAGACGCCATAAACCAGACACTTAACCAGAGCCTTACCCAGATCATAACTTCAGTAGCAACCGTCATGGGAATACTTGTGATGATGCTTACCATAAGCAGGATAATGACCCTGGTAACAGTGCTTATAGTACCGCTGTCACTGGTGATGATAATGTCAGTGGTAAGACGTTC
>CAYZJW010000083.1:0-1764 GCA_964478985.1 uncultured Actinomycetota bacterium
TTTTTACATGGAAGAAATCAAGGAAGCTTCTGCCGTCTTTAAAACCCCTTGCATCGTATCCGTTTTTATTGAGGTTATATTCTATTATTTCAAGAATATTTTCTTCATCGTCGACAACATAAACCGATTTTGCCATAATACTTTTAAGTTAGTTATTAAAATCATACAATTTCTATAAATCTACCATATTTTTTAATTTTTTTAAAAAAAGTGTTTACAGATTTAATATTAATTTAACTTATTGGATTTTATTATCCCTGGGGAATCTGATGGTAAACCTGGTCCTCACACCCGGCATGCTCTCCACATCAATTTTGCCGCCATGAAGGTCTACTGTGTGTTTTACGATGGACAGCCCCAGTCCTGACCCTATCCTTTTTGCAGATGTATCAGGTTTTCCCCTGTAAAACCTCTGGAAGATATAAGGGATATCCTCTTTTTTTATACCCATGCCATTATCAGTAAATGTCATGACTATATAGTCTTTTTTATCCTCTATGGAGACATCTATGCTGGAACCTTTTCCGGAATAGAAAATAGCATTTTCCAGGATATTCCTTACCAGCTGGCTCATGAGTTCCCGGTCTGTCTGATAGAGTATCGATCTGTCAGAATAAGAAAGATCTATAGAAATATTGTTTTTCCTTGCAAGGAAATCCAGCGATCTTATGATATCCTCTATTATTGCCACCAGGTCATTATCTTCCTGGAACAGCACATTCCTCCTGTATTCGATCTTGGATAGGTCCAGGACGTCTTTTATAAGGAAATTCAGCCTCTCTACTTCTTTCAGGCTTTTACCCAGATAGTTTTTTATCATCCCGGAGTCATCGCAGCCTGATTCCAGGATAGTCTCTATGTATCCCTTTATGGAAGTAAGCGGAGTCCTCATCTCATGAGACACATTGGCGGCAAACTGGCTCCTCAGCTTTGAAAATTCCACCTCTCTGGTAGCATTGTCCATTATTATCAAAATACTGGCCGCCCCGCCTGTTCCGGGAGAAACCTGGACAGGGACAGCCTCGATGCTCAGGTAAAGGTCTTCATCGCTGTAGAAAACCACATCTTCGCTCATGGGGGCATTATTCAGCATAACTGCTGTTATAAGGTCTTCCAGTTTTTTATTGTTGAATACCAGCACAGTCTTCTGCTGCAGTATTTTCCTGGGATCGATATAGAAAAGATTTGACAGGGCTTCGTTTATCATCAGTATTTTCCTGTTTTCATCTATCAACAATATGCCCTGGGTAATATTATCCAATAAGGTATTCAGGATGCGGGAGCTTTTTTTTATTTCAGAAGAAAAACTATTTATAAAGTCCCTTATATCTTCCATGTCACCATTAGTCAGCTTATCTTTCCCGGCCGGTCTCCAGGCGGGATCGATCCCGCTTACACCTTCAGTAAGTGTTTCCGAGAACCTGGTAAAACGGGAATAGATTTTTCTCTTCTGCAGCCAGAAATACAGCACAAGACCCGCGGACCCGGGCACCAGGAGGCTCAGGATAATTATGTATAAATATAAGGGCATATTAAGATATACTAATTTTTCAGGATAATAGCATTATATCAAAACCAGTGGTATTAAAACATTATGAAGTGCCTAAAAAAGTGGTGGCGAGACGCAGAATTGAACTGCGGACACATGGATTTTCAGTCCACTGCTCTACCAACTGAGCTATCTCGCCAGGAGATGACTAAAATTAACTAAATAAACTGGCGGAGCTGACGGGATTTGTTCTTTCGTCTCGCCTTTGGCTCGCT
>CAYZJW010000083.1:1864-7114 GCA_964478985.1 uncultured Actinomycetota bacterium
ACGCAGACTCCTTCGCTTCGCTTCGTCCGTCTTTTCAAATCCCGGAAATATGCACCTCTGGCATATTTCCCTGCTTGACTACGCCTTGATCGATCTAATGATCTCAAATAAACTGGCGGAGCTGACGGGATTTGTTCTTTCGTCTCGCCTTTGGCTCGCTGCAGAGACGCAGACTCCTTCGCTTCGCTTCGTCCGTCTTTTCAAATCCCGGAAATATGCACTTATGGCATATTTCCCTGCTTGACTACGCCTTAATCGATCTAATGATCTCAAATAAACTGGCGGAGCTGACGGGATTTGAACCCGCGATCTCATGCGTGACAGGCATGTGTCCTAAACCACTAGACGACAGCTCCGCAAAAAAAATCTGGCCTCAAAAATGGTGGGCGCTACAGGGCTTGAACCTGTGACCCCCTGCTTGTAAGGCAGGTGCTCTCCCAGCTGAGCTAAGCGCCCCTGGTAGCCTGTAGGAGAATTGAACTCCTGTTGCAAGGTTGAAAACCTTGTGTCCTAACCACTAGACGAACAGGCCTTTAACTGGTGAGCCGTGAAGGATTCGTTCTTTCGTCTCGCCTGCGGCTCGCTGCAGAGACGCAGACTCCTTTCGCTTCGCTTCAGTCCGTCTTTTCGAATCCAGCAAACATGCACCTGAGGCATGTTTACCCGGCTTACTTACACCATATATATTTTAAAGGTACAATTTAACTGGTGAGCCGTGAAGGATTCGAACCTTCGACACCCGGATTAAAAGTCCGGTGCTCTACCAACTGAGCTAACGGCCCCTGCTAATCACTAGACTACCAGCTTGTCAGGCCATTAGCTGGCCAACTAATTAGCAATCGTAAAGTCTACTATAGTAGATATACTATGTCAATAAATAATCCTGCAGACCAAAGGGAACTGATCACTTTTTCGTTTTTACCTTAAAGGAGACCTCTCCCGCTTTCTCCCTGCCTTTTTCCACCAGATCCTCGCTCATCACTCTGGCCTCCAGCAAAAGGAATTTAAACCTGTTCATAGTCTCTTTTATGGCAGCATTTAAAAGCTTCCTGGTCTTTGCGCCAGACTGAGGGGCAAAAAGCATCCCGGTCACAAAACCGGCTGCTGCAGCTATGGCAGCCATGCCCAGAAGTTCAGCTGCGCTTATCCTGCTATTTTTTTTCTTCTTAACCATATTATTAGATCCTGGATAATATAATCTTATGGCTTTCTAGATTATTATAAACTATATATCTATTATCACAAAAGACTTCCTATAACTTCATTCCAGCCCCGGTTCATGGCTTCACCCGTAATAAATACATTATCATACTTCGGCAGCTCGCTTTCCAGTTCTTCCCTGTGCTCCAGGGCATTTACCATAAGAAAGAAATACTTTACTTCCGGGGCCATCTTAAGGTCCTCGGGAGAATCCCCCAGCGCTATGCAGTTATCCTGTGTGAACTTCCTCAGCTTTTTATCCAGTGCCAGGCCGCTGGCCTTGGTGACTCCCGCCGGCATCAGGTTGATTAAATGCATCTTTTCCATATCCAGGCTGGTTTCCATTAATTTGGAAATACCATTGTCTACGAATACCAGGTCCCCGTAACCTGCTTCCCGGAGTACCTCATTAGCCTTTTCCATGTCCACGTCTCCCAGGAACAGGGCATTAAATGACCGGTAGCGGCTCCATTCCATCCGGCTTTCTATCCTGCCTGGGAATCTTTCCATCATAATACTTATTATCCGTTCAAGGTCCCGGCTCCCGTATGTTATGTCATGACATCTGGCATCCCTATCAAAGGTCACGTGGACCTGTTTTCCCAGTCCGTAGACCAGTTCTGAGCCAAGCTCTGCAATATAGTTCTCCACGCCTATCATCTGGGCATTGTAGCGCAATGTATGCTTATTCCTGCCCGATACTATGACCAGGTCCCAGCCCTTCTTTTCCACTTTCTCCAGCAGCCTCACGGCATCAAGATAGAACCTGTCTTCTGCATCCTTTACCAGGCATCCCTGGTCATTGAACAAAGTACCGTCCAGGTCTGAATATATCACCTTCAGCTGTCCGGTGCCTTCTTTTATCTCTTCCAGGTGGTCCCTGAAATATTTTATCTTATTTGTGCTGCTGCTTATCAATATCCCAACTTCTAAATATCATATATGCCCGCGCCGGGGCCTTAAAGGTGATATTATATATATTTTGCCTGTGCTTTCAAGCGATTTTGGCATCTAATGCAGTTCCGACCTTATCTGTATAAACCTCATGACATCGCTTTTGGTTATTATTCCTTCCAGCCTGTCCCCGGACATTATCACCAGATGACCCAGGCCGGCTTTGCCCATCCTTTTAATGGCATCGGATATCTCCATGGACTTATCGACTTTCTCCTTTTCCGTGACCGTCTTCACTATATCGCCTACCCTGGTGCTGTCCCACTTCTCCCTGTCTATAGCTTTTATATCATGAAGTGATATGATGCCGATAAAACGGGCGTTCCTTCCCCTTCCGTGTACCACGGGAAACCTGCCGAAACGGTAGCGCATAAAATAATCATCGATTATTTCCTGGAGTGTCAGGTCTTTATCTGCCAGGACCAGGTCGTCATTCATGACATCCTTAACCCTTATACCTTTGACGCTGGTCTCGAAGATCAGCTGGCGGTATCCCATATGGGCGGATGACTGCAGGAACCAGCCGATGAATGCAAACCATATCCCGCTTAAGAAGTTGCCTGTGAAAATGAATACTATGCCCACTGCTATTATCATAAACCCCAGCACCCTTCCTGCAGTGGAGGCTATAAATGTAGCCCTCTGGAGATTGCCGGTCACCTTCCATATTATGGAGCGCAGCACCCTTCCCCCGTCCAGGGGAAATCCGGGAAGCAGGTTGAATACTCCCAGAATAATATTAATAATGGTAAGATACCTGGCAGGTTCCTGTATATAGGGGGAACCACCTGATAAATACCATATAATTCCAAATAGAAGCGCCAGTACAAAGCTGGCGCCGGGCCCGGCTATGGCCATGGTAAACTCGCTGGCCGGGTTATCCGGCTCTTTTTCGATCTGGGCCATTCCCCCGAATAAAAACAGGGTTATCCTTTCCACCGGGGTCCCCCTGCTCTTTGCCACCAGTGAATGGCTCATCTCATGTATGAGCACCGACGTAAAAAACAGCAGCACTGTTATTATGGTTATGATAGCAATAATACCGGCATTGGTCCCTGGAAGCACTGAGGGGAAATAGGAAAACCCGAAATAATAGGCAAACAGGGCAAATATTATGAACCAGCTGTAGTCCAGCCGTATTTCTATCCCGAATACTTTAAACAGTTTTATTGACGACCTGAACATTTTTGTCTCCTTTATTATATATTCAGTTTTCTCCTGCCATTATCTTTATATAATATTATATACTCTGGACTCCTATAATTAAAATACAGCAGTAATGCAGCATGGGGCTTTTATGATAAAATATATCCTGTAAATATCATTATAGGGGGAGATGAAAATGCTGTTTTGGGAAAGATTTATTTCAGATTTTAACTTTGATGCCCTGTCCTTTGTATTCGATGTGCTGGCGCCTTCCCTTCTGGCTATAATCTTTGGCGGACTCATCGGTCTCCAGAGGGAAAAGCATGAAAGGCCGGCAGGCTTAAGGACCCATTCCCTGGTATGCCTGGGAGCCACGGTATTTACACTGGTCTCATATCTGGGATTTTCAGGAATGGGTCCGGTAGATCCGTCAAGGATAGCGGCAGGAATAGTGACCGGGATAGGATTTATCGGTGCCGGCGCTATTTTTAAACAGGGCCCGCTGGTAAAGGGGGTAACCACTGCCGCCAGCATCTGGATATCAGCTGCTATCGGCCTGGCCCTGGGGACAAGGCTGTATTACCTGGCCATCATAGTCACCATATCGGGGCTTTTGATTTTAAGTTTCCTTAAGAACCTTGAAGAACGGGTCATCCATGTGCCGTTCTATAATATCAGGGTGACTACAGCCATGGATTTTGAAGGAATTGATGACATAAAAAAGATCCTGGGAAAATTTTCCGGCGACATCAGGAGTAAAAGCTATGAGGTATTGCCTGGTAAGGACCAGAAGGTATATAGCTTTCACCTTCACAGCAGGACTCCCGGCATACCTGATAAGATAATAAGCCTGATGGGCAAAGACAAGAAAGTATTAAAAGTATCGGTTAGCTGACCAGAATGGAAAGGAAAAGATTCATTGCTGATGTGATGGTAGGAAAGCTGGCCAGGTATCTCAGGATGGCCGGATATGATGTCGCCTACTCAAATGATGCAGGTGACGAAGAGATCCTGGACACAGCCCGCAGGGAAGAAAGGATCGTGCTTACCAGGGATACTATGATGCTTAAAAGAAGGGACTTTGCCAGGGGCGTCCTCCGGTCGATATATATTACTGATGACAGTCTGAGGCAGCAGCTCCTGCAGGTGATGTCATGCCTGGGCCTGAGGCTCAGGCCCCGCCTGGTGATATGCCTTGTATGCAACAGCCGCCTGGAAGAAGCGGCAAAAGAAGAGGTGGAGGGGAAGGTTCCGCCTTATGTGTTTAAGACCCGGGATGATTTCAGCCACTGCAGGGAATGCGGCAGGTATTACTGGAGGGGCACCCATTATGACTATATGGAGAAATTTTTCAGCGATCTAAACAAACTCATATAAAGAAGTTTGCCGGTTCAGGCCTTTTTTATTCTGCGGGAGGCTATAAGGTTGATGCCATTTTCGGTAAGATCCGGCAAATATGGAATTTTATTTTTCTGTATTATAATATAACCGGGATGAGAGAATTAAAAGAAAGACTATTTGGGTTCTTTTACAGTATCCCCAGGGTGCTGTTTATTAATTTTTTCAAGTTATTCGTAAGAATAAAAGTATCCAATCTGGAAAATATCCCCGATGACGGTTCGGCCATACTGGCCATAAACCACACCGGCGGCGCAGACCCCATAGTCCTCCTGGGGGCAACCGGGAAAAAGATATACTTTATTGCCTCTGCCAATAATTTTGCCACCAGGTTTACCGCATTCTTTATGAGGAAGTTCACCAACAGCCTTCCCGTATACAAAGATACAAGCATGAGGAATCTCGCCACTTTCAGGGAGCTCATCCTGCTATCCAAAAAAGACAGGACCCTTTTCGGCATCTTCCCTGAAGGAAAGCTTAACAAGAAGGGGAGGCTGGAGCCATTCCATAAGGGTGCTGCCTACCTGAGCTTTAAGACAAAGCTTCCCATAA
>CAYZJW010000084.1:0-4006 GCA_964478985.1 uncultured Actinomycetota bacterium
AAGAGAAACTGAAGGAAAAAATCGGATATAAGGAATTTGAAGTAAAAACTGCCATAGACTTTCTAATAAACAATATAGAAGTGATCAATGATTATACCGCACTTCTAGAAACAGTTTGCAGGGATGCCGATGATGATATCCTGACAGCTGCAGTCTCAGTGGAAGCAGACTGCATATTAACCGGTGATAAAGATCTTCTGGTGCTAAAGAGTTTTAAAAACATAAACATTGTGTCACCAAAGAGATTCTGGGTCCTGGAAAAAACACATATGAAGAAGAACTGATAAGTTGCAATCTATTACTAAATCCTTATAAATCCCCGGATATATGATAGAATTATTCCTATGAAAAATAGTGCCGACCATAAACAATATATTGAGATGATGAGGAAGATGTCCCCCCAGGACAGGCTCAGGAAATCCTTTGAGCTGACAGAGCTGACTAAAGACTTGTTTATGGCCGGACTGAGACACAGATTTCCCGATCTTCCGGATAAGGAGATTAAAAAAATATACCTGAAGCGGATCGATAAATGTCACAACTTGAATTATTAAAAAAGACTGTAAGATCATTGGAAAGGGAAGATATTCCTTATATGCTGACCGGTTCCCTGGTCTCAAGCTTTCAGGGAAATCCCCGGTCCACTCATGATATCGACATTATAATATCTATAAGAATGGATGATATACCTGGTATCATGGAAATATTTGATCCAAAAAGATTTTATATAAACAGGGATTCAGTAAAGGAAGCTATTATTAATAACAGCCAATTCAATGTACTGGATACAGAAGAAGGAAATAAGATCGATTTCTGGATATTGACAGACAGTGATTTTGATAAGAGCAGGTTCGCCCGCAGGCAAAAGATAGAAATATTCGGTTTCAAGGCATATTTATCTGCTCCTGAAGATACCATAATCCAGAAACTGATTTGGTCAAAACTATCAGGGGGGAGCAAGAAACAATATGAAGACGCCCTGAGCGTATACGAGCTTCAATACGGTAAACTTGATATGGAATATATGGAATTATGGTCAAAGAAATCAGGTATTGAAGACCTGTATGGGAAAATGATGTCAGATGCAGAAGTTGAAGGCAGGGATTGAAATTGAATAAAGAGTATAAAAATCTAAACAGGATCCTTATGGGCAGCCGGGTGGCCCAGATAGACAGGATGGCCATTGATGCCGGCATAGACTCCAAATGGCTTATGAAGAACGCCGGTACCGGCATGGCCAGGGAGATAGTATCCGAATACAAGGATGCTGTTCCCAACCGGGCTCCCAGGGGGACCATCATATGCGGGGGCGGCAATAATGGCGGTGACGGGTTTGTGATCGCTTTGCACCTTCTGGAATTGGGCTACAATATAATGGTATTTAATATTGTGCCTCCGGAGAAGTTTTCCCCTGATTCAGCGTATTATTATAATGAGCTTAAACAAAAATATCCAGGCAGCATAACTCAGCTGGACCAGGATAATCTGGGATGTCTGGCAGAAGACCTGGGACATAAAGACCTTATCGTGGATGCCATTTTTGGTACCGGCCTGCACGGGGGACCTATCCGCAGGCCCGCCCTGGATATAATCAATATGATAAATGATGCCGCCAGGAATGATAAAAGTATAAGGGTATACTCGGTAGACATTCCGTCAGGCATAGATTCCGACAATGGCCGGGTGCTGGGGGCAGCTGTCTTTGCTGACAGGACCATAACCTTCGGCTGCAAAAAAGTGGGTAATGTAAATTATCCGGGTGCCGCATATAACGGACGGGTAAGTGTCATAGATATAGGCATACCCGGGGAATATTTTGGCAGGTTTGAACAGATATTCGAACCTACGCTGGAATGGGCAGCGGATGTGATACCCTCCAGAGAGTCCTGGACCTATAAGCACCGGGTGGGAAAGCTAATGGTGGCGGCAGGTTCACTGGGGTTTACCGGGGCGGCGGCCATGACCTGCATGGGAGCCCTGAGGGCGGGAGCCGGTCTTGTCACCCTGGTATGCCCGGAGGAGCTCAATGGCATAATGGAGGAAAAACTTACAGAAGTCATAACCTATCCGGTACAGCAGACAGAGATGGCTGCACTTGATTTTGAAAGCCTGGAGGACATACTGGAACTTTCCCGAAATGCGGATGCAGCTGCCATAGGCCCCGGAATATCCAGGGATGCCGGTACCATACACCTGGTAAGAGAGCTTATAAAAAGACTGGATATACCGGTTGTCCTGGATGCAGACGGGCTTCAGGCGCTGGCTGGACCACATGAGATCGGGGAAGATAATGGAACAGTAAAGACCGATTTGGTGATAACCCCCCACGCCGGGGAGCTCTCCAGTATAATGGGAATGGATAGTATCGGTCTTTCTGACAGGCTGGATATAAATTTGGAAGCCAGTAAGAGGTTCGGGGCCATATCAGTGCTCAAAGGAGCTGCCACTGTCACCACCGGTATTGATGAAGGCTTGCCCGTAAGCTATATTAATCCTACGGGGAACTGGGGCATGGCCAGCGCCGGTACCGGGGACATACTGACAGGTATCATCGGGTCCCTGCTTTGCCAGGGGATGAAACCGCTCCATGCTGCTGCCTGCGGGGCATATATACACGGGCTGGCAGCAGATATCATGAGCAAAAAGACAAGCAGGACAGCACTTATCGCCACAGACCTGCTTGAGGGCATAAAGGAAGTATTTCTGAAGATAGAAAAAATAAAATACAGGAGGGAGAAGTAGCATGGCAGATGAACAGGCAGTAAAAGATATCATGGTAACAGAGGTAATAGCCGTACAGGAAGATGCATCTGTGGAAGAATTATCAAAGATCCTGGTGGAGAATAAGATAAGCGGTGTCCCCGTGGTGGACAAAGAAGGAAAACTTGTGGGTATTGCCACTGAAGGAGACCTCATAGTAAAGGATTCAGACCTGCATTTTCCCAGGTATTTTAAGCTGCTGGACAGCATCATATATCTTGAAAGCCTTAATAAGTTCAAAGCTAACCTCAAAAAATACCTGGGCACCAGGGTAAGCGATGTAATGAGCACTGAAGTAAAGACAGTAAGAGAGGATACTCCGGTAAGCGAAGCGGCAAACCTTATGATAAGGCATAATATAAACCGGCTTCCGGTGACCGATGATAATGATAATATGGTGGGAATAGTGACCAGGTCTGATATAGTAAGGTCCATGATCAGGGAATAAAAAGATCTTGATAAATGATACTCAGTTAAAAGATAGGCGGTTTGCCCGGGCAGAGGTAGACCTTAAGGCACTCGCCCATAATCTTCAGCTTGTAAGGTCGCACCGCGCAGGACCGGGTGTAAAGGTCATGGCGGTGGTCAAGGCTGATGCCTATGGGCATGGAGCCGTGGAAGTCTCCAGGACAGTACTTGCAAATGGCGCAGATTCCCTGGGAGTGGCCCTGGCAGAAGAAGGGATAATTTTAAGGCGGGAGGGCATCCATGCCCCCATCCATATACTGGGGGAATGCCCGGCTGCCGCTGCCGGCACTGCCATGGACAATAACCTCATACTCACAGTCAATTCAGCCGAAACCGCCCAAGTGTATTCGGATATTGCAGGCAGCAAAGGCATTAAAGCTTCCGTGAACATAAATATAGATACAGGCATGAACCGGCTGGGGATAAACTGGAAGGATGCCGGGGGAATATCCGCCACAAGTTCCATGAAGAACCTCAAAGTCGAGGGCATATTTTCCCATCTTGCCTGTGCCAGCGAGAAAGACCCGGGTTATACCATTCTGCAGATGGAGAGGTTTTCCCGGTCGCTGGCCATGATCGATTCCCCGGACTTAAGTACTATTGATATGCATCTAGCCAATAGTGCTGGATTTTTCAGGTTCAGGGAGTCACACTATGATATGGTAAGGACCGGACTCTGCCTGTACGGCATGAACCCTTATGCGGATGGAGGGGAAAACTGGCTTCCGGAAGATACAAAAAGGATGGTGCGGGAACTGAGGCCGGTACTCACACTCAA
>CAYZJW010000084.1:4106-6989 GCA_964478985.1 uncultured Actinomycetota bacterium
GAAGTTCCGGCCAGGGCAGGATAACTGCAGATGAAATAGCGGGGATGCTGGGTACCATAAATTATGAAGTAACCTGCATGATAAAGGACAGGATCCCCAGGATATACATAAAATGAAAGAACAAAATATGGAGGCTGCATGAAAGTAGTAGGTTTCAACGGAAGTCCCAGGAAAGACGGAAATACTTACCTGGCTATAAAAACAGTATTTGAAGTCCTGGAAAGCCAGGGGATAGAAACAGAGCTTATCCATATAGCCGGGGAACCGGTATACGGCTGCAATGCATGCGGAGCCTGTAAGAAGACCGGTGACGGCCTGTGCATAATCGATTCTGATATCCTGAATGAATGCCAGAAGAAGATGTATGAAAGCCAGGGCATTATCATAGGTTCGCCGGTATATTTCGGTTCGGTGACACCCCAGGTAAAAGCGCTTATAGACAGGAGCGGCTACTGCGCCCGTGCGGGAGGAAACCTGTTAAAAAGGAAGGTAGGCGCCGGTGTCATAGCCGTAAGGAGGGCCGGTGCGGTAGAGACCCTGCATCAGATAAACAACCTGTTTCTGCTTAACCAGGTAATCATCCCGGGATCCATATACTGGAATATGGGTATAGGCAGGGAAAAGGGCGAGATACTTGATGATGAGGAAGGTATGGATACCTTCCGGAACCTGGGCGAGAACATGGCCTGGCTGATCAAGAAGCTAAATAAATGATGTGCAGGATATAATAGAAGTAAATCAATGTGATAAGTAATATAAAAAAAATATTTTTGATATTCACCCTGGTACCGGTAATAATACTCATTGTTTCAGGATGCGTGTGCCCCTTGCTCTCGCTGTTTGAAAGATCTACCGGCCTCAGTGTCTTGGCCGGCGACAATATAGATGAAAGCGTAGTCATAGACGAGCTTATTTATCCGGGATCAGCGGCCCTGGTCCAGGTAACCGGGAACATAGAGAAGGTGATCAGCCTGGTATCCACATATGGAGTATCCTTTTCAGATGACCAGAGGAAGGCGCTGGAAGACCTTCCCGAAAGCATAACAGGCCAGGATGTGGGGATCATAGTATACTCCACCCCTGATGCCAGAGCCCTGGTTTTGTCATATTATGAAAGGCTTAACGGCAGAGGATGGCAGATAGACGCCTTCAGGGGTCCCGGAACCGGGATACAGGACAGCGATGTGGTCATAGCAGTAAAGGATGAAAGAAGGCAGGCTCTAATGGTCTCTGGGTCCCAGGGCAGGTCCTTTATAATATTTATCGACTTTGACTGGGATATGTTTGAAAACCAGGAATAATCCTTTATATATTAAGAGAAACAATATATATTTAATAAAGTCAATATTTATAATTACCCTGATAAGACTTTTAATACAATAGCTAAAAAAGGAGTTAAGATGAAAAGATTGGCCCCCCTGGTCCTGCTGGCCGCACTTATACCGCTGATGCTTTTCGGCTGCACGGCAGAAGATGCTGTGGGTGCAGGAATAAGCGTATTCATGATCGTCTGCTGGGGAATACTGGCACTGGTAGGATTGTTCCTGTTTATCCTGTGGATAATCACCCTGGTAGACTGCATCAAAAGGGATAATAGCGAATTTCCGGGTTCCGGCGAGAATACCAAGACCATATGGCTGGTAGTCCTGATAGTCACCTTTGTGGTAAATTTCTGGTGGGTGGCATCTATAGTATATTATTTCATGGTCATGAAAAAGATGCCCAGAAAAAAATAACATACTTTAAAAAACACAATAAAAAGCCTCCTGGAAAACCGGGAGGCTTTTTATTAGCATTTTATTTATCCATCGATTTCTGCCGGGCCGAGAACTCATTCATGAGGTTGGTAATGGACGGGGGTATGATGTCCTTGCGCTTTATCATCTCCATGATGTTTTTTGGGCCCACCTTTTTTACCACATACCCGGCAACGGCTCCCAGTACAGCCCCGCCGATGACAAAACCCAGAAAACCCTTGTCAAAATCTTTTTTATCATTCATCTCTGCCCCCGTTTATATTAAATTGGTTCTGTTTATAATACTATTATAACCCATTATATATATCTATTACAAAAGTTATGAGGGATCCAGCTGCAGCTCTGTTTGCAAAATGGGTCTTATTGTTCTATCATATCTTTCCGTTTCATCATACAGGGCAAATATATGGATAAAAAAAGGACAGATGGAAGGTATAAATATATTGACCTCATCACGGGCCTTTTTGTGGCGGTCCTCCTCATCTCCAATATAGCTTCCACCAAGATAATAGATATTTGGAAATTTACCTTTGACGGGGGTACTATCCTTTTCCCACTTTCGTATATATTCGGGGACATACTTACCGAAGTCTATGGCTACAGGCAGTCAAGAAGGGTTATATGGATAGGCTTTGCCAGCGCTTTCCTGATGTCGGCAATACTGGGCCTTATAGGCTTTATACAGCCGGCGGAGGGCTGGGAGATGCAGGAAGCCTATATGGCTATACTGGGGCAGACCCCCAGGATAGTGGCAGCATCACTTATAGCATATTTTGCCGGCGAATTCTCCAATTCATATATACTGGCCAGGATGAAAGTCCTTACCCGGGGTAGATGGCTGGCTGCCAGGACCATAGGGTCCACCATTGCGGGACAGGGCGTAGATACCATAATATTCGTGACGGCGGCGTTTTTTGGTGTATATCCCAACAGCCTGCTGCTGCTTATAATAATATCAAATTATATATTCAAGGTCCTTATGGAGGCAGCACTGACACCGGTCACATACAAGATCGTAGGAAGCCTCAAAAAAGCAGAGAGGGTAGACCACTACGACAGGGATACGGATTTTAATCCTTTCAAGGTATTCAAGTGATCATCAGGTAAAACAGCAGGATGCAGGTGC
>CAYZJW010000085.1:0-3727 GCA_964478985.1 uncultured Actinomycetota bacterium
CATGGCATTAAGGATATTATGCGAGAAAGGCACTATTGAATGGATATTCAGGGCATGAAAAAATATAGAGGAAAGGTCACAAAAATCAAACCTTACGGTATTTAAAAATGATGGGTCGACAGAGACCCTGGATGTAGAGCAAAAAGATGCATTCCTTGCCGAGCTCTCCTATTTTGTAGACTGCATCGAGAACAACAGGCCGGTTGAAAATGCCACATTTGAAGATGGCAGGAATGCGGTAGAACTGGCACTGGCCGCCATAAGTTCTGCCAAGGAGAAGACAGTAATAAATTTTTGACCTCATCCGGCATCAAGGACTTTTTATGGATCTCTTATAATCGTTTTGCCTGGCTTTTCTGGATGGGAGGAGGACTGATACTGGCCGGAATAATGATCACTAATAAGACTTCATCAGCCAGGAATATTAAATAATGAATGTACGGACGGATGGATATAATTTATTTTTACCAGATTTTCTAATATAATAGTTTATCCTTTAAACGCTATTTATGGAGAAGATTGAAAGAAAGAGATATTGTAAAACTTACACACCAGTATTATAAAAAGGGCAAAAGGCTGGTAGCGCCGCTGCTGGGCTTTCCGGGAGTCGAGCTGACGGGCAGCAATATAAAGCTGGCCCAGCAAAACTTCGGGGAGCATTATAAGGTCATAAAAGCAGTGGTTAATCGTTTTAAGCCAGACATCATCTTTCCGCTGATGGATCTATCAGTAGAGGCAAATGCCCTGGGAAGATACACTATCTTTCCCCAGGAGGATTCTGCCACTGTTCCAAAAAGGCAATTCTTTTTAGAAGAGATAAATAAATTGAAAGAGGTCAATATATCATATGACAGCAGGGTCCTGAGCTATGTAGAGACAATGAAGCTTATGAGTGTGGGATTGCCTGACGATGTTATCCGGGGAGCATATATTACAGGCCCTTATTCAGCGGCTGCCCTCATGATGGGAGCAGATGATGCAGCTATGACTTCGGTAACTGATCCTGAAAAGCTTCATCTTCTTTGTGAGTTTACTGCTGAGAAAATAAGGGAATATGCTAATCTTTTGATCTCTGCCGGAGCAGAAGTCATATGCATCTTAGAGCCCACCGCAGTGACTCTTGGACCTCAGCAATTTGAAAAGTTTTCTGCCGATTATATAAAACATATAATAAATAGCATCCATTATAGCGGCGTAAGTACTATATATCATACCTGTGGAAACACCATGCACCTGATAGAAAAAATGCTTGATTCAGGCATAAATGCAATAAGTCTTGATTCTGAAGAAATGGGTGTCGACCTGAAAAAAGTTGCGGACATGGTTCCGGAAGATATTGTAGTCATGGGAAACATCAACCCTTCCACAACCATGCTCCGGGGCACGGAAAAAGATGTAGCAGAGAAAACTAAAAATCTGCTGGAACAGATGAAAGACTTTCCTAATTACATTTTAAGTACGGGATGCGACCTGCCCCAGGAAACACCTCCTGGAAATATAAGCGCTTTTATAGAAACCGGAAGAAACTGGACGGCTATATAAAAACAGATCAGAGGTTTAGAGTTATCTCTATCTTCTTGCCCTTCTTATATCCCCTGAGGTTTGCCACCAGGGCTTTTATGGTATCAGTCAGGATCTTCTGCACAAAGGGCACCATATTTATTTTCCTGCCGTCCACTGAAAGCAGTATCGGCGCTTTTTCTATCCTGCAGTCGGACCTGGCAGACTGCCCCTTAAGTATCCTGGCACAGAGCTCTCTGCAGGAAAACCCGCAGGCGGTGCAGCACTGGGGAGAAAAATCCGGCAATATGTCAAATACCTTCTCTATTATGATATCTGCCATATGCATGATATCGTCTCTTGAGTTTATAACCGGTATTCCCTCCAGTATCTCTTTTCCGGAATTTGCCGCCACTCCCGATATCATAAACACCCGTTCAAAGTAATCCTTTTCCTTATGCTTTTTCAGGTCTTCTTCATCATAGACACACAGTATGATGGGCGTGTTGAAATCAGTCACCCCCTCCAGGGCTGCATAGTCCTGGGTATAGTGCCTGAGTATTTCCTCCACCGGAAGCTTCTCCTGGTATAATATGTCTGTCTCCCTGTGGCCCCTGGCAGTTACCAGCTCCGCCCCTGCCTGCCGGTGCCGGTAGGTATTGGTGCCTTCGCTGTCCATGGCAAAATCTTCATAGTGGATGTCCTTAATAGAGCCCACAGAAAAGCCCCTGCGCTTTATTTCCCTTATAATATTTTCTATAGTGGTGGTCTTTCCTGACCTGGTTATTCCTATTACAGAAAAAGCTTTCATAATATCCTCCCCGGGAAACCAAATACATAATAAAGGATAAATACAGCCGCTGTAAATACAAGGGTTATTACCATGACTATATAATCCTTTGGAACTAATTTTAGCACAAGATAGCTGTTCCTTTCAGGATATGCCCTGAACGCCCTTGCCTCCATGGCTGTTGAAAGATCCCTGGCCTTTTTTATTGCTCCTGCCATTATGGGAGTAAATATATAGGAATATATTTTAAGCCTTTTTTTGAAGGGTATTTTTTCAATATCCACCCCCCTTAGCTGGATGGCAGTCATCACATCTACAAATTCGGATCTCAGAAGAGGCAGGAACCTTATGCCGACTGACACCATGAATGCTATTTCATATGGTATTTTTAGCTGTACCAGTCCCTGCACTACTTCCCTGTGGTCCGAACTGGCTGCAATGGAGGCAGAGAATATTATTACCGATATCCTGAGCAGAAATTCGGAGCCTTTTATAAGGCCGGCATCAGTCAGAACCGTAAATCCCCAGACAGAAAAAAGCGGGCTGCCGGCGCGGTTAAATATGCTCTGGATTATTACCATCACTATAAAGACATACCACAATCTCCTTAAAGCCTTTATAGTCTTTAAGAGGCTGCCATAGAATAATGCAGACAGGACTATTGAGATAATAAGGAAAAAGAGAAGTACATATACATGCTGGATCACTACTGCCGTGGTAGATATCCCGGCTACTATTGCCAGCCTGGTCCTTACATCAAAACTGTTAAATAACGGTCTCAGCTATCCTTCCCTCCCTCATGTTTAAAAGCCTTCCGGAAAAATTATTTACAAACCTCCTGTCGTGGGTTATGACTGTCATCCCCATCCCCTCATCCAGAAGTTTTTTTAGTATTGATATGAGCATATCCTTCCTTACCATATCAAGGCCGGTGGTTGGTTCGTCAAGTATCAGGTAGCGGGGACCGCATGCCAGTATCCCGGCAATGGCCAGCCTCTGTTTCTCGCCATAACTAAGGTTAAATACAGGCATATCTTTTTTGTCTTCAAGGTGCAGCAGCCTTATAAGCCTTATGGCTTTTCTTTTTAAACTGCTTTCATCCCCTCCCTTCAGCCGGGGGATGAATACAAGCTCATCCATGACATTCTGGGAAAAAATCTGAAACTGGGGGTTCTGGAAAAGATAGCCTATCTTCGATCCCGCCTGGCCAAGGCTGAGCGTCCGGGTGTCGTCACCGTCTATAAATACCCGGCCCGAAGAAGGCTTGAGAATCCCCATCATGAGCTTGCCTATGGTGGTCTTGCCGCTGCCGTTGGGACCCATGATAGCAGTAAAGCCACGGCCTCCTATACTTAAGTCCAGACCGGATATGACTTCATCCATGCCGTCATATGCAAATGAGACTTTATCTGCCTCTAAAAAGGCCAATTGCATCAC
>CAYZJW010000085.1:3827-6969 GCA_964478985.1 uncultured Actinomycetota bacterium
TGCCGTCATATGCAAATGAGACTTTATCTGCCTCTAAAAAGGCCAATTGCATCACCTTTCCTGTTTTTATCTATCTCCCTTAGTCTTCCTTCTTCCATGAAAAAGACCCTGTCAGCTATGTCCAGGTTTTCCAGGTCATGCTCCACCATTATGATGGTCTTTTTCCGGTCCCTTAACTCCAGTATGGTGTCCTTTATCCTGGCTTTGCCCTCACTGTCTATCTGTGAAAGGCTTTCGTCAAATATCATTATTTCGGGCCTGAGCGCCAGTACTGATGCTATGGCTATAAGCTGCTTCTGGCCTCCGGACAGTTTTTCCGGGTGCGCCAGCCGGTAACGGCTCATCCCGGTTATTTTCAGGCATTCATCTATTCTTTGCCCTATCTCTAATCGGTCAAGACAAAGGTTTTCGGGGCCGAATGCTATCTCATCTTCCACGGTGGGAGAGAAAAGCTGGGTATCCGGGTCCTGGAATACTATTCCCACCCGGGTAAATATCAGCGGCAGCCTCATCCTGGAAGCTGGTTTGCCGAAAATAAGCACCTCGCCTGAGAGTATCCCCTCATATATATGGGGTATGATACCGCACATGCAGTAGCATAAAGTGCTCTTTCCGCATCCTGAAAGCCCCAGTATAGAGGTTATGCCCCCTTTTCCTGCGGCAAGGTCTATGCCGTCAATTATGCTGGGCCCTCTTTTTTCATAACTGAAATGAAGCCCCCTTATTTCCAAAGGTATTGTCATCTTAATTCCAACATGGTCACGAACTTGCACCATCTCTGGCTGAAAGCATCTTTTCTGACTATTATCTGGTAAGGGCCGCTGCCTCCTGTGCTCTTGGATCCCAGGGCCTCCCCGTCTCGGGCTATAGCCAGGTAAATATTGTCCTCTTCCCGGACTTCTGAAGCCTCATAGGCCACATTATATCCGTCAATGGCTTTGGCTATGACTGTGTCATGATCCCGGATATCAATACCCAGTTCTTCCAGGACATTTTTTAGAAGTACTCCTGTATAAAGATGTTCACTGGGACCGGAATCGCTGGTATCCCTGGTGGCGGCAAAGTCTGCCGGGCCTATCCTTTCAACAAGTCCCATGTCTATCTGGCCCAGTATGACTTCGCCTGTACTTACCTGGATCATCTCTTCTTGTTCCAGGGCTTTTTTTTCTTCCAGGTTGCCGGCATTTAAGAAAGCAGTGACTGCCACCACTATCAGGAGTGCCGCTATAACCGAAGATATGATAATTATATTGTTCTTTTTCAACTTTTACCCCCATCGATGATCATATAGGGAACTGCCATATCCTCATACCGGAACTGGCCATGGTCTCCCCCTCCGGAAGTGGAGTGCATGCCGTGGTCAGAGGTTATTATGACTTTTCCCTGCCATCCTGATACCAGCTGGCTTATGTATGAATCTATTATCTTTATCCTTTCCATGGTCTCCGGCGACATGCCGCCGCTGTCATGGCCTGAGTCATCTATGCTGTGGAAATGTACTGCCATAAGGTCTGCGCCCTGGTCCAGGTTTTCCATGGCCATTTCAAATATCTCATCATCGATAGTACCGTCAGAATCACTGTCGGAGTTCAGCGAAGCTTCCACCTCGGTCTGTATCACCTGTATGTCCCCTTCTATAAGGAGTGCAGCTCTCCCCTGTTCGAGCATTTCTCCCATTATAGTAGGGACCTGGGGGATCCTCTGTTTCCTGGAATATATCCCGTTCTCGGCAGGCGGCCTGCCGGTCAGAATGGCGGCAAGTCCGGCATTGGTCACCGGCTGGTAGACTGATAATGCCATATCCGCCCCGGGCATAGAACCCATAAAAGGGGCATAGCCATTTTCTACAGCATATTCATACTGATGATAACCCATGCCGTCGGTGATTATGAGAAGGACGCTGATGCCGTTTCCGGTAAAGCCAAGAGTATCATGGCATACATCCATAATGCTTGCTGCGGCAGGGTCCAGCACAGCACCTTTAAGATCGCTTATTGAGTCTTCAGCTGATAACCCATTGTAGGCAAACCTGTTGTCCTTTACTTCCAAAGATATGCTGCTGTTACCTTTAAGGAATAAATACTCGCCTTCAGAGCCCATAAGTACCATAGTCTCCGGCCGGGCATCAGTCAGCTCCTCCAGCCTTATCATATATCTTTCCTGGAATGCAGAGGCTTCGAGCTTTTCGTCCCCTGATGCCTTAAAAGAAGTCCCGCCAGATCCAAGATCCCTGGCTGCCGACAGATAGGCATTACCCGGTGTTATAAAAGTGATGTTTTCCTCCATGCTTATTATATTCAGGCCAAAATCATCCTGTCTTTCTTCCAGCGCTACCACCATCTCCCGGATACCTTTTATATTGCTGCTAACGGGATGGCTGGGATTAAAGGCTTCCCAGCCGTTTTGGCTGCCCCATCCTATATATGAACCCTGAAGCTGGTCACCCTTTAGCGCCGCGGCCCTGCCGTCAGAAGCTATGATATAGACGCTGAAATCGGGTGATGCAGGCCCGGCCATGGAGATCAATTCCTCCAGGCTTATGAGGCCGGTATTTCCATTGCCGTCACTCTTATTGCCATACTGCTCGAGGATTTCTTCCTCCAGCTGAATGACCCTGTAGACGTCTCCCCTGATAAACACAGACGGAATATAGCCCCGGTCCTGCCAGGTATTGTATGGTATTAAATAGCCGGCTGACGCTCCCGCTACAAGGCAGAAAACAGCAATCGAGGCTAAGAGGATCGTTTTTACTGTTTTACCGATCTTTTTTCCACCCCTTCAGTCTTGTTGATACCTGCAATATTCAACTTCTTGAAATTCTTTATTATAATGTATGCCAGCAAACCTCCCAGACCGCCTGAAAGGGCTCCCCCGGCAAGGGTGAGCAGCAGCGGTATGAGCGGCAGTTTAAAAAAAACAAAATTTGTAAGTACGGTACCCGCCATATTTGCAGCCATTCCGGAAAAGAAACAGGCAAATATATTATCACCCTTCTGCCTGGTTGCAAACAGCAGGACCTCTACTGCTATCCCGGGAGCCACATAGGTTATAAGGCTCATTATGCCATGGGTTCCTATAACCCCTATGGATATGACTATTATGGCCTGCACCAGGGCTATAAGTGTGGCTGCACCTCTTTTGC
>CAYZJW010000086.1:0-6767 GCA_964478985.1 uncultured Actinomycetota bacterium
AAAAGAGGTTAGTCATGGGAGAAAAGATCAGGACTGCCATAGAGATCGCCATGGAAAAGGCGGAAAAACTATCCCTATCGGAAGAGGAAAAAGAGCGCATTGAGATAAAGAAGAAAATAGACCCCATCCTGGCCAGGTTCTTCAGGGAAGAGCTTGACCCGGACGGCCTCTGGGAAGAGCTCAGGCAGGAAAAGAAGCCGGTCCTGGACCAGTTGCTGGAAAGACTTATAGATACTCTTACCATAAACCTTCCCCGGGAAGAGATAAATAGAAGGAAAATGGCAGTCCTTGCCCTGGAGCACCTGAAAAAGGATCCCCATACCGCATATATAGAAAAACTCCTGGATCAGCTGGAGGATATGAGTACCGGATACCGGAAAGAAAAAGAAGACTTCTATAACCGATTAAAGGCCCATATTGAAAATAATCCAAAACTTCTTGTCAGGCAGGTAAACTCCGGAGGCAAAAAGATGCTGTCCCGGATATCGGTGCAGGAAGCCATAAACCAGAGCCGGGACTGGCAGGGTTTCCTGTCAGAGCATGAGAAAAGATATACTGGCGCATTCTCCGCCGGTATTGCAAAAGTAAGGCAAGAGCTGGGAGTATAAAGCATGATAAAAAAGATATCATCCCTTAATACAGGCGGCTGCCGCCTGGAGCTGTATGAACTGACAAACCAAAATGGTGTATCGGTAAAGATAACCAATTACGGCGCCACTATTACATCCATAAGAACCCCTGACAGGAATAATGATCTCCAGGAGATAGTCCTGGGTTTTGACAATATTGAGAGGTATCTCGACAACCATCCCTATTTCGGAAGCACAGTGGGAAGATATGCCAACCGAATTGCAGGCGGAAGTTTCGTGCTCAACGGAAGGCGGTATAGACTTGATAAAAATGAAGGCGATAACCATCTTCACGGGGGATATAAGGGCTTTGACAAGGTATTCTGGGAAGGTTCGATTTCGGGCGGCCGGCTGGTGATGCATCATATAAGCCCTGACGGGGACCAGGGATATCCTGGGGAACTGGATGTACATGTATCTTTTGGCCTCAGCCGGGATGATGAACTTGATATAGAATACCATGCTGTCTGTGACCGGGACACCATCATCAACCTTACCAACCATGCCTATTTCAACCTTACCGGCTGTTCCCGCGATATACTGGATCATGAACTCAGGATATATGCCTTAAAATATACGCCGGTGGGCGCCGGTTCCATACCGGCAGGAGAGATAGCGCCGCTGGAGGGTACACCGCTTGATTTTTCCCGTATGAAAAGGATAGGTCAACGCATAGGTGACGCCCACCCCCAGCTGGAGATAACTGGAGGATATGACCACAACTATGTGCTGGACAGTAAGGGTATATGTGCCGAAGTCTATGACTCTTTTTCGGGAAGGTCCCTCAGGGTCTTTACTGACAAGCCCGGACTGCAGCTATATTCCGGCAACTATTTGGATGGCATTTCCGGACACGGAGGTGTGAAATACATAAAGTACTTCGGTCTTTGCCTGGAGACACAATTCTATCCCGACTCCCCCAATAAGGAGGGTTTTTCCAGCTGCATCCTGAGAAAAGGCGATATCTATTCTTATAAGACTACCTATGGCTTTGGCCTGGGCCGGCCCTGAAGGGCAGTGACAGGATGAACCAGGAAAGCTGTAAGACATTAAGGAAGATAACAACCACCTGCAGCTATGACTGCGGCGGCAGGTGCCTGCTGGAAGTGGATGTCAGGGACGGAAGGGTGACAGATATAAGGTCAGGCAGTCCGGAAGGCCTGCGCATAAAAGCATGTCCCAGGGGCCTTGCGCAGAAGGAAGTATTGTACAGTCCGGACAGGCTGAAGACGCCTTTAAAAAGGACTGGTAAAAGAGGCAAAGGAGAATTCGAACCTGTGACCTGGGATGAAGCCATCGGTATTGTATCCCAAAAGCTGGTTGAGACTAGTGAAAGATATGGTACCGGGTCAATATTCTTCCTTGCAGGTTCAGGGTGCCAGAGCGGCCTTAACCATATAGGGACCGCCGCCGAGATATTTTTCGGACGCCTGGGTAAGTGCACCACTGTATGGGGCGGGGAATCCCTGGAAGCTGCCCTTCAGTCGTCCCTGGCTACATTCGGTACCAGGTACACCGGGAGCACCAGGGATGATATATTAAACTCAAAGTACATAATACTCTGGGGTTGGAATCCCCGGGATACCAGGTTTGGCTCCGACACATACCATTACCTTAAGAAGGCACGTGATTCAGGTACACCTATCATAAGTGTCGATCCCAGGAAAAACAGGACAGCCAGGTCAATTGCCAGTGAATGGATACCCATAAGGCCGGGGACAGATGCAGCCATGCTCATAGCCATGGCAAATGTCATCATAAGCGAAGATATGCTTGACCATGGTTTTATAGACACCTGCACTTATGGCTTCAGCCACTTCCGGGAATATGTCATGGGAAGGCAGGACGGGATTAAAAAAAGTCCACGGTGGGCTGAGCCCCTCTGCGGCGTGCCGGCAGGGGTGATCGCGGGACTTGCCAGAGACTATGCCCTTAACCGGCCGGCAGCGCTTATGACGGGATGGGCCCCGGGCAGAAGCGCTTATGGGGAGCAGTTCCAGAGAGCTGCGTCAGTGCTGGCCGCTATCACCGGAAATATGGGGATAAGCGGAGGCTTTGTCTCCGGCGGGACAGATATGATGGATATGGGGAGGATGGAAAGTAAAGACCCGGCAACGGAAGTCCGCCACCATAAAGTCCACAATTCGGATTTATATGACTGCCTGTTAAACGGCAGGAAAGGAGGATATCCTGCAGACTGCAGGATACTGTATATACTGGGATACAATGTCCTTAACCAGTACCTGAACCTCAATAAGGGCATCAGGGCTTTTAACAAGCAGGATTTTATTGTGGTCCACGAGCTGTTTATGACACCCACTGCCAGTTTTGCTGATATAGTGCTTCCGGTAACGCATTACCTGGAAAGGGATGATATAGGCCTCCCCTGGATCGGGGGGCCATATGCCATAAATATGGAGAAAGCCGTGGAACCCGTCAGAGAGACCAGGTCAGACCTTGAGATATTTGCCGCCATTGCCGGAAAAATGGGACTGGGGGGCCTGGATGGGGAAAGCATCAGGAAGCGGCTGGAGCAGCATCTAATGGAAAATATAGGACCAGCAGGAATTGATCACCTGAAAGATGACGGGGTATATAAATATAGTATAGACCTGCCCCGGATAGCTTTTTCAGAAGAGATAAAAGACCCGGACCATAATCCCTTCCCCACACCATCGGGAAAGATCGAGATATTCAGCACCAGGTTCAAAGAGATGGATGATCCCCGGCTGCCGCCTATTCCCGAATATATACCGGCATGGGAGGGCCACCAGGACAAAAGGGCAGAAAAGTATCCCATACAGCTTGTAACCACTCATTCCAGGCTCCGCATCAATTCCCAGCTTGACAATATCGGACAACTGGACAGCAGCAGGGAAGACCGTATCTGGATCAATACAATGGATGCACTTAAAAGGCATATTGCGGATGATGATGCGGTGCTGGTATATAATGACAGAGGGCAGATAAGAGCAAGGGCCAGAGTGACTCCGGATATAATGAAAGGCGTGGCCAGCATAGACCAGGGGAAGTGGTATATGCCGGCTGAAGACGGGACTGACAGCGGGGGCAATGCCAATTTACTGACCCTGGACAGGATGTCCCCGTCAGGCGCTTTTGTATCCAATTCATGCCTGGTGCAGATCAAGAAACAATAAGCTTCTATTATATAAATACAGGTCAGGCAGCTTTTTATTTTAAGCAGGCAGGCCGCCTTCAGCAACAACCGGCTTAAAAGGATTTTCCATACCTTGTTTCGTTTTATCTTTTAATACTTGAGATGATAGCAAAAAATCATTATAATAGACCGTCATCAGGCGGGTTTTTTAAAGAAGGGGGGAAAGATAATAATTGCAGCTTAATCTTTTTACGGATCTACTTATTCTGGCCTCTATTATCTCCCTTGCGCTCACCATATATATATGGGCCAGCAGAAAAGACACTATCCGGGCAGAGCTGTTTTTCCTCATGCTGTCCATCACGGTATGGTGCATCGCTTCGCTTTTCGAGGCGGTTTTTACAGATCTTGGCATTAAGATAATCTTTACTAAAATAAGTTATGCCGGGGTGGTGACTTCACCGGTATTGTTCCTATTCTTTGTCTCAAGATATACAAATACAGATAACTGGATAACCGCAAGGACCAGGATATCTTTGTTTGTGATCCCGGCAGCCACATTCATAATGGCAGCCACCAATGAGTTTCACATGCTGGTATGGCCTGACATATATCTCAGGCAGAACAGGTTCGCAGGCACCTTTGCCTTCTATGAGCATGGATTATGGTACTGGGTAAATATTGCCTATAGCTATATATTCCTGGCGGCGGGGATAGCTATACTTATTTCTTCCCTTATAAGATACAAGAAGTTCTATTCCTTTCAGGGCCGGGTCCTTATTGTAGCTTCCATCGCACCCTTTCTGGGCAATATCATATATTCTTTCCGGCAGACAGGTCTTGAAGGCATGGACATAACACCTATCTGCTTTTCCCTTACCGGACTTTTTCTGACCCTGGCCATATTCAGGTACCGCCTTTTTGACATAACGCCTGTAGCCAGGGATGCAGTAACGGAAAACCTTTATGACGGTGTCCTGGTATTAAACAGGGACTACAGGATAGTAGACATTAACCGGGCAGCCTGCCGGCTTCTTTCCATAGGAAATGAAGCTATAGGCAAATCTGCGGATACCGTTCTTGCCGGGTATAGCGGCATACTGGGATTGATACACAGAAGGAATAAAGCCGGTAATTCATTAAAACAGCTGGAAATAGAGGAAAGAGGACTTTTTTTAGAACTCAGGGCTACCAGGCTCCTGGATAACAGGAGCAATGATATAGGCATGGTCATTATCCTGAGAGACATAACTGATGCCAGGGTGGCAGAAAAGAAACTGGAGGAGTCCCAGAACCTTTTGATCAATATAATAGACTTCCTGCCGGATGCGACATTTGCCATAGACAGGGGCGGAAGGGTCATAGTATGGAACCGGGCT
This sequence comes from uncultured Actinomycetota bacterium, assembly GCA_964478985.1. Lineage (GTDB taxonomy): Bacteria > Actinomycetota > Humimicrobiia > Humimicrobiales > Humimicrobiaceae > M55B120. The sequence goes on from CAYZJW010000086.1 coordinate 5,127, forward strand.
ATGGAAGACCTTACCGGCATGGAAAAAGATAAGATGCTGGGGAAAGATAACTATGAGTATTCTCTGCCTTTTTACGGAGAGAGAAGACCCATGATCGCTGATCATATAATAGGAGATCCGGAAGGGATCGAAAACCAGTATAATGTGGTAGAAAAACAGGGGAACAAACTGGTGGCCGAGCTGGAATTGGAAAAAGACGGCAGGACCGAGCATCTGTGGCTGGCCGCCTCCCCTCTCTTAGACAGCAATGACCGGATAATAGGAGCCATAGAATCCATAAGAAACATCACCGATCTTAAGAATATCGAGAACCAGTTAAGGAATATCTCCTTTCATGACAGCCTCACCGGCCTCTATAACAGGGCATATTTTGAAGAGGAGATAGAAAGGCTCAACCGGTCCAGGATGCTGCCCCTGAGCATAATAATGGCTGATCTTAACGGACTAAAACTGGTAAACGACGCTTTCGGGCATGATATGGGCGACAGGCTTTTAAAAAAGGCGGCTGCCATCATCAAGAAGTCATGCAGGTCGGAAGATATCGTGGCCAGGTGGGGTGGGGATGAGTTTAGCATCGTCCTGCATTCCACGGATGAAAAAGATACAGAGGAGATAATAACCAGGATACAGTCTGCCTGCGGAAGAGCCAGGTTCAGCATACCGGTGTCAATTTCCCTGGGCTATGCCACCAAGAAAAAATCCAGGACCATGATAAAGACTATAGTCAAAAAAGCCGAAGACTCGATGTACCGCAGCAAGCTGATATCATCCCAGAGGGTGCAAAACGAGATCGTGGCTTCACTTACCAGGAGTCTTTTTGAAAAAAACATAGAGACAGAAGCCAGTTCGCAAAGGGTGGTAAGGCTGGCAAAAAGAATGGGGGAAAGGCTTGATCTTCCTGAAAACATGATGGAAGAGCTTATACTCCATGCAAAGCTTCACGATATCGGCAAAGTGGCGGTAAGGGAAAAACTTTTGAAGAAAAAAGGCGCCCTGGATATGGAAGAATGGGAGGAGGTTAAAAAACACACTGAGATAGGCTACAGGATAGCTAATACATCCACCCTTCTTTCCCCCATTGCCGAATATATACTGTGCCAGCATGAATGGTGGGACGGCTCCGGCTATCCCAGGAACCTTAAGGGCGATGAGATCCCCCTTATAAGCCGCATAGTGGCGGTTGTGGACGCTTATGAAGCTATGATAGGCGACAGGCCTTACCGGAAAGCCTTTTCCGGGGAGAAAGCCGCAGGCGAATTGTCAAGGTGTTCCGGCACCCAGTTTGACCCGGAGCTGGTAAAAGAGTTCATAGCTGTCCTGGAGGAACAGAATCGGTAGGAAATATATGAACAGGCGGACTGCCCATTATAATATCCCCTTAATTTTATCAGAATCAATTGACAGTTATTTTCTTCTTGTATAAAATTTATCCCTACTTTAAAAATAACCATAAAATACTTATAATCATTAAGTCAGTAATGGCAGGGTTTTATTGATAATGGCGGTGTAGCTCAGGGGTTAGAGCACTCGGTTCATACCCGGGGGGTCATTGGTTCAAATCCAATCACCGCTACCAGTTATTTGTAATACCATCAAAGAAAGGATAAAAGATATGGCTAAGGCAAAATTTGAAAGGACCAA
>CAYZJW010000087.1:0-6635 GCA_964478985.1 uncultured Actinomycetota bacterium
AGGAGGAATAAGCTATGAAAAGATCGCATATAGCCGCGGTTATAATATTCATATTTATATTTTTGTTTTCTTTAAACGGATGCAATACAGCAGAAAATAAGGAGACCGCCGCAGCCGGAGAAAATAGCGGCAACACCCGGGAAACCTATCTGGAAGAAGGTCATGAATCAGCTGTCCTGGGGGGCGGCTGCTTCTGGAGCATGGAGGCCAGTTTTTCACAGCTTAAGGGGGTACGGGATGCTGAAGCAGGATATGCCGGAGGCGACAGGGAGAACCCTACTTATGAAGAGGTTTCCAGCAAGCAGACCGGGCATGCCGAGGTGGTAAAGGTAGTCTTTGACCCGGATATAATAAGTTATGAAAAGCTCCTGGAAGTATTCTTCTATATACATGATCCAACTACCCTTAACCGGCAGGGAAATGATATTGGAGAACAATACCGTTCCATAATACTATACACGGACCCCCTGCAGGAAGAAACTGCCAGGGACTATATAGAAAAGCTGGAAGAGGAAGGTGTCTTTACGGACCCCATAGTGACCCGGGTGGAACCGCTGGAATCATATTACAGTGCTGAGGACTATCACCAGGAATATTATGAAAATAATCCAGACCAGCCCTACTGCTCCGTCGTGGTAGGTCCCAAGGTGGAAAAATTCGAGGAGAAGTTTGCCGACCTTATAAAATAAAAAACAAGAAAATGATACAGCTGCAGGCGGAGAGCCTGATGCTCTCCGCTTCTGATTTTTATGATCATAAAGGTTTGACAGGTACGCAGATGTCGACCACCTGGACACCTTCCGGATGTTCTTTGGGATTATTCCTGTAGATCTCATAAGTGGGCTTGTTGTCAGGCTGGTAGCCGCTTTCCGGCAGCCAATCCCTGTAGACTGCTTCCCAGGCTTCACCATATTCTGAAGGTTTTCTTATCTCAAACCTTGCCAGAGCATATATTCCCTCATCCAGCTTTTGTTTGCTTATCCCGCCTTCAGCCTTTGTTTCTTCGGGGACAGTCATGCAGACATCTACCCTTAGTTTCTCTTTATCAGTTATCCTGGGATCATCGTAGTATACTGACATGAATAGTGTATCCTGGTTTATGAGGCCTCTTGGTCCGGCCCACCTGCCAAGTTTTGCAAATAGCTCGCCAAATAGCTGGTCATCCCCTTCATATGGACCGATATTACGCACATATGCTACATGCATCTCCGGTATTTGTTTTACCTGCACATCCATCTTTATCCTCCTTCTGCCGTTATATATTGTATTATGATAAATATAAACGGTAGAAGCAGAATCTTCTTTGCTATTCTTGCTTTCTGTTTTGCTATTCTTGCTTTCTGTTTTGCCTATCTTGCCAATATCCCTGGAACAGCTGTTCCGGTATCCTGAGGGACTGATACCATAATGCTCCCTGAATGCCCGGGAAAAGGCTGCAGAGCCGGAAAAGCCGCACTTTACAGCAATGTATGTAAGGGTATGCCTGGGATTATATACCAGCATCATGGCAGCTTTTTCTATGCGCAGTCTTTTGATATAGGTGTTGAGAGTCTCCCCGGTTATACCCTTGAAGATCCGGTGGAAATGAAAAGCAGAGAAACCGGAGGCTTCCGATATTTTTTCAAGGGTAAGCTTGTCCCCGATATTTTTTTCTATGAGATCTATGGCCCTGTTTATCCTGTTTATATATTCCTGCCGAAGGAATTTACGGTTGGCATATTGTGACTCTGGCGTCATATTATCAGCCTTTAAGGATATGCCCTGATGGTCTTGTCTATTATTCCTGCCGCTTGTGACCTGGAGTGATTAAAGCTCTGCCAGCGGTCCTGGTCTTCAAGCTCCTGCTTTTTATCCCCAAAATATGCCAGCACTTCATCACCCAGCTCCTTATCGCCTGCCAGCCGGGCCATCTGCGGGATCGCATCATATGAAAGACCCTTAAGATACTCCATATCTATTTCTCCGGTCTCCGCATAACGGTCAATATTATTTTGGGCGATTATTACATCAACATCAGCAAAGTTAAGCGCTATGTACACTGCAAGCGAGGCAATAAAATATGCCTTTATAATGGGAAGTCCGGGATACCAGATAAAGACTATATTTATCATAAACAGGAAGACCAAAAGTACCATAAATGCCTGCACGAATATCCTTAGATATGTGAATCCATAAGCCTGTTCATAGACAAGCATCCTGTAGAAAGCAGAGGCCAGCATCACAAAAGTAAAGCATACCGTAAATGACATCAGGACCTTATTGGCGATGTGCAGCCTGCTGTTTTCCCTCCTTATAAATGAGACGGTTATAAGGATTATCACAAAGTTTATGACTGCTACCGCCAGCAGCTCAAAGAAGCCCCTGCGGGCATATTCGGCAAAGGTATAGGACGAAGGCAGCACAAAAGACTCTCCCCCAAAAAGATAGGCGAACTGGATAAATGAAAAAACCGCATACACCAGGTCCAGCAAGAATAGTATGGTGATAAGGACTATGGGATCCAGGAATCTCTTCCAGCTTACAGGATCATACCGGGGGTTTTTATCCTCATCCTGGGCCCTGACAATAGACCAGTAGAAGCATGCAGCATAGATGGTAATGGCCAGTACCAGGAAAAAGTGCTTTATTATCCTGGAGATGGGAACGCTTATAAACAGGTCCTTGAATATGATATCTGCCGAAGAAAGAAGCCAGATTATCATGGCCAGTATGGGAACAGATACCAGGATGCCCATAGCTATCCTGGGAAATATCCTCCTGTTTGTCCTGCCGCCGGTGTCAGTCATCCTGAAGAATGTTATAAAAGGCATATGTATATACCTGATAGGTAAGAATATCCTTTTAAAGAGATCTCCCAGGAACCTGGGGTCAGCCCAGTCACTGCGGTTTGTCTTTGAGACCAATATTATCAGCATGACCAGAAGGAATGGTATTATTATGGAATTCAATATCTTGAGCACCTGGTTGGAGAATATAGCAGATGTCGATGATAACAATATTATGGGTATGGCCCACAACCAACCCCTGTTCTCCAGTACATCATATTTATTCCAGAAGGCAAGTGCAGTTATGGAAAGGATGAGTAATATAAATATGGGATAGGATATGCCCAGTGTCTTATTGTAGAAAAGTATATCAAATGCTATACCGGTAATCAGGCCGTATAGCAGCAGCCAGTATTTTTTCTTCTCTATTTCCATAGGTCTCCCTAAGCAGTCTTTAAATAAAACAGATCAGATGCTGGGTACCATATTATATCATTTTATGATAATTTGCATGACTTATACGACTGGGAAAAGGAGGTCTTTGTTTCTTAGTTTCTTAAGATTTGATTAAATATATGGTTTGATAGTATAATTGAATCAATAAACGCAGAAATGAAAGTAGCAATTAATAAGTACGCAGCAATATTCGTCAGCCTATTGGTAGTACTATTATTAGGACTGGTCCTGTTTTCCTGCCCTGAGAACATAATCTCCCAGACAATAGAGGACGAACTTGAGGAAGTCAAGGAACAGCGGGAAGAAACCCGGCAGAAGATAGAAGAGGCCAAAGCCGCCGAACAGCGCTATATCGGCGAGATCTCAGAAGTAGAGTCCCGGCTACTTGCAGCCCTTAGTGAACTCGACAACCTTCATGTCCAGCAGGATGATGCTCGGGCAAAGGTGGAAAAGACTACAGCAGAACTCGCCGTCAGGGAAGAAGAACTTGCAGCGATCGAATCAGAACTTGAAGAAAATGTAAGGATCCTCAATAACCGCGTATCCTATATGTATAAAAACGGTGCCAATCACATCCTGGAGCTGCTCCTTGATGTAAAGGATTTCGTGCAGTTCACATCCAATCTCAAACTGGTAAGCCTGTTTGCCAGGCAGGGAAATGACAATGTCCACCTGGTAAAGGATAAGAGAAATGCCGTTATGTCCATGAAAAAGGTAATGATAGAGCTCAGGGAAGAACAGAGGGAGTACGAGCAGGAGATCAGCCGCCTGGTGGCACAGTCTGAGAATACGGCAGCAGAGATTGAAGGACTCTACGGCCAGAAGAAGACGCTGCTTTCCCAGACCACAGCTAATAAGGAGCAGCTTATAAAGATGGAGGCTGAGCTTGCGGAAAAGGAAGACGAATTAATTAAGATCCTGGAGAGCTATAAATATGGTATACCTCCCTCAGGAAAACTGCTTTGGCCGGCAAAAGGCCCCCTGGTATCCGGTTTTGGATACAGGATACACCCCATACTGGGGATAAACAGGTTTCATTCTGGTATTGACATAGGTGCTTCCTATGGCACACCGGTGCTGGCTGCAGCAGGCGGCGAGGTCATACAGTCAGGTTATTTCGGAGGATACGGATATTCGGTCATGCTTTACCATGGCGGAGGCTATGCCACCTGGTATGCTCATCTTTCCAGCATAGATGTCTCCATGGGACAGCTGGTGGCAAGGGGCGGACAGGTAGGCCGTATCGGATCTACCGGATGGTCTACGGGACCTCACCTGCATTTCGAGATAAGGATAAACGGTGCCGCCCAAAACCCCATGGAGTACCTACCCTGATAATATTTCAAAATATGGCGGCAGTAAAAAAGATTTTTAAAATATCATTGACAGTTCTCTTTTTATCAGCCTTTCTATTATTTGCTTCCTGCTGCGCTCCGCTAAACCTGGTCCTGGGTAATGTCAGGCAGGGAAGCGGCAGTGATCATGACCAGGGCCTGGTCATAACATATGATGAATTTTCTCCTGTAGATCTTCCTGGAGCTGGATCAAGGGATTTCAGGATGGGGTTTACCCCCTTCCCATATGATTATACAAATGACGCTGTAGAATTTACCTATGCAAATGTGAATCATCATTCAGATATCTTGATCCATCATTTTGATAATGGTATACCCTGGGATGAATCTCTTGATTATAAAAAGCTGCCGGCAAATATTAATCTGGACCTAAACAGCAGGATATCAAAAACAGGCCCAGATAAGGATATTTACCTGGCCGTGACTCCTCTTTCCACCTACAGGAAAGGGCTTGCCGGATACTGGGGAGAGTCAGAGAATATGGAACTTCCTGAAAAATGGAAGCAAAGGAGCTTTTCTGATCAGGATGTGATAAAAGCCTTTTTAAACTATTGTATTTTTATGGTGGATAAGTTTGATCCGGAATACCTGGCTTATGGGATAGAAGTCAATATGCTGGGATATCATGATCCGGCTGCCTTCGAAGATTATCTTGTATTTCTGGCAAGTATCTATCCTTCTCTTAAATCCCTGTATCCTCATCTTCCCATATTCCTTACCATCCAGCTTGAGACTTTTAATAATGATTTCGAGACCCAGGAATATATTGTGGAAAGCCTGCTTCCGTACACTGATTATATTGCCATCAGCACTTACCCTTTCGGGAATTTCCTGTATCCTGAGGATATCCCGGCTGACTGGTTCAGCCGGCTTTATGATATGGCTCCGGAAAAACCGGTAGCGGTGACTGAGACATCCTTTCCTGCCCAGGACCAGTACCAGGAAGATTATGGCAGAACCATAAAAGGCACAGAAGAGGGACAGCTGGAGTATGTTAAGCTCTTATTTGAGAGTATGTCTGTCCTTGATCTCCGATTTCTGGCATGGTTTATAATACGTGATTATGACCAGTTATGGGAGAACATGGAAGCGAATAATACTGACGAGATATTTAAAAGCTGGAGGGATACCGGACTTATAGATGAAAAGGGGGAACCGAGGGCGGCACTCGGTTACTGGGACCGGTGGCTGGAAATACCTTATAATAATTAAAATAGGAAAAAGGGGAAGATATGGTAAGACAACATTCTTTTGAAGAAGTCCTGGAAACACTTAATTCCCTGGCAAAACCTGAGAACCTGGAAGGAATGGCAAGATTTGGGATCGCCGGTGACAAAAGGCTGGGTATTTCCATGCCGGAACTCAGAAAACTGGGTAGGTCCATAGGAAAAGATCACGAAATGGCGTTAAGACTCTGGGCAACGGGAATACAGGAAGCTATGATCCTGGCAGCACTGTTAGATGATCCGCTGAAAGTCACTGAAGAACAGGCCGACAGCTGGGTGATGGATATACATTCCTGGGATGTATGCGACCAGCTGTGCATGAACCTCTTTGACAGGACAGGCTTTGCAGACAAGAAGATATGGGAATGGTCGGAAAGAGGGGAAGAATTTGTCCGCAGGGCAGCCTTTGCCATGATAGCCTGTATTGCATGGCATGATAAGAAAGCTCCTGACGCGGAGATGATAAAATATTTTCCTGTCATAAAGAGGGGTGCGTCAGATGACAGGAATTATGTAAAAAAGGCTGTCAGCTGGGCGCTGCGCAATATCGGGAAAAGAAACTTAAACCTCAACCAGGAATCAATCAGACTGGCAAGAAAGATAAAGGAAGAGGACTCAAAAGCTGCCAGGTGGATCGCTTCTGATGTTATCAGGGAACTTGAAAGTGAAGCTGTAAAGAAGAGATTGGGGAGCTGAGATCTGGCATTTATCTTCATATTCTGGAAAGTATCCAGGGGTAGTTGAAGCAGCAGCATATAAAAATTTACTTTTTTAATCGGTCCTTTTACAGTATCATATATACCTGTGTGGGGATGTAGTTCAGCTGGGAGAAC
>CAYZJW010000088.1:0-6634 GCA_964478985.1 uncultured Actinomycetota bacterium
CAAGAAGGAAGTCGCAGGGGTGATACTTCCGGGCAGGGATGCAGCAGGATTCATAAGCCGGGCCCTGGGCGTACTGGGACCGGGAACTTGAAGTTTTCAAAAATCATATATTTGTTATAATATGCATACTTTGGGGGCATTTTTGCCTTTTGATTTTATGGGTCAAAATCATCTTCTGGAAGATGGTCTTTATGGCCCTTACAATACAGGGTTTATATGATCGATGAAAGCAAAAAGGGATACGGGAAAGGATTTAAGAGCCTTCCCAGGTACGCAAGGGTCCTCATAATAACATTTTCAGCATTAATAGTCCTGGCCGCTGCCGGCGCAGGAGCCTTCTTCCTGTATATAAACTCACTTAATAATACAATTAATTCAGTAAATACCGCCGAGGTGGAAAATATCCTGACACCCATAGAGTCTCCCGAGGAGCCGGTGACAGTGCTCCTTATGGGAAGGGATTCCAGGGATGCGGAGTCTGAAAGGGGAAGGGCGGATACCATCATGCTGCTTTACCTTGACCCCCGGAATGCTTCCGGCAGCCTCCTGTCCATTCCCAGGGACACCCTGGTGGACATACCCGGCCATGGCCAGGATAAGATAAACGCCGCCTATGCCTATGGCGGCGAGGAGCTCATGATAAGGACTATACTGGATTTTATCGGGGCAGATATAAACCATTATGTGACCATTGACTTCCAGGGATTTGTGGACCTTATAGATGCCCTGGGAGGAGTGGATATAACCATCGACCGTCCCCTGGTGGATGAAAAGAGCGGGGCCAACCTGTCTCAGGGTGAACACCATCTTACCGGTGAGCAGGCACTGGCCTATACCAGGAGCAGGTCCACAGAACTGGGCGATATCGGCAGGATACAGAGGCAGCAGAACCTGTTTAAGCAGCTGGTGGCCCAGAAGCTTAGCATCCAGTACCTGTCAAGCGTTCCCCATTATTTCAATATACTTATTGAAAACACCAGGACAGACCTGGATGTCCTGACCATACTCAGCTATTCCAAGGCCGTCCTGGGGTTTACCTCTGACAGCTTTGAGACCAGCATAATACCCACCCATTCCGACTGGATAAAAGATGATACGGTCAGCGTACAGATACCCGACCAGGAAGAAGCCCGGGCCATGTGGCAGAGGATAAAGGCAGGTGAGCCGGCAAGCAGGTATAATGCTGAATACTTTGAGATAGACCCCATTAGTGATTCCATGACTGAGGAACAGGAGTACACTTACCGGACAAAGGTCAAAAACACCGGCGCCCTGACCTGGAACCGCAACGGCACCAATCCCATATACCTGGGTTATCACTGGATAGATTTCAACACCAAGGAGATGGTGGTGTTTGACGGCGAGAGGAGCATAATCTCATATGACGGGGTGGAAGTGGGCCAGGAGACAGAATTTGACATCAAGATCATAGCACCGCCTGAACCGGGCGAATATGTGCTGCAGCTGGACCTGGTGCATGAGGGTGTAACCTGGTTCTCATACCAGGGAGTGCCGCCGCTGGAAAAGTTTGTCTCTGTAGGCATAGCATACTCAGCCAACTACAATGATAAGGGAAATACCCCCAACTACCTGGATCCGGGAGATGAATATGAAGTGACGGTGGATGTAAGGAATACAGGCAGTATCCTCTGGGAAAGCCAGGGCTCCAGGAGGATCAACCTGGGCACCCACTGGATAAACAGGGATACTGGCGAAGTGGTGGTATGGGACGGAAACAGGGGGCTGCTTGACTCTGATGTAGAGCCTGAAGGCGGGTCCTCCGTAAATATCATTATCAAGGCTCCGGATAAAGCGGGAAGATATATCCTGCAGTATGATATGGTGCATGAAGGGGTCACCTGGTTCTCGGAACAGGGCATCATCCCCCTGGAGGTAAATATAGATGTGGGAAAGACCTTTGACATGTCTGTTGTAAAGGCCACTTCCGTAGAGATATTCAACGGCAACGGCATAGCCGGAGCTGCGGGGGAGGCAAAGGAAGCCCTTTTGGCCCCGGGATTCAAGGTGTATTCCCTGGCAAATGCCGAAAGTTTTGATTTTGAGGAGACTGTCATCATATACAATCCGGACCAGGAGGAAGCGGCAGAGCAGCTGAAAATAATCTTTGAAAATGCCGGCATATATGAATATAATAGCGACTGGGCCTATTATGAGAGTAAAGCAGACCTGATGCTGATACTGGGAAAGGATTATAAAGATTATTTAGAATGACACGGGACCGGTTAATCTGGCGCCACCTCTGTGTTATAATACCCAAGATGAACGGAAGATCTAACTTAAAAATATTTCTACAGGTATTATTCGATGCCCTTATTGTATTTGCCTCGTTTATAATATCCTTTTACCTCAGGGGCCAGATACAGCTTATCGGCAATGAAGACCTGTTCTCCCAGTACGGCAACTATATTGTGTGGTACACCATACTGGTGGTCTTTTTCAAGCTGGTGATGTTCTGGCTGTTCGGCCTTTACCGCAGGGTATGGAAGTATGCCTCGCTGAAGGACATGACCGCCATAATGGGTTCGCTGCTGGTGGCCTCGGCAGTGCTGGTAGGGGTATTTTACCTATTAAGCTATCCCATAACCATATCCGGGCTTAATATAGAGTTTACATTCCCTTTCTTTCCCAGGAGTGTCTTTATAATAGACTTCCTGCTGTCGCTGATCCTTTTGACCATCTCCAGGTTCTCGGTGAGGTTCTTTAATGAGCTCAGGTTCGGCAATCCCCATACCCGGAAGAAAAGGGTGCTCATAGCAGGCGCAGGGGATGCAGGAGAGATGATAGTAAGGGAGATGATCAGGCAGAGGGACAGCATATATGAGCCCGCGGGCTTCCTGGATGACGACCCGGCCAAGCAGAGGCACAGGATACACGGGGTCAGGGTCCTGGGCCCGCTGTCAGCTATGGAAGATATAATAAAGAGGCTAAGCATCGATGAAGTGATGATAGCCATGCCTTCGGTTTCGGGAAAATTAAGGAAGGAAGTGGCGCTGCGTGCCAGGGAAGCCGGGGTAAATGCCAAGACACTTCCCACCCTGTATGATGTCATAGACGGAAGAGCCCACCTTTACCAGGTAAGGGAGATAGAGATAGAGGATATCCTGGGCAGGGAGGCGGTAAAAGTAAAGGCTGACAGGCTGAAATCCGAGTTCAAGGATAAAGTCATACTGGTTACCGGAGCCGGCGGCTCCATAGGTTCCGAGATATGCAGGCAGCTTCTGAGGTTTGAACCGTCCAGGCTGATCCTGGTAGACCATTCCGAGAACAGCCTTTTTTATGTGGAGAGCGAACTTAATAATGATTTTAGCTATACCTCCAGCATACCCATCGTTGCCAGCATCAAAGACAGGGAAGAGATGCAGGCAGTGTTCAAAAGATACAGGCCGGAGATAATATTCCATGCTGCGGCCTACAAGCATGTACCGCTGATGCAGCTCAATCCGGAAGCAGCCATACAGAACAATTTTATGGGCACCAAATCACTGGCAAAGGTGGCCATGCAGTACGGGGTAAAGAAGTTTGTGCTTCTTTCCAGCGACAAGGCAGTAAAGCCCAGGAATATAATGGGCGTATCCAAGCTCCTGGCCGAGAATTACCTTAAGGCCATAAACGGCAGCAGGGACACCAGGTTTACCATAGTAAGGTTCGGAAATGTCCTGGAGAGTAACGGCAGCGTCATAAACATATTCAAGGAACAGATAAAATCAGGGGGGCCGGTAAGCGTTACCCACCCTGACATGTCCCGGTACATAATGACCATTGCCGAGGCGGCGCAGCTTGCCATACAGACTTCAATAATGGGGGATGAGGGCGAGGTGTTCGTGCTCAATATGGGAGAGCCAATCAATATACTGGAGCTGGCCAGGAATATGATACAGCTTTACGGCATGACCCCGGGCAGGGATATAGAGATAATATATACCGGTCCCAGGGAAGGCGAGAAACTTTATGAGGAACTGGCATCTGAAAATGAAGAGCTCAGGCCCAGCAGCTTTGAGCATATCTATACCATAGAAGAAAAGGATAAAAACAGGGTCTCCTGTGATGATATGATCAATATGCTTTTCAATATTGAAAGGCAGATGCAGCTCCATGATTATACAAATCTCTTCAAAGACCTGAGGAGGATAATCCCGGATTTTGACGAGAAAGAAATGTGGTTTAACCTATGATCCGGACATCATTAAAGAGATGCTTTGATATCGTCTCTTCGTCCCTGGCAATACTCCTTCTGACCCCCTTATGGATAATAATACCTGTGATCATCAAGCTGGATTCCCCGGGAAGGATAATATTCAAGCAGAAAAGAGTGGGCAGGTACAGCCGGTACTTTACCATGTATAAGTTCCGGTCCATGAAGGAAGGAGTGCCCGACCTTCCAGCGGAAGAGGTGGAGGACCATAAAAGCATGTATACCCGGTCCGGGGCATTCCTCCGGAGGTTCAGCATCGATGAACTGCCCCAGCTATTCAATGTCTTAAAAGGCGACATGGGAGTAGTAGGCCCCAGGCCGTCTCACCTGGGACAGCACGGCCAGATAAGGATAAGAAAGGAATGGAAGACTGATATCATGAGGCCGGGGCTTACCAGCCTGGCCATAGTCAGGGGGCGCGACGACCTTTCCATTGAAAAAAAGGCAGAGTTTGACAGGCAGTATGTATACGGGTCCTCGCTCTTTATCGACATCCCCATAATACTGAGGACAGTCCTTATAGTGCTTACGGGGAAGGGGTCTAATTGAATCCTAATCTTTATTATATATCCCGTCTCGTCTACCGATTTTAAGTACCAGGATAATCAATTCTTCCTCTTTGATATTATAGATAACTCTATACTTTCCTTTTCGGTAGCGGAATAATCCTTTAAGATGTCCGGTAAGGGGTTTCCCCAGCCTATGGGGGTCTTTGACCAGGTATTGTTCGATCTTTTCTATTATTGATCTGGCCTGGTCCTTATCAATTTTCTTTAAATCTTTTAAAGCATTCTCATGCCATAATATATCATAACTCATAGATCAAGCTCTTTTTTCACCTCTTCAGTAGTATAGTATTTAGAGCCTGGCCGGGAAAGCCTGTCCAGCGCAATATAGAAGTCTTCCATTTCGTCAAGATATCTTTCCAGCGCTTCCTTTATATAGAAACTTTTTGGTCTTCTGGTAGCTTCAGCAATCTTATTTAATTTTTCTTCCATATCTAACGGAAGTCTTACAGTAACCATTTGTATCCTTTGTAATCATTGTGATATATGTATTACTATAGTAGATAGTGATTATCCTGTCAAGTAATCAGCGGCATGGATTATATGTACATCGATAAGTAAGATCTTATTATATTTGGAGCAAAAGATGGATTTTGGAAATAATATAAAATCTATAGAAAAGACTATAGTTAAATACTTAAGAGGGAAAGAGGAGATCTTTTTCGCATATATTTTTGGTTCGCTGGCAAGGAAGACCTCGAATAGGCTCAGCGACATAGATATTGCTATATATATTGATGATAAAAAAATTGATAATAGCAAATTCAGGTATGGCTATCAGGCTGAAGTCATGACTGATCTGATTGGATTGCTGAAAACCAGAAAAGTGGACCTGGTTATATTGAATTCGACGCCGCCTCTTTTAAAACACCGGGTAATATATTTTGGAGAACTTATTTATTCCATCGATGAAAAAGAGAGAATAAGGTTCCAGGTGGATACCATAAACAGGTATATTGATTACAAGATGCTGCAGAGAAAAACCCTGACAAAACGAAAGGTAGTGGCATGATAGACAAATTGTCAATCGATAATAAATTAGGGGACCTTATAAAGAATGTCTCTATCCTTGAAGGGCTTAAAAATATATCGATCCATGACTTGAAAAAATCTCCCAAAGACCAGTGGTCGATATTTTACGGACTTCAGATATCTATCCAGATTGTTATAGATATAGGAAACCATATCCTGGCCGAACTAAAAGAAAGCAGGATAGAGGAATATGCAGATGTCATAGATAAGCTTGGCGAGAGGCAGATCATACCAGAAGATTTTGCCAGAAGGATCAGAGGCATTACAGGGTTAAGAAACCTGCTTGTCCATGAATATGGAGTTATAAGGATTGAAAAGATCTATGATATGCTTCAAAACAACTTATCTGATTTTACAGAGTTCCATGACTATATTCAGGACTACATAACAGAAGGACTATTTGCTCAGATAATTATTATGATAAGTATAAGTTTCTACTTTTTAATCAGCCAGTCCGGAATATATTTTCTTAATATACCTTCTTCACTGCTTTCAGGGACATTGTCCATGGATAAAAGATATCTTGGATAATATCAATATATTTTTTTCTTTTATACACTATAAAAAACTTCTAATTATAATATTTTGTTCGATATAATAGACATTATTTACTATTGATCATATTAAGTCCATCAGTCTTCCGGATGTTTTCCTTATATCATCAAAAACATCGCCAGAAGTAATATTAATTTGGGCCATAATCTTTTATTATATTATGTACGGAAAGGACACAGGACAGGCAGTTTACTATGGAATACATATATTTGATCCTGGGAATCATATCGCTTTTCTTCATAGGATATGCGCCTGTATATTTCCTGCT
>CAYZJW010000089.1:0-6446 GCA_964478985.1 uncultured Actinomycetota bacterium
CAGCTCGTTCCAGAAAAGGGGAGTAGACACCGGTGCTCCCGGTCTGGGCCGCACGCAATAGGGGGCGGCAATTGTCTGTCCGTACCTGTTCTGGAGATAATCTATGTAGACTTTCCCCTGTCTTTTCCCCGGAGACCTTTCAATGCTGGAAATACCTGGTATTTTTTGCTTTATGACTATTGCCAGCATGTGAGCAAACTGGAGTGCCTGGCTGTAATCATATGCGGTACCGGCGGGTATGTATATGTGGAGCCCTGTTGCTCCTGATGTCTTGATAAAGCTTTTGATATCCAGCATATCAAGTGTCTCTTTTGCCTTTAATGCGGTGCTTGCCACTTTCCTGAAGCCAACGTCTTCCGGGTCAAGGTCGATCACTACAAAGTCAGGATTACTGATCTTTTCCACCCTGGACAGCCAGGGGTTTATCTCAATACATCCAAGATTAACCATATAAAGCAGGCTGTCAATATCCCTGCACACCAGGTAATTGATATCCTTTTTTCTTTCTTTGTCAGCAGCCAAAAAAGTGTCTATCCAGGACGGAGGCCTGAAGTTTATGTCCTTCTGGAAGAAATCCTCACCATTTATACCGTCAGGATGACGGTGAAGGGAATGAGGTCTTCCGGCCAGGTGGGGAAGGATAAACTCCGAGACTTCTGTATAATAGTCAAACAGGTCTTTCTTGGTGTAGCCTCTGGCAGGCCAGAAGATCTTATCCGGGTTGGATAGTCTTACCCTGGATCCGGTATTATCATTTTTTTCCGGCTCCTCCGGTGAGCGGGCGGGCGTATTTTCCCGGACCACCTGTGAAGGTTCAATATCATCCCTTACTGCTTTAAAGACTGGATGCCTTAGATAGCCGTCAGCTGTCCACTGGCTGAACTCAACTTCAGCTGCTATCCGGGGCTTGACCCATACCATGCTTCCAGAATCCATAACTTTATTAAAAAAAGGGGAAGCGGGCGCGGTTATTTTTTTTAATATCCCGAACAGTTCTTTTGATGTGTTATGACTAAAACCGCTTCCAATATTGCCTATGTGGATCAACTTTTTGCCCTCATATACTCCGCCAGCAATAGACCTGAAGGACTTATTTCCCTGACCTTCTATATAACCCCCGATAACTATATCCTGGCTTTGCCTTATCTTTATCTTGAGCCAGTTCCGGCTTCTTTTAGAAGGTTCATAGGGGCTGTCTGCCTTTTTTGCCACTATTCCTTCCAGGCCGTTTTTTGCTGCTTCGTGAAAGAATGCTTTTCCCATTTTATCGATATGGCTGCTTATCCTTATGCCGGGCAGCCGGACAAGTATCTTCTCCAGCATTGATTTTCTTTCTTTTAGCGGCACTTCCAGCAGGCTGTATCTTTCTATATAGAGGAGGTCAAACACATAATATACCAGGTTTCCGGTCCCGGTCCTTAAATATTTCCTGAGGCCGGAGAAGTCAGGCCTGCCCTTATCGTCGGTCACTATTATCTCTCCATCCAGCAGGGCATCATAGTTTATCTTTTCCAGGGATCTTTTTACAGGGTCGAACTTTTTGGTATAATCCTTCATATTCCTGGAATAGATTTTTATATCCCCGCCAGCTATCCTGGCCATAGCCCTGTATCCGTCCCATTTTATCTCGAAAATCCAGCCTTCCCGGTCAAAGGCATCATAGGTAAGGGCAGCCAGCATAGGCTTATAAAGGGGAATGTCAGGCAGTCTCTTTATTCCTTCAAGCCGGGGGAGTTCAGCAAGTATTTTTTCAGCGGTTAGTTTTTTTTTATATCCCCGGGGTCTTTGTCCTGGTCTATTTTCCATCCCCTTACGGCGTATTTATCGTCTTTCTTTATCAGAAGCCAGTTTTTTGCTTTTGCATCCTTAAGCCTTATCAGGGCAAACTCACCATTAAGCTTTTCACCGTCCATTATTATGGTGACATGGCCTTTTTTCAGTCCGGCCCTTATTTCTTCCCGGGAGCCCTCACTTTCCTCTGCATTAAGGGAATGATAGGTGCCTTCATCCCATATCTCGACTTTGCCGGCACCATAATTACCTTCCGGTATTATCCCGGAAAAATCCTTGTAATCATATGGATGGTCTTCTACCATCACGGCAAGGTGTTTTTCTGAGGGATCAAGGGAAGGTCCTTTGGGTACAGCCCAGCTCTTAAGGACACCATCCAGCTCCAGCCTGAAATCATAATGCAGGTGTGATGCATAGTGTTTCTGGACCACAAAGACAAGGTCTTTTCCTCCTGCGGAGCTTGAAGGTTTTTTGCCGGATCCGGGCTCGGTGGTGGAGCCAAAATCCCTTTTTTCTTTATAATCTTTAAGAGGCATCCTGTTTTTCCTTTGCCTGTTCAAGGCTTTGCTTGAGCCTGTCCATTATATCTATTACTTCTGCCGGTTCCCGGGCAGGCATCTTCTGCTCTACTTTACCTTTTTTAGCATGCTCTTTTATAGCTTTTTTTAGGACACGGCTGTAAGTATCCTTGAATTTTTGCGGCTCAAAGGCTGTGCTTAACTTGTCTATAAGCTGGATAGCCATATCCAGTTCACTGGATGAGACTTTCCCCTTTTCGGGTATGTTGAGCATATCAGGCTGCCTTATCTCCGAGTCAAACCTCATCTGGTTTACTATCAGCAAACCTTTTTCTTCCTTGAGCAGTCCCAGATGCTCCAGGTTCCTGAGGACAAACCTGGATATGCCTGCTTTTCCGGATTTTTTCAATGCTTCGACCAGGAGGAGATAGACTTTTTGGGCGCCCTTTTCCGGCTCCAGGTAATAGGGCCTTTCAAAATACTTGGAATCTATATCACTGCTGTCTACAAATTCCATTATCTCTATGATCTCGGTCCTTTTGGAATAGGCTTTGGAAAAATCCCTGTCATGAAGGATGACTATGTCGCCTTTTTCATATTCATAACCCCTTACGATATCACTGGTGTCGATCTCTTCGCCTGTGGCCTTACAGACCCTGGCATATTGGACGGGACAAAGGTCTTTTTTCCGGTACAGGTGAAAGTCCAGCCTTCTTTCTTCTGTAGCCTTATACATCTTTACCGGTATGTATATCAGTCCAAAGCTTATGGCGCCTGACCACAATGGCCTCATACCTGCCCCTTTTATAGAAATAATTTGTCTATAAAAACCATTTGTTATATCATTTTTCCAGGTCTGGTGTTTCTGTACTAATACAATTATATATGGTTTTCCGGAGATAGGAAAATCCAAATCCCTAGCCGGATAGAAAACATTTGAATGCGGTAATGGCCAAACCGCATGTTTATACCGCCTTTTTTTATGAGGCATGGCAGTCTTTTTAAGCCTATAGGTCATGGAAAATATATTGCAGACATTCTTTAATAAGCATGGCTTCAGGGGAAGCATCATGCCTGCAGCCAGGCTTAAAGACCTGGAAAATGATTTCAAGACAACAGCAGAAGAAGCAGAATTAGATAAACGCATAATGGATACCTACCTGAAAAACTTTTCCTTTTCTAAGCCCGAAGGAATGGAAAGCCCGGGATCCATTGTGGTGATAGCCATGGCAAGGCCTGCCCACAGGCTGGTTCTTGTCTACAGGGGCAAGATAATACAGGTATTGATACCTCCCACATATGTTGATTACCAGAAAGTAAACAGCAGAGTATTTAATCTGTTCAAAAAGTTCATCGGTAAAAAGGGAGGAAATGCATATATGGCCAGGCTTCCCTTAAAGCTTTTATCGTCAAGAACCGGACTGGCAAGCTATGGCAAAAACAATATTTCCTATATAGGAAAGTGGGGCAGTTTCCACCAGCTTTTTGCATTCTATACCGACCTGGAGACAGAACATGATCCCTGGCAGGAGCTAAAAGTCCTGGATGCCTGCAGCACCTGCGATCTGTGCCGCAAGAGCTGTCCTACCGGTGCCATAAGAAGAGACAGTTTTCTGCTGGATGCGGCAAAGTGCCTGGCCTTTCTCAATGAATCGGAAGGCCGGATGCCTTCCTGGGTAGACCCTTATGCCCACAACAGCCTAATAGGCTGCATGCGCTGCCAGGAAGTCTGCCCTTATAACAATAAAGTAAAAGACTGGATAGAGGACATAGGAGAGCTTGATGAAGATCAGACCCGGATGCTTCTGGATTTTGACAGCAGGCATGGACGGGACCCGCATATGATAAAGCGGATAAAAGAATTGGGTATATATGGTTTTTTTAACGGGATAATCCCCCGGAATTTGCAGCTATTGCTTGATAAACTAAAAGACTAAAAAGGAGATAAATGAAAAGCTTCAGGAAAGAGCTGTGGTTTGAAACGGAAAAAAGAAGACAGCTTATAAACATAACCCCCCATGTGGAGGCGGCCCTAAGGGAAAGCGGCGTAAAGGAAGGACTGGTACTGGTAAATGCCATGCATATAACTGCCAGCGTCTTTGTAAATGACGATGAGTCCGGGCTCCATAATGACTTTGAAGTATGGCTGGAAGGCCTGGCTCCTGAAAAGCCCTATGACAGGTACATGCATAACGGGTTTGAGGATAATGCCGATGCTCATCTAAAAAGGACCATAATGGGCAGGGAAGTGGTGGCCGCAGTTTCCGGGGGCCGCCTGGACCTGGGGCCCTGGGAACAGATATTCTACGGAGAATTTGACGGTATGAGGAAAAAGAGGGTGCTGGTAAAGATCATCGGCCAGTAATAGTATAATGGATAATAATACAATAATTATAAAGGATGGTAAGACATCAAACTGGGTATCATAGGGCTTCCCAATGTGGGAAAAAGTACATTATTTAATGCCATAACCTGTTCTGATGCCGGGGTATCGAATTATCCCTTCTGCACTATAGAGCCAAACCGGGCCTCTGTACCGGTACCCGACCGGCGCCTGGAAGAGCTTGAAAAGATGGTAAGACCACGGAAGGCTTTACCTGCGGTAATAGAATTTGTGGATATTGCCGGACTGGTAAAGGGCGCTCACAGGGGCGAAGGCCTGGGCAACAAGTTCCTTTCCCATATAAGGGAAATAGATGCGGTGGTGCATGTGGTAAGGTGTTTCAGGGATGAGGACATAGCCCATATATCAGGAAAGCTGGATGCCGTATCCGACATAGAGACAGTTGACCTTGAACTTATATTTGCCGATATAGGGACCATCGAAAACAGGCTGGAGAAGATAAGGCGGCAGGCAAAAAGCGGGGACAGGGATACAGTAAGGGAATTAGAGATACTGGAAAAGATAAAACCTGAACTGGAAGCCGGCAGGCCATTGAGGGACCTGAAGCTTTCTGCAGAGGAAGATAGAATAATAAAAAGCCTTTTTTTGCTTACTGATAAACCGGTGCTCTTTGCTGCAAATATCTCCGAAGATGATATAGGAAAAGATGAAAAAGGCCTGGAAGAGGTAATGAAAGTAAGGGAGTATGCCCGGGACCATGGAGCCCGGATGCTGGTGGTAAGCGCCAGGATAGAGGAGGAGCTCCTGCAGCTGGAAGAGGGGGAAAGAGATGTTTTTATGGATGACCTGGGGCTGTCAGAGTCTGGCATAGACCGTCTTGTCAGGGTCTCATATGACCTCCTGGACCTTATAAGCTTCTTTACCATAAAGCTTCCAGAGGTCAGGGCATGGACAGTCAGGAAGGGGACCCGGGCCCCCCAGGCCGGGGGAAAGATACATACTGATTTTGAGAGGGGCTTCATATGCGCCGAGGTGATATCATTTCCAGCCCTTATGGATGCCGGATCAATACAACAGGCCAGGGAAAGGGGACTGGTCAGGCAGGAAGGAAAACAATACCAGGTACAGGACGGGGACGTGATACTGTTTAAGTTTAATGTATAGTCAGCAAAGTATTAAAGGCCAAGTGATGCAGTCATCTCATCTACCAGGCTGCCGAATATGTCCAGGGCTCTTTCAACCGGTCCGGGAGTACTCATATCGACACCGGCTTTTTTAAGAAGTTCCAACGGATAATCCGAACCTCCGCTGGATAAAAAATCCAGATACCTGTCAACTGCATTTTTTTCTTTCTTGATTATACCTTCAGACAGCACGGCAGCCGCAGAAAATCCCAGAGCATATTTATATACATAGAAAGCAGTGTAGAAATGGGGTATCCTGGCCCATTCAAGATCGATAAGGCTGTCCACAGCCACATTGCTTCCATAATATTTTGCATTCAGGTCATGATAAATGCCAGACAGGCTCTCTACCGTAAGGGGGGCCTGCTTCTCCGCATGATCATGTATTATCTTCTCGAACTCTGCAAACATGGTCTGCCTGTATACTGTACCCCTGAACTGCTCCAGGTAGTGATTGAGTATATACTGTTTTTTCTTTTCATCTTCCAGGATGTCCAGCAGGTACCGGGTCAGGAGGATCTCGTTTAATATGGATGCCACCTCAGCCACGAATATCTTGTATCCCGCTTTCATATATGGCTGGGACCTGTTGGAAAAAAATGTATGCAT
>CAYZJW010000090.1:0-6434 GCA_964478985.1 uncultured Actinomycetota bacterium
CTGGCAGAGGAACTTATGCGGGGAAAACAGGTCACCCTGGAGGGCTATGTATATAATAAGGAAGTAACATTTTTGGGTATAACTGACTCTGTCATGTATCCGGGCACCATAAGCTTTATGAGATTCGACCACCCTTCCCGCATACCCGCTGTTGCAGGAAACCGGATGAAGGAAATAACGGAAAAGGTCATCCCGGCTGCCGGCATCGATAACGGGATGTTTAATATAGAGTTTTTTTATGACCAGATTACTGATGATATAAAGATAATAGAGGTAAATCCCCGCATGGCCAGCCAGTTTGCCGACCTCATGGAAAAGGTACACGGGACTAATAGCTATAAGATACAGGTTGACATGGCCCTGGGCAGAAAGCCGCGTTTTGAGAAAGACGGGGGGATACACAGATGTGCCTCCAGCTTCGTCCTCCGGTCTTTTGAAGACCGCAGGATCAGGAAGATCCCCGGGAAAAAAGAGATAAACAGGGTCCTGGAAATATTCCCTGATGCCAGGATAGAGGTCTACGGAAAAAAGAAAGCCCTGCTTTCCAGTGAACTGCAGGACATGCAGAGCTACCGTTATGCTGTGGTCAATTTGGGGGGAGATTACCTGGAAGATCTGAAAAATAAATTCACAGAATGCAGGGAGATCCTGGGCTTTGAGTTCGGATAGATCATGTATTTTTTTACACCTGGATTATTTAAATTTTATTTTAGCCTTCTCTTTTGGTAAAATTGATCTGTGGTTTTCTTTCAGACTGATGCCGGTTATAAAAGGGCAGGTATCCAGGGCGTTTTAGGAAATGATGAAGAAGATCATGTTTTTAGTATCTTCAATAAGCAGGCCCCGGATGTTTCCTGTTAATATGTTCTCTGAAAAGGTTAGGGTGATATTATTTTTATTCCAGGAAATCTTATTCAGGCAGCAGGATAAATATGGAAGAACTGAACATAAGGGTAGGAGATTCAATAAGGAATAACCGGCAAGCCCTGGCCAGGCAGGTAATGCAATCATATGCCAAAAAGAACCCCTTGAAACGCGAGCAGGAACTATCATTCTATAATGGTATATTATTCAATCTTTCTTTTCTTGCTGAGAGCATAACATTTTCCAGCAATTCCCTTTACTGCAATAATGTCGAATGGGCAAAAAGCCTGTTTGCGAAGCATGATATCCCTGTAAAGGATGCCCTGGCGCTGCAGGATATCATATCAGATGTCATCAGGGATAATTTGCCCGCCGAGATCAGTGAACTCGCAGCCGACTATATTGAAGACGGTATTTCAGTGATGAAAGATCCTGCAGGATCAGTACCCGCATTCATCAATAAAAAAGACAGGCTGTACCGGGAAAGCAGGCAGTATCTGGACTATCTTCTGAACCAGGACAAGTCTTCCGCAAGCAGTTTCATAATAGGTCTGGTAGAGAATGGCACCAGCATCAGGGATATATATACCCATATCTTCGAACCGGTCCAGATTGAATTGGGAAGGCTGTGGCAGAAAGGGGATATAACTGTTGCCCGGGAACATTATGCCACTTCAGTGACCCAGCTCATAATGTCACAGCTTTACAATTACCTCTTCAGGGCAGACAAGAGTGAAAATGCTTTTGTGGGGGCCTGTTCTTCGGGAGAGCTTCATGAGATAGGACTAAGAATGGTATCCGACATCATAGAGCTGGAAGGATGGGATACTTATTATCTTGGTGCCAACACGCCTGTAGAAGGAATTGTGGATACACTTGTAAAATGCGGAGCTAAGGTAATAGGTCTTTCTGCAACTATGGCTTTTAACCTTTATGGCCTGAAAAAGATAATAGATGCCGTAAGGTCTACCAGGGAATGCAGCCAGGTAAAGATATTGGTGGGAGGATATGTCTTTAAGAACAATAAGGGACTGTGGAAAGAAATAGGAGCAGATTATTTTGCCTCGGGTATAAGTGATGCAGTCTCGATTATCACAGGTTCAGGAGATAAATATGACTGAGACTGATATAGATACTGACCAGCCCAAACCAAAGAAATATGCCAAAAATATTGTATTCCTGTGCAATAAGAAAGGAGTTGTCTCCGGCATCATAAATGATGCTTTAAACCTTGATGCCAAAAAATATTCAGGCAAGGATTTTATCCAGATCGTTGACGTCAATGACCGGGGAAAAGCTATAGACCTACTTAAGCGTATGGAAAGCGAGACAGTGGTCCAGGATGTGGAGATGTTATTCGATACCGGACATCAAAACGAGGTCTTCCTATTCACTGGCATACAGCTCGGCAACAGGAAGCTTATAATAGCCAGCGACACCTACCACAGCTTGAACCACCTCTTTGATGAGATGAGCAGGATATCCAATGAACAGACGAATATAACCAGGGAACTGGCCAGGCAAAAAGAAAAAGTAGCAAGCATAGAGAGGAAAAGAATAGAAAGAGATCTGCATGACTCAGTGAGCCAGACCATCTTCTCGGCAAGTATTATAGCAGAACTCATACCGGAATTATGGGAAAAAGACCAGGAAGAGGCAAAAAGGCAGATGAATAAACTCAAGATCCTGACACATGACGCCCTTAACGAGATGAGAAGGCTGCTTATGGAATTAAGGCCCGAATCTTTTGCCGGTGAAAATATAGACGACCTTCTAAAGCAGCTGGTAAACTCCCTGAAGCTTCGCTCAAATATAGATATCAAACTTAAAATAGAAGGCAGTCGTGATCTGTCCCGGGAAGCAAAAGAAGTGATATACCGGATAACCCAGGAATCATTGAACAATGCCGTCAAGCATTCAGGGGCCGATAAGGTCAGTGTCATACTTGAAAAGAAGCCCCAAAAAACCATTTTGACCATAACTGATAATGGAAAGGGTTTTGATACCAAAAACATATCCAAGAGGAAGCTGGGCCTTTATATCATGGATCAGAGAGCAGGCTCTATAAATTCCAGTTTGGATATCAAGAGCAGCCCAGGAGAGGGTACGAATGTATCTCTAGTATACAAATATAAGGACGGGGAATAAAATGGAAGACTCTAAAAATATCAGCATCCTTATAGCTGATGACCATGCAATAACCAGGGATGGCCTTAAGACTATGCTTAAACTTAATGATGATCTCAGGCTGGTGGGTGAGGCTGTAAACGGCAAAGAAGCAGTAGAACTCTGTAATGAATTATGTCCCGACGTGGTATTGATGGATATTGAGATGCCTGTCCAGAACGGGGTCTCGGCCATAGATGACATAATGAGAAATAATCCCGGTACCAAGATAATAGCGCTGTCAAGCTTTGTGGACAGCAAATTGATAAAAAATGCCATAAAGGCGGGAGCCAAAAGCTATATCATTAAAAATATCTCGCCGCGGGAGCTGGCACAGCATATAAGGGATACTCATAACGGCCAGTCTTTCTTTTCCCCTGAAGCCATGGAATCAATGGCCCAGGACATCCGGTCTCCTTCCGGCGGGATCTCTCTTCTAACCGAAAAAGAAAAGGATATCCTTATCATGATAGCCAAAGGCCATTCAAACAAGTCCATCGCCAGACAGCTTTTTGTAAGCGGCAATACCATAAAATTCCATATAAGCAATATCCTGTCCAAGCTGGGAGTATCCAACCGGGCCCAGGCAGCTGCTATCGCAGTCAGGGAAAACCTGCTTGACTGATCCTTTATACTACCCATTCCTACAGGTAAAAGACTACCAATAATTCCAGCCTTTTGCATGTGCCCTGCTTTCTGTCCTGAATATATAATTTAGATGTATTTTATTAAAAAGGAAGTATACCTTGAGGATCATGATTGCAGCAAAGAATAAGGCATTGGGATCGGCGCTCCGGACATTGATAGAGTTCAATGGTCATAATGATGAAATACTGGTTTCTGAAGAACCAACCAGTTTTTTTGAAAGATTAAGCAAATTGGACTTCGGGGTCATTCTCCTGGACTGGGATCTTTTTAATTCCAGGACTATAAATGTCATAAGAGTCATAAAAAACGATTACCCGCAGCTGAGACTTATATGTATGGATATACATCATGAGAATATTAGAAATGCTCTTGATGCCAGCGCAGACGCATTCTTTTTTAAAAGTGATCCGCCGGTAGAACTCCTGAACCTGATCAGACGTTTCCGGTTGATGCAGTAAAACAATTTAAGTTTATATATATATTTATCAAAAACAGATCAACATAACAAGGAGAGGAACAAATGAAAAAGACACTAAAATGGCTGCTTATGGTAATGATCATAACCGCCATGACTGTACTTCTGGCAGCACCTTCAATGCTGGCAGCAGAAGACCATCTTTCCACCATAGTGGAGACAGCCGTAGCCGACGGCAGGTTTACCACCCTGGTGGCAGCTGTAGGTGCAGCCGGACTGGCAGACACACTTAACAGCCCGGGGCCCTTTACCGTATTTGCGCCCACAGATGATGCTTTTGCCAAACTGCCTGCAGGCACCATAGATGCACTGCTGGCAGACCCTCAGGGAGCGCTTACTGATATACTTCTTTATCACGTAGTGCCCGGTAAGGTAATGGCAGCCGATGTGGTTGGACTATCCAGCGCCACAGCTGTAAGCGGAAGGATACTGCCTATAGACACCAGTGATGGGGTAAAGGTAGCCGGCGCCAATGTAATAATAACCGATATCGAGTGCTCTAATGGGGTCATTCATGTCATAGATACGGTTATGATACCGCCTGAGGCCAAATATCAGGCAGGTGATATGGGTGCGGCAGGATTTGTAACCAGGACATATAATATGCTCCTGGGAAGAAATCCTGATGTTGACGGACTAAATTACTTCGCCGGAGGACTGGAAAGCGGCGCCTGGGGTGCAGCTGAGGTAGTAGAAGGAGTGATTTTCTCCAAAGAATCAATGGATATGATGGCCGGATACTCCGACCAGATGTTTGTAGAGTATCTCTACAAAATACTGGGAAGACCAGCTGATGCTGACGGCGCAGCTGCCTGGACAGCAGCACTGGCTTCCGGAAGCTCCAGGCATGATGTGGTAAGGGCGTTTACCCGTTCCACCGAGTTTATACTCCTGGCCAAGAGCTACGGGGTAACTCCCTTTACGGCTAACCTGGATACTATTCCGGTCACAGCCATAAAGGCTGGGACATTCCAGACCCTGGTAGCAGCTGTAGGGGCTGCAGGCCTGGTAGACACCTTAAGCGGTGCAGGTCCGTTTACCGTATTTGCGCCTACAGACGCTGCCTTTGCCAAGCTTCCTGCAGGCACGGTTGAGACCCTGCTCCAGGATCCCTCTGGTGCCCTTACAGATATACTTCTGTATCATGTGGTAGCAGGCAAGGTCATGGCAGCCGATGTGGTAAACCTTACCAGTGCCGAGACTGTGGGGGGCAATGTACTTCCCATAGATACCTCTGCCGGAGTAAAGGTTGACGGAGCCAATGTCATAGTCACCGATATATGGTGCTCAAACGGAGTTATCCATGTAATAGATACGGTTATGATACCATAAAGCTATGTTTTGACAGGGCCGGGCTGCTATGCCCGGCCCTTTCTTTTTCAGCTTCTGTTTCTTATGAACCTGGACCTGAACCATTCTGATATCTTTAGCATGCCCCTGCCCATGGGGCTGGTCTCCAGGACCATCCTGGTAGTAACCTTTGTATGTTTTCTTATCTTCACATACTGCTTTATGTCCGGGATCATGGCTGTCATGTACATGATATTTACAGCAATTGTATATGCCAGGTAGTCATAGCGGTGGGTGGTAAACCAGGCCCAGGGGATTATAAACCACAGGCCGGCCATATATGCCACAAAGAAGTCCCTTATGACAAAAAAACCAAAAAGCATCCCCGCTATCATAGTAGCCAGGGCGCCCAGCCAGTCTATGACAAATATACCTCCATAATATGCAGAAATGCCCCTTCCTCCTTTAAACCTGTAATATATAGGCCAGTTATGGCCCAGCATACCGGCAGCTGCGCAAATATAGATATAGGGTTCTCCCGGAAAAAGCAGCCTGAATACCAGGACAGGAACAGCAACCTTTATCATATCAGCGATCCCTATGCTGCAACCGACTTTGGGTCCGTGTTTCATGGAAGCTGCAGTAGCGCCGAACGCTGTGACTTTGTAGGACATGTCTGTTCCTTCTACCTTGACCTCATCCTCCTTTACCTCCTTGCCCGGAGCTTTGAAACTGGTGATTATGCGGGTAAAGGAAATCGATCCTATGAGGTACCCCGCAAGAGCGGCTGCGGCAGCTATAAGGTAATCCATGTTTTCCTCCCGTCATGCTTTTGGCTTATCATGTATATAGACTTCCCCCTTAAAGCCGTCTACTGTGACCAGGGTATTGTCAGGCAGCCTGCAGGCATCCTTGACCGAAAGTACCGCTGGTATATTATACTCCCTTGCCAGTATGGAACTGTGGGAAAGTATGCCTCCTGATTCGGATA
>CAYZJW010000091.1:0-6349 GCA_964478985.1 uncultured Actinomycetota bacterium
TTATCTTCTTTATGCAGTGATCGTCCATTATCTTTTTTGTGGTCCCGGTTATGAAGGCTCCCGGAGATATGGAATTTACAGTGATATTGTATCTCGCCCAGTTGACGGCCAGGTCCCTGGTCAGGTTTATAACGGCAGCCTTGCTGGATGTAAAGCTGAGCGATTCACGGCTGTTTCCGGCAGAGATGTTTTCCTCTGGGATGTAATTTCTGGGATCGGTTCCCCTGAGCCCGTATACAGAGGCGATATTTATGATCTTTCCGTATTTTTTATCTATCATATGCCTGCCGGCTGCCCGGCAGCAGAGAAACATGCTGGTGACATTCAGGTCCATAATCCTATGCCAGTCTGACAGGGTTGTCCTGAGGGTATCGGATATAATAGCCCCGCCTACATTATTTACCAGTATATCTATATCTTCGAACTTCTCCAAAGTACTTTTTATCATCTTAGTAACATTGTCCTCGATGGTGATATCCATCTCCAGCGGAAGTGCTTCCACCCCATACTTTCTCTCTATCTGCAGACAGACCTTTTCTGGAGATCTTATATCAGCAATGGTAATCCTGCAGCCGGCCCGGGCAAATGCCATTACAGCCTGCATGCCGATACCTGATCCTCCCCCGGTAATAATGGCAGACTTGCCCCTCAGGTTAAAAAGGTCATACTTATTTTCCTGTTTGTCCATGATCATTTGAATGTCACTTCTATTGATTCTGATAATGGAACCAGGTCTATCTCTTTAAACAGGCTGTTTTCCGACTGCTGGGCTATAAACAGACATGTCTTTGCAATATCAGCCGGTCTCAGGAATTTTAACAGCAGTTCCCTGTCCAGTTTCTTCTCTCTTTTATCATGAAAAGGCGAATCAGTACTGCCTGGATTGATCACCACTACTTTTATGCCGTATCTCTTCACCTCGAGTTCCAGTGACTTTGTAAAATTTATAAGACCCGCTTTGGCTGCTGCATAGATACTGGCTCCAGGCTGGGGGAGTTTACCTGACTGAGAACCTATATTTATTATCAGACCGGATTTCTGCTCCATCATAATAGGTAAAATATATTTACAGCAGCGGTAGGCTGATTTCAGGTTTCCATCGATTATGAGGTCCATATCGGATTCTTCGGCATCCACAAGCTCGGCAACTTTTAGAAAAAAGCCCACCGAATTTATAAGCACATCTACTCTTCCAAATATTTTTTTTACTTCAGCAGCAAGTCTTCTGATATCTTCAACACTGATAAGATCTGCTTTTATCCCAGCAGCTTTCCCTCCCCTTGACTTGATAAAACCAAGAGTTTCCGCCAACATTTTTTCATCTACATCGGTACAGGCTACCCTATAGCTGTTTTCTGCAAACAGGACCGCCGCTTCCCTGCCCATTCCGCTCCCGGCACCCGTTATGACTGCAACTTTTTCATCCATCATTTACCTCCTTAGAGCTTTAAATACTTAAACTTATCAGGATTGTAGCCGTAATAGCAGTACAAACCCCGGCTGCCTGCCTTATGTTCAGCCTTTCCTTCCATATGATGTATGATAGCAGGATTATGGCTATGCTGACTACTGTTATATTAATGGGGTATGCCAGGGTACCCGGTACTGTATTAAGGGCAAGCGTTAAAAAAAACATATTAAATAAACCGGTTGCGCCAAGGCCTGAACCTATAAGCCATTCCTTCTTGCCGGGCAGCTGCTTTCTGGTTATGCCCAGTATAATAGTTGGGACCAGTGCAAAAAAATAATTAAATACCAGGTAATTCATGGCCAGGTCTCCCAGCCCCAATTCCTGTATTATCTTGGGGGCTGTATCGGCCACGCCTGAAAGTAGCATTGATATAATTACCAGTAAAAACCATAGCCAGAAATGTTTTATCCTGTCCGCTTTTTTATTGTTACCCCCTATCAAGATAAAGGTTATCAATGTCAGGCCAAAAGCTATGTAGGTGGTCACGACAGGCCTCTCGCCATAGAAGATTATGGAGACCAGTATAGGTATAGACAGCGAAAGATTTACTATTACTGTAGACAGTCCGAATTTTCCCAGCTTCAGCAGGGCCAGGAATGCGTGTATGGCGCCGTATGTGGCAATGCCGCCCACGGCGCCGATCAAAAGTATCCTCCAGTCAAATACAAACCTGCCTGTAAAAAATACGTATGCCGCCGAAATCACTGTTGCTACCGAAAAAAATGCAGTAATGGTGGCTATAGGGTAGCAATTCTTTCTCTCAGATATCTTATACAGCAGCGTAAACAGGATATTTACACTTACGGCCAGTATCAGAAATACCATATGTCTCTCTTATCTTTGCTATGAAGTTATAGGCTTTATATCCAGCACTTTGCATACCTCAAGCAGCTTATCCTTCAGCTGGTCATAACAGATATGCATGTACTGGCTCCTGAGATTGTCCACGAATTTCTGGGGGTCGCCATCCAGCTTTATAGCAGCATAAGGTAGGCTTAAAAATCCCAGCGCTTCCCTGTACTTATCACCGTCTTTCTCCTTATATGCTTCACCGGTTGCTATCTGCATCACATATTCATCTTCCAGCCTGGCTATCCTTCCGAATGTCAGTTTTCCCGGTTTTCCCACTGCATTGATGGATATCCCTCCGGCCTCGCCTTCCAGCTCCGGTCCTTTTACCAGACTGTAATCATCAAGGCTCTCGGCAAATCCTATGGGCGCAGACCCGCAGCTGGCCATCCTGGCAATCTTTGCCTTCCTGTCCACCTGTTCTATGTCGCCCTGGAATATGGCGCCGTCAGAAAGCAGCCTCATTATATACATCATAAGCGATCCTTTGGGCTCGGTGGTGCACCCGGTGACATATCCCTCGGAAAGAAGCATGGACTGGGCAATACAGGGAGAGCAGTAGTTATCTGAAAGTTCCATGGTGCATTTTACCCCGTCAAAGTCCAATCCGTAGTCGCCTATCATTTTCTTATGGGCAAGATAAATGCGCATATTCTTCTCGATAAACTCATTATCCAGGGGCTGTATGGTCTTTACCCTGGACTTGATATCTTCATAAGCCTTTTCAAGGTCATTCTTGGAAAACTTAGCACCCTCTATAGTAAGTATCAGTGATTCCAGGTGCTCTGCCTGGACCCCGAATTTCCTCAGCCATTCCACATCCTCCAGAAGCCCGGGTATCATACCCATGGGCAGGCTGCCAAACTGGCCGTATACGCTTCTGCGCAGGATATTTTTGACCTTGCAGGCATCAATAAAATCAATGACCTGTTTAACGGCATCATCATCTTCCGGTTTTCCATATACGCCTTTGTGTATGAAACCTCCTATGGCATCAAGAGTGCCCCTTAAGCCCCACAGTCCCAGGCCCTGGGCGCCCCTTATATCATCACCGGCCCAGACCAGTATAGGCCGGTTAAGGTCCATCAGCGCCTGGGTGTAATAATGGGTCCATAGCCATGTAGGGGGAAATATGACCAGGCAGTCTATATCGGCAGCCCTGTATTTCTCCACTGCCTTCCAGGCCTTCTCCCTGGTATCTACTACTTCTTCTGCATTATAGTCCTCTACCTGGTCCCCTTTTACATCTCCGCTTATAAGACCTTTATCTGTAAACTGTATGGTCTCCACTCCCAGTCCTTCCAGTTTCCTCCTGGCCCTTTCGGCCATACCCATCACCGGGAACGGATTTCCCACTTCATCAATAAGGCCGCTGTGGCTGGTAGCCACCATAAATCCTATTCTTGCTTTCCTGTTCTTCATCTTAGTCTCCTTTATGATCATTTCTTTTAATATCCAAAAGTCCAGTCAGGCTCTATATCCTGGGCTACTGTCTCTGATATATAGACATCTGACTTTAACAGCTGGTGCAGGGATGTGGGCAGCTTTGGGGTCACCGGTCCATGCAGGCACAGCCGGGAAGCCATCCTCTGCCAGGTGACCCTGGTACCCATAGTGGTAAGGGCGTGCATGTCCATCCTGTATTTTGCCCCTATCACCTCGGCAGGTCCTATGGTAAAAGCTTTGGGAGGCACCATAGCCAGGTCCCCGCTGTATCCGAAACTCCCGTGAAGGGAATTCTGGGCGATGGTAAAGGGCGACAGGGTCACCACCCTGGGGCCCATTTTCTTCCACTCCTCCAGGTCGGCATCGAACTCGGGGGCATCCGGCTCGATAAATGCCAGGTGGCCTGTCCATCCGGGGCCGCTGTAGCAGGCATCGGCTCCCCCCATATCAGCTATCATCCTGCCGTAGTCAGACACATTATCATTGGTGGGACCTACTATTTGTTCTTCCGGAGGCCTGAGATCCGGGTCGATCTTATAATAGAAATACTCTTTGGTGGCCCTCATAAACCCCTGGGGATAGCTCTCAGGGGCGATATTTCCGTCCTGGTCGGCATATTCATCCATTATGAATATATGCATCCTGCTGCAGTCCACCCTGAGCCTGTTGATGAGCATGGCTACTTTCATATAGGTATGGGCGGGATTGGGAAGTATAAGCACCAGTCTGCTTCCTTCATCGGATGCCGTCTTTATCCTGCACAATAGATCCATGTTCCAGATAAACTCCACCTGGTCATCAGGCACCACCTGTATATTGAGGTCGGGATTGCTGTGTCTGGTGATATCCTGCCTCTTTATCATCCGCACCCTGTCTATTGCTTCTTTGTCCCTGAAGGGAAGCCACTTTGAGGGTTCGTATTCAAAGCTGCTCATATCTGATCTCCTTTCCTATCGTGTTAATCTTGTAATCAATTAAGATCATCCAGGTAGATTATCCTGGTTGACTCATCAATACAGTATTCAAGCCATTCTTTTACTATTTTTGACATCTTCCTGTCATCTGTCTTTCGCATCTCCTCCAATGTCTGCCGCCAGTCATCCGGCGTCCCCTCATAATCGAATATCTGGACCATCCTGGGCAGGCCGGTATCACCGTCTTTATCAATGGTAAGAAACACCCTGAAATCCCTGATCTCAGGTATCATCTTTGCAAATACAGGTGTCTGTCTGGTTTTTACCCAGTCTAAAAAATCCTGCGGGTCTTTTGACTTTTTAAGATCAAAGAATGCTATTATCCTTATCATCTCCCCTTCCCTTCCTGCAAAACCCTTACCGCCTCGTCCTCGATTTTCTTCAGTTCTTTCACCATTTCGTCATCGATGACCGGCCGGGGAGGGAAATCCTTTTCCAGCATTTTATCCAGTTTTCTTTTGGCCCTTGCCAGGATATCCTGTGACCCGTCCCGGTTCCATCCGGGATAGTTCTGTCTTAAGAAAAGGTCCCATTGCCAGTGTTCATCCCTGAAATTATCAAAGGTGTGTTTGTGGGAAAGAAAAGTCCCTCCTATGCCTGTTTCTTTAATAATATCCAGTGCCAGGGTATTCCGGTTTACTTCAAATCCCTTCCTTATCCGGGAAAGATACGACAGTCCCTCATTATCTATAAGCATCTGTTCCAGGCTGAGACCGACACCCGATCCTACAACTCCCACAGGACCATATCCATATATGGACAGCATCTCGGCTCCGGCAGCAAGGGCAAAAGAAGCTCCTGCTGCTGCTTCATAACCTCTCTGGAAATCGCAGCAGTTGGAGTCGGATATGTGGACATTGCATCCGCATGCCATTCCGTACCTTCTGGCCAGCTGGGTTATGCCTGCAGAAAGAAGGACCTGTTCGGGAGAACCATATGAGCAGAGTCCCGTCCTCATATCAAGGACATGGGACAGGCCGGCATGGGCTACCGGCAGCTGCGGATCCAACAGGTATATAATAGTCACACCCATAAGGACCTCTGCATTCTGCAGGGAGATGGCTCCGGCCAGGGTCACAGGACCCGATCCCCCGGCAGTGACCATAGGCCCCAGAAAGATAGGCAGTCCGTTCCCGGCAAATTTCTTCATTATCTCCAGGGTATGGGGGGCGAACTTAAGGGGGCTTATGGATTCGGAAAAATATGATATGGGTTTATTTTTCTGAAGTCCTTCTTTTCCTCCATATACCACTTTTGCCATCTCGATGATATAGTCTGCAGACCTGGAAGAATATATCCAGGTTGTGACCGGTTTTCTGGAATAAGTAAAAAGATTCCTGTAGCATATGACATCTGCGGCTGCAGGAGGCACGTCGTCCGGAAGACAGTATGCCGATACCGTATTTATATGGTCCAGGTTATTTCCCACCACTATACCCTTCAGCGTGTCTTCCAGGGTACCCCTGCGCTTACGGTTTTCTGTAAGCTCTATTATATCCGGGGTGGTATCCATAGTAAGTTTAAGATCTCCGTCATTAAATGAGATCCGGTTTTCCCCGATATAAGGTATGACAGTGAAATCCCCGGTTATATTTTTTATAGCTTTCTC
>CAYZJW010000092.1:0-2753 GCA_964478985.1 uncultured Actinomycetota bacterium
GGATTTTCCATGCTGCTGGTCCTGCTCAGCCAGATATGTATAGTGATGCAGGCAAGGTTTGCCATGACTGCCAGGGTTTTTTTGTCATCACATACCACATGGGTTATAAGGCTTCCATCACTCTTGGCCACTTCCACCGTTTCTACCCAGGAAGGAAAATAATTACCGGCACTCTGCTGATAGAAGGATCCTCCTTTTGTGCCGTCAGGCGCCCTTTTCATATTTACCGGCCTCTGTTTGAGGTGCCTTAGCATGCAGGCAGAGATACCGGTATAGTATTCCACCAGGTCTGATTTTGTAAAACCTATATCCGGGAACAGTACCTTATCCGGATTTGATATCTCGATATTTTTATTTGCAGCTTTGTACTTATACATATTGCCTGTCTTTTATGGGTTTATCCTGGTGTTGAGGATTACGCCGCTTCCCTCATTCAAGCTGTGATCGGATGTAGATCTAGCCTTCCTTCTCTCCTTCCATCAAACTTCTATTATTATAGCCTGGCTGGGGCAGTTCTCGGCAGCTTCGGCTATACATTCTTCATCATATTCATCAAATTCTTCCTTTATAATAACTGCAGTATCATCATCCACCCTGAATACCCCAGGGCAGGTCTCCTCACAGACTCCTTCACCGGTGCATCGTTCGCTGTCAATGATTACCTTCATAATATAATCACACTCCTAGATAAACCTGTTCATGATGTCTTTTATATCAATATTTCTTATCACATGTTCAAAAAGCGGTTTCTTTTCTATCTGCTTCAATCCGTATTCATAAGTATCTCTATCTACATCATAGAATATGCCGGTAGGGGTTTTCTTATGCTCTGCAGCTTTTTCAAAAGCTGCCGTCAGGTCCTTTCTGTCATACTTTTTTTCATCCTCCAGCCGGTAGATCATATCCCTGTAGGAATCATAGGTATTCTGGCGGTTGAAAGTGACACAGGGCTGCAGTACGTCAATGAATGAAAAACCCTTATGTCTTATAGCTGCCTGCACCATACCGGTAAGCTGTTTTACATCCCCGGAAAACCCCCTGGCTACGAATGTCGCCCCGCTGGCAAGAGCCAGCATCACGGGATTGACCGGTTCTTCCAGTACTCCATGGGGCGTAGATTTTGTCTGGAACCCTTCATCGCTAGTGGGAGATGTCTGGCCGGTGGTCAGGCCGTAGACCCGGTTGTCATGCAGTATGCAGGTTATATCGATATTCCTCCTGCAGCTGTGCATAAAATGATTGCCCCCAATACCCACACCATCGCCGTCGCCTACCATGGTGAGAACTTTCAGCCGGTGATTGGCAAGCTTTGCCCCTGTGGCCACGGGCAGTGCCCTGCCGTGAAGCGCATGGAAGGCATTGGTCCGTATAAAATTGGTCCCGTTTCCTGAACATCCTATGCCATACACTATAAGTATTTCATGCGGTTTGAGTTTAAGTCCTGTAAAAGCTTTCTTGACCGCATTCCATATTCCGAAATTTCCGCAGCCCAGACACCATGTAGGTCTGGTGCCGGTATTAAAATCACCGGGCTCCAGGTCATATCTCTTATTCTTTTTATCTTTCATAATATCTCCAATATCATCTCAGGATACAATTTTTTCGATTGATGAAGCTATTTCATCCGGCAGGAACTGCCTGCCGCTGTATTTTAAAAATTCGGTCTTGATGCTTTTTCCGGTAAACATCTTTATCAGTTTTCCGAACTGAGCTGTCTTATTGTTCTCTATAACGATATTCTCATTCTCACTGTCAAAATGTTTTTCAAAGTAATCAGACCTGAAAGGATACAGGTATTTAAAGTGGGTAAGATTTATCATATTTTTATTTCCATTGAGCATGTTCATAGCTTCCAGTATGGGCCCCTTGCATGACCCCCAGCTCCATATGTTTACCTTTGCATTCTCCGGTCCGTATCTTTCCGGCTCAGGGATCTCCTTTACCAGTTCGTTTATTTTGTTGAACCTTTTTTCCATCATATTCTTCCGGTTCAGGGCCGAGTCGTCCGAAAAACCATATTCATCATGCTCGTCCGTATTTGCTATGTAGAGACCGTTTTCCAAACCGGGGACTGCTCTTGGGGATATGCCGTCTTCTGTGAATTTATATCTTTTGTAGTCTTTGGGAAGACCTTTATCGTCACATATCAGCTTACCCCTGTCTGCCCCGATCTTGGACTGGTCCAGATCCTTATAGGTAAAATGACTTTCTGAAAGGTATTTATCCATCATGATTATTACCGGTATCTGGTACTTTTCTGCCAGGTTAAATGCTTCCCCTGTCATATAAAATGCTTCTTCCGGGTCGCCAGGCGCCATTACCACCCTCAAAAACTCTCCATGGGCCGCGTGGACCGCAAACAGCAGGTCCCCCTGTTCGGTCCAGGTAGGAAGACCGGTCGCCGGAGCAGGCCTCTGGCTCAGGACCATCACCAGGGGAGTCTCAGTCATGGCGGCAGCGCTGAGTCCTTCATTCATAAGCGCAAAACCGCCTCCGGAGGTGGCCAGCATGGACCTGGCTCCGGCATATGAAGCCCCTATTGCCATATTTACCACTGCCAGTTCGCTTTCAGCATGTTTTACAATGATATTGCGGTCATTTTCCACTGATGCAAATGAATGCAGTATGGAAGATGCCGGCGTCATAGGATAAGCAACATAGAATTTGCAGCCTGATCTTACTCCTCCCAAAAAAACTGCATCATTTCCGGTAAGGAGCAGGCTGCGGCCGTTTTTTACCTTTTGCAGGCTGAA
>CAYZJW010000092.1:2853-6226 GCA_964478985.1 uncultured Actinomycetota bacterium
TTATGTTCTTTCTCTTCTCTACCCCCTTTTCCATATCTATATTAGCGGCATCATATATAAGGCACCCGCCCGGTGTTATCTCATCATTATGTATGGTTATAGAATGTGAATCCAGGGCTGCCATTATGTTCAGCTCGCGGGAAAGGGAGAAGATCTCTTCAGAACTTGCCCTTACTGTATAGGTATTATGTCCGCCCTGTATCAATGAAGGATACTCATTGCCGTCGATCACATTATACCCGCTCCTGGAAAAAGTCCTGGAAAAAATCAGTCCTGCAGACATGATGCCATAACCCGCGGGCCCCCCTATCTTCCAGTTGAGGTTCTTGACTATCATATTATTCCTTCCTTAAAACGCAATAATTATAAAATGATTTATCTAAAACGTTTTTTATGATAGTCTTATTTCTTTTATTTGTCAATATACATTTTATACACAGGGTTTTAACAATATCTTTAAGCTGCCTTCCGCAAAGTTCTCCCGTGGTCGCCCTGAGATATCCGGGCAATGCTTCCGGAAGTCCTGCCGGCAATTTCGCTGCCGGCCTCTTTTTTATATTTCCCTCTTCATCTAATGTGGCAAAATTTCCTCTGGCAGCCAGGTCCTGGTCCCATCTTTTTATTTTTCCAGTTATCTGTTAAAATCATCAAAAATTATATAATAAAATATTATATAAACTAATAATAATTATATATAAACATAATATTATTACAGAATACGCCTGCAGCAGGTATCAGGATGAATATTTATGATACATAAAAGACAGGAAAAATCTCCGGCCAGGACATCAAGATTAATTTTGGGCTTTTGTCTTTGTGCTATATTTCTTATTGCCTATATAGCCTGCGGCATGCCCTATGTATCTGATAATCCCGAGCTGCTTAATACTGTTTTCACGGGAAAAAGCCTTTACACTCCTGGAGAAAATTTGGAAAGGCAATACCGTCCCGGTCTTTCAAACAGCGGTACAATATCAGTTCTGTCACCAGCGGAAGACCATTTTCTTTATGGCATAGGCTCCCAGATCTCGGATTCCATTGAATCTGCCAGCCTTGAGATAAAGCAAAAGACAATGGAGCAGGTAAAAGCAGAAGATAAAAGCACACAGGAAAGCTCTTCACCTCCTGCCGAAGAAACATCTTCCCCGGCTTCCCTGTCCATAGAGGCAAGCTTCATCAATATGATAAACCATATAAGGTCAAGCCGGGGACTGCAGACCCTTTTGCCCAATGCTGCTCTAAACAATATTGCCAGGTCCAGAAGCCAGGATATGCTTAGCCGGGGCTACTTCTCCCACCACACTCCTGAGGGAAAGGGTATCAGTGCCATCCTCCAGGAAAACGGGATAATGTATGCCTGCTGTGCCGAGAACCTGGGACAGGCCAGTCCTCCCTCATGGGGCAGCCCGGAGACCATAATGAACATGTGGATGGGAAGCGGCACCCACAGGGCGAACCTGCTTGATCCCCACTTCGGCCAGATGGGGATCGGTATTGTGGATTCAGGCGGAAGAAGGGTGGTAACCCTGGTCCTTATTAACAGGTAATATAGTTTTTACACATCAATTCTATAAGGCTTCAGTTATGCTACAAAGCAGATATTTAAAGCGAGCCTGCAGGAATTGATCCATATGCTGATATGATTGCTTTTATCAAATCATTGCGTATTACCTGCTATCTGATTAGTATATAGCTGTGAATAATATAACTGAAAGGTCTTTTATGCATGATATCTGCGTGCTGGGCGCCGGGTATATGGGAAGCGCCATAACTTTTCCCCTCTCCGAAAACGGCCATAATGTCCGCCTGTGGGGGACATGGCTGGATGATGAAATAATCGATGCCTGCAGGAAAGGTATCCCTCATCCAAAACTCAATAAAAAGCTTCCGGATACAGTCAAATTATTTTCTTCCGGCCAGCTGGAAGAAGCAGTCCGGGACTGTGATATGGTTTTTATGGGAATATCAAGCGAGGGATTTCTTCCAGTGTTCAAGAAGCTTCTCGACCTGTCTGATAAGAATAAATACATATTTACCCTGACCAAGGGTTTTGTAGATGACGGGGGGAAAATAAGGAGGACCACGGCTGCGGCCAGAAAACTGATAAGGGAAAGGTTCAAAGATGGAGATTTCTGGTGGACATCCATCGGAGGACCGGTAAAGGCTCTTGAGCTTTGCCGGGATATCCCTACAGTAAGCGTCTATGGTTCCAGGACGGATAAGATGATAACTGCATCCAGGACTTTTATGACCAAAAACTACCGGATAATAAATACCAGGGATATAACCGGGGTAGAGCTTTCTGCAGATTTTAAGAATATATATGCGACCGGTATGGGCTTAGTAGACGGTCTTTACGGACCCGGGATGGCAGGGCATTACCATAATCTAAGCTCCCTTATCTTCAGCCAGAGCGTGCTGGAGATGTCAGCCATAATAGAGGCGGCGGGGGGCAATAAGAAGACTGTATTTGACAATGCCGGAATAGGCGACCTGTATGTCACTTCCCAGTCAGGCAGGAACAGGAAGTTCGGTTATCTTATCGGCAGGGGCACTCCTCCCCATGAAGTCTACCGCACCATGCTGGACAGCGGAGAGCTGGCAGAGGGCTATCACACATTGAAACTGGGCAGGATATGGCTGGAAGAAAACCATCCCGGCATTATGGAAGACCTTCCCCTGTTTACGGCTCTTTCCCGGATCATATTCGGGGATATGGACCCCCGGGAAGGCATAGCAGGGGTAGTGGATAGATCATAATATTTTATTGTTTTTGACGCTCCTGAAAGCACAGATGTCAAAAGCTGTTAAAAAATTTCTGGATCAGGATCACAGGCATCAGCTGCCTTATGAAACCTTGCCGGGATCAAATGACCATTTCTTTTCCTTATAACTATTGTTTAGTGTTTATAATTTTTTTCTATTCCTTTATAATCATCACAGTTTATTTAATTTCATTTTTCAATAGACCTATATGTATTATAAGTTAGTCTTAGAGGTTCTGGGCGGGCTTGCACTTTTTATATTCGGGATCAATAGATTGAGCAGCAGCCTCCAGAAGGTCACCTCCAATAAGCTAAAGTCTGTTATAAATATCGTAGCAAAAAAATCCTGGTCTACAGTACTTGTCGGCTTATTCACTACCATGCTTATCCAGAGCAGCAGCGCTACATCTGTGATGACAGTAGGTTTTGTAAATGCTGGACTCATTACTCTCAGGCAGGCTATCGGGATAGTCATGGGGGCGAATATCGGGACCACCATAACTGCCCAGATCGTATCTTTTAAAATAGATATTCTTGCCTTTCCCCTTATAATCATAGGGTTCCTGATGCATTTTATCGCTAAGAGGAGAAGGATCAAGAATATAGGG
>CAYZJW010000093.1:0-6164 GCA_964478985.1 uncultured Actinomycetota bacterium
TATTTTTTCCGCCAATTTCAAAAATAATATTATTTACTTCAAAATCTATCAGATTATTCTTAGACTATACTCCAATAATTAAAGTAATTTTCTGGAGTATACTCCAATTAAGAAAATTTGTGCAGCTTCTCAGACAAGGAATCTCCTGAGATAGGAGAAGAGTGTTAGAAGGGCTATGGAAGATAATGCTCCGGCTGCAATAGCGGCCAGGAATCTCCCCCGGGAGTCTATGGAACCCAGCAGCCTGCGGTTAAGGGAAAAGAAAAGTATGAAAAGTATCAGGGTCACAAATGCAATGAGCCCCAGTATGGCAAGGACTGCCCAGAATATGATGGCATACCGGTAGGTGAATAAAAAAAGCATTGCCCCGGCTGCGCCTGCTGCAAGCCATGTAAGGAACTTTTTCCAGTCATCCAGGTAATGCTTCCTGACAGATCTTTTGAACATGGAACTGGCGGCCAGGGGCAGCAGCAGGAATACCATAAACCAGCCTGTCATAAAACCGGTTATCATCCTGATCACATTATTGGACTGTATTAGCCCCAGGGCGGAGAGCACCACATCGGCACCCATTAAAAGGAATACGCCAACGGATACAAGCACCATCTTAAGGGATGGAAACTCGCCCTTTATCTTTCTTTCGATGAGGACAAGCGCA
Organism: uncultured Actinomycetota bacterium; assembly: GCA_964478985.1. Lineage (GTDB taxonomy): Bacteria > Actinomycetota > Humimicrobiia > Humimicrobiales > Humimicrobiaceae > M55B120. The sequence goes on from CAYZJW010000093.1 coordinate 659, forward strand.
AGAAGTGACAGCAATATCCCTAAATATATGCCTGTGCACCTTGAGCACACAGGCATATTAAGGTTTCCAATAGTAAATGTCCTGTCTATCCTCTGGTGGCAAAGCCCGCCTCCTAAAAAAGATAGTATTTCCAGGAATCTATTCAAGCTATATTGCTATCAATAGTAATAATTGAACCATTCCCCGAAAGCTCCGGCAAAGGCTCCAACTGCTATTATTATAGCCCATATGATACCGAACACTATTCCCACTGCTCCCAGTATAATGCCGGCGATAGACATTCCTTTTCCTTTGACGCTGCTTTCGCCTCTGCCTATCTTCTTGATCTCGATTATGCCCAGAACTATTGCTGCCACACTGAGCACGAAACCTATAAAAGATCCCGCAATGGGAACGCAGTGGCAGAGAACACTCAGTATGCCGCATATAAGCGCTACTATAGCCATTGGTCCGGGTCTTTCTTCAGAACCCACTACTTCAGCCTTTACCTCTTCAGCCTTGTCGTTCATTTATTACCTCCATGAACTGTTTATCATTGTATTGATCAGCAAAAAAACTAATAAGTACTTCCATTATAAGACAGAATCTAGCTGTATCCAATTTTTTCCAGGAACTTTTTCTGGTTTACCTTTATTATTTCTTCATATTCCATCTGGCTTAAACCGCTCCCCAGGGCTACCTGCCTCTGGAATTCTCCCCGGTACAGGTCATTGTGGCTGTGAGAGTCGCTGTTTACAAGAAACCGGGCACCGGCTTTTCTTCCCGCACTGACCACCCTTCCATTGCAGAGGCTGTGGCCTGCCCTGGAAGTTATCTCCAGAAATATGCCGTTTTCTGCAGCCAGCTCTGCCTCTTCAGGCTTCAGCAGTCCCGGATGCGCCAGCAGGTCTACATATTTTGAACTGACTGCAGCCATATTGGTGCCTTTCTCGACTTCCTCCACTATGGTCTCGCCGTGCACTATCACATAGGCTGCGCCGCACTCCTTTGCTTTCTTTGCCATACCGTCTATGCTTCCAGCCGGTACATTGGTAAGCTCTGCACCCGGTACCGCCTTTATATCCCAGTATTTCTCTGCCAGTTCACAATCGGCCTTTATGGGCCCTATTATCTTTTCCAGGTTGGAATAGCTGATATGGTCAGAGATGCCTATGCAGCCATAGCCGTAGGCATAGGCAAACCTTATGAGCTCGATGGGGCTGCTGGCCCCGTCTGACAGGAAAGTATGGGTGTGGAAATCATATATCATAACAGGTCAGGATCATTATCAATGGTCATAAAATCTTATTGCCAATTCTATCAGTATTGTTTGTATAAGACTATTATTTTTAATAATTTTAAACTTTTTATTGGAAAATTGACCTGAATAGCTGATAGAATACTATAAACTGACAGCTTCCGGCTGTGAGTGCATTTGGTATGGAAGGGAAATCGGTAATTGTTTGATAGATTGATGGAAATAGTTGGTTTTTCAGTATGCCACCAGCTGGAAGCAAGGAGCCTGGTCTTCGGGTATACGGTGACACCCATATGCTCGCGCTGTGCCGGCATATATACTGGTTTCGTGGTGGCTGCCGTCATCCTTTTTTTAATGTTCAGGAAAAAGCAGAGCGAGCTGCCTCCCCTCTATATAATGGTCATACTGGCAGTATTTTTTCTGTCCACCATGATAGACGGCCTGGCTTCTTACCTGGGGCTGTATGAGACTAATAATATTGTAAGGTTTTCCAGCGGCACCCTCTGCGGCGCAGCCATTATATCTGTTCTTTACCCGGTCTTTAATTTCCAGTATTACAAAAAATCTGAAAAGACAAGGATATTTGCCAGGCCCATCCAGTTTCTGGCCTTCTGCCTGATCCTGGCTGCATTCATAGTCATTACTCTTATCCAGCCTGCCTGGCTGGGAAGTTTCTACTATTATTTCTCCGGCATTTCGGTGATACTGACCTTCTTTTTTGTAAGCCTTACCATGATGCTTTTGATCCCGGGCCTCTCCCAGAAGGCTGACAGGCTCTTTTCCAGGCACCTTATGATCCCGTCACTTCTTGCCCTTGTATTCACGGCACTGGGACTATTCATAGCTTATGGGATGCACCGGCTTATGGCCCGTTTTGCGGCATGAAAACATCTGCCAGTCTGATATAATATATAACAATAGTTTTGCACAACCGGGGAGGCCAATATGAAAAATTTTACTTTTTACAGTCCCGTCAGGATAATATTTGGAAGGGCTGCCGAAGAAGAAACGGGCAGGCAGACAAAGAAGTACGGGAAAAGGGTCCTATTGCATTATGGAGGAGGAAGTATAAAAAAGACCGGACTTTACCAGAAGGTCATTGATTCCCTCACCAGGGAAGATATTGAGATAGCGGAGCTGGGCGGCGTCCAGCCAAACCCCAGGTTAAGCCTGGTCAGGGAAGGTATAGATATATGCAGGAAGAAAAAAATTGATTTTATCCTGGCAGTGGGCGGGGGCAGCGTAGTCGACTCTGCCAAGGCTATCGCTGCCGGGGCTCCCTATAAAGGTGATGTATGGGATTTCTTTTCCGGCAATAAGCCTGCTATGGAGACTGCCGTCCCCCTGGGGGTAGTGCTTACCATACCTGCTGCAGGCAGCGAGGTTAGCCCGGATATGGTCATAACAAAGGAAGAGGGCTGGCTTAAAAGGGCCTCGGGAGGGGAACCCCTGTATGCAAAATTCTCTATAATGAACCCGGAGCTGACATTTACCCTGTCCAGACGGCAGACTGTGACCGGCATATCGGATATAATGGCCCATATCTATGAAAGATATTTTTCACAGGTGCCAAATACAGACCTGGTAGACCGCCTGGCGGAAGCAACTATGAAAACTGTCATAAATAATACCAGGCTGGTGCTTCAGGACCTTAAGGATTATGATGCCAGGGCTGAGATAATGTGGTCCGGCAGCATTGCCCATAACAATCTCCTGGCCACCGGAAAGACAGGCGACTGGGCATCGCATCTGATAGAGCATGAGCTTTCAGCCATATATGACATACCCCATGGAGACGGGCTTTCTATCATATTTCCTGCCTGGATGAAATATGTATACCGGGAAAACATGGATAAATTTGCCCGTTTTGCTGAAACGGTATGGGATGTCGGAACAGGTTCAAAGGATAAGGAAAGTACTGTCCTGGAAGGCATAGACCGCATGGAAGCCTATTACAGGGAGGTCGGTCTTCCTGTAAGGCTGGCAGATATCGGTATAGGCGGAGACAGGCTGGAGGAGATGGCAGGGAAATGCACAGGCGGCGGAACCATCGGCCAGTTCAAGAAACTGGATAAAAGTGACGTGCTTGATATATATGAGCTGGCGCTTAAGTGATCACCAGCGTAAAAGATTTATGAATCCATACAGGTGGTAGCCCACAAAACACACTATAGATGAGATGCCTGCCCCCATGACTACCTGGGGAGCGGTATGTCTCCTGACCTTGACCCGGGCCCAGCCTATGATAGGGATAAGAGGCAGGAGCAGGAGCATCCATGGACCCAGCAGGACATTGAAGGTTATCACTACAAATGTTATCCAGCTGGCATGCAGGCTTATCTTCCAGTAATAGGTTATTGCCGTAAGTATGGCAGTAGATGCTATGGTCAATATGAAGATCACCTTGAGAAATATGGGAGCTTCTAGTATATAGAGCACAGCCAGCCCGGCCCCATAGCTGAAAAGGGCAAATAACAGCGGTTTCATCCTGTTGCTTTTTTCCGGGATATGGATGTCGTATATTTTATTTTTCCTGTAAAGAAAGAAGATATACAGGAAAGGTATAACCATCCCGAACAGCAGGCATAACAGCGCCCAGGAAAGAGCCATAAATATATCATCTACGATTACCATGCAGATGATTATGAATATGGGAACAGAGATAAATGAACCGTCAAATACAAATGATATTATCCTGGCCCATTTCTCTGCCTGGCTGGGGTTTTCATTTTTTATATACTGCTTTTCCATATAGATATTCTATAAAAAAATTCAAAATCCTCATATGTTGAAATTATTTGAATAATTATATTTTAAAGTCATAATTTATTCTATATTTTATTTTTTATCAGCGAAACTCTTATGGGGAAACAGTTTATGAGAGAAAGGACACCGTTTCAGGCTGAGTCTGAACTATTTCCTATTGACAGCCCCCTCCAACAGTGATAGTTTCTATCCTGTTTACTAAACACTACTAATTTGATATTAATGGATAAATATATATATTTTGACCACAGCGCTACTACCCCTGTCCTACCCGAAGCAGTTGAAGAGATCAACAGGTGCTTTACCGCCTGTTACGGCAATGCATCAGAACCGCATGGACCGGGAAGGGAGGCTTCCGCTATACTGGAACAGTCGCGCCAGATAGTGGCAGATGCCCTGGGAGCCAGCTCCAGGGAGATAGTCTTTACCAGCGGAGGCACTGAAAGCGACAACCTGGCCATAATAGGGGCCGCCGAAGCATGCAGCAAAAAAGGCAGCCATATAATCATATCGGATGTCGAACACCCGGCAGTATATATGGCGGCAAAGAAACTGGCCAGAAAAGGTTTCAGCATCACCGGAGTGGGTGTAGACAGTCTGGGCATGTTAGATCCTGATGATATTAGAAAGGCAGTCACTGATAAAACCATACTGGTCTCCGTAATGCATGCCAATAATATAGTAGGGACTATACAGCCTGTTGGCGAGATCGGCCGATTCCTGAGAGAAAGAGGCATTGTGTTCCACACAGATGCGGTGCAGTCATTCTGCAGTATAGATACCAGGGCGGACCAGCTCAATGCGGATCTCCTTTCGCTTTCCGGCCATAAGTTCTACGGTCCCAAGGGAGTGGGCGCACTCTATATAAGGAAGGGGACAAAAGTCATGCCCCAGCTTGTGGGCGGCGGCCACGAGCACGGGATGCGGTCTTCTACCGAGAACATCCCCGGCATAGCCGGCCTGGCAAAAGCGGCGGCCATGGGACAGAAAGACCTGGAGGCCAAGAAAAGGAGATTATCGGGGTTAAGAGACAGGATAAAGGACTATATCCTGGAAAATATCGATGAAGTAAGGTTTAACGGCCATCCGGAAAAAAGGCTTCCGGGAAACTGCAATATCTCTTTTTCATATATCGAAGGGGAAGCCATGGTACTCAGGCTGGATGCAGCCGGCATAGCTGTCTCCAGCGGATCTGCCTGCTCATCGTCTTCCATGAAGCCCTCCCATGTCCTGACAGCCATGGGGCTTTCCCCGGAAGAAGCTCACGGCTCCCTGAGGATAACCCTTGGATTTGAAAATACCCAGGATGAAGTAGATTATTTCCTGGATGTGCTTCCCGGTATAATATCGGACCTGCGCCGCATCTCACCGCTTTACAAGAAATGATCTTCCCCTAGTCAAGGAATCCAAAAGTGAAAAGCGGTATGCTATGGTCTCTTTTTGCATAAGGATATGCAGCTATTATCTTTTTATATTTGTGGGGTATTCCCCTGAACTGGTCTT
>CAYZJW010000094.1:0-6152 GCA_964478985.1 uncultured Actinomycetota bacterium
ATACCGCATATTCCTTTCTTCTCCATGGTATTATTATATAGAATAATCATATATTGCCAAAATGGGTTATATGCAGGCTCCTGTAAGAATATTTTGTTTTGCACAGCCAGTGTCAGGATAGTATTAGAACAGGCAGCATTGCCAGCCTTGAATTTTCCCAGCCATTTGACCGCCCAGGTAAATACTTTGACTCTCTGGGCCTTTAAGGGATCGTCTCCCGTCAATATGCAGCTATTGGAAGGGATACGGCCGCCCTGCAGGAGTGCGGATACATCTCAACTCATAATCGGCTTTATTAGTTAAAATAATATAAACTATGAATTCCTTCTGTCCTTTACGACTCTTGCGGGAGTACCGACAGCAATTGAATAATCCACTATGTCTTTGGTGACGATTGCGCCAGCACCTATAATACAGTAATCACCGACATTGCATCCATCCATTATAATGCTTTTGGCTCCTAGCCAGCTGTCCCTTCCTATTTTTATGCCCATCCCATGCGTATCCTGGTCTCTCAACGGCACATAGATCTCATCAGACATGTGACCTCCGCCGATGACGTAGGCATATGCCGCGAAAAGGGTGTTTTCCCCTACTTCAACATTGTTTAAAGAAGCTATGTATGAATTAAAACCAATATTTACCTTCGGGTGCAGTATAACATTGCCATTCTTGCAGGAGATTATGGTATTGCGTCCCAGAAACACACCATCGCCAATTTCAATTCCTTTATTGTCAATACCCTTGGCATCAAGCATAACATTTTCATCTATTACTACATTATTGCCCAGTGATATCTTATAAGGGTGCCTTAGCGTGACATGCTTTGCGATCATGACGCCCCTGCCCATTTTTTTAAATATCAGGCGGTAAAATATACCTCTCAAAAAGATGCCGGCAGCTCCAGGCCAGCTGGCAAATAGTGTCGTTATGATCTCATATTTTAGCAATGCCAGAAAACCCTTTTTGCCCACGATCAAATCCGAGTAAGCTGAGATCTTGGATTTTTTGTCCTTATCAAGGGTATTTTGTATAAGTTCATATTTTTTACCGTTTTTTTGCATTATCTGATCCCTTTCTTTTAGAAACCTGGTCTCCTCTATTCTAAATATTAGTAAAATTATTTATCACTTTGAAAATATATTATAATTTTAAAAGTTATATTAAAATAAAAATAACAGAAACATGCAAATGCTTTTGCTGTATTACGACAAACTGCAAGCCTTATCTTGGTCCCATTAATAATCTGGGATGCTGCATCACCAGGAAGCAGCAATAAAAACTATATGTTTTTTTAATTTATATTGCTTTAAGACATATAGTATATTATGGTATATCCGACTTTATAAATTAACATAGATGAAAGGAAGCTATGAAGGCTTTTGTCACAGGCGGAACCGGCTTTACCGGCGGACATCTTGTAAAGAGGCTTGTAAAAGACGGCCATGATGTTACAGCTCTTGCAAGGCCTGTAAGCAATACAGAAAAACTTGAAAAACTTGGCGTAAATATAGTACGCGGCGACATTAAAGACAGGGATGTCATCTTTGAGGCAACCAAAGGTGCTGACTATGTATTTAATATTGCAGCAGCATTCAGGGAAGCAAATCTTTCCGAGGAAGATTTTTATGATGTCAATTACAGATCAGTCAAACATAAGCTTGAGGCCTGCGAAAAACACAAGGTAAAAAAATTCATACACTGCAGCACGATCGGGGTTGTCTCTTCGGTGTCCAACCCGCCTGCAGACGAAACCACCCCTGCATGCCCGGGAGATGCATACCAGGCATCAAAATATGCTGCTGAACGTGAAGTTTTAAAACAATCAGAAGAAAGATCTATACCGGCAACTGTTATAAGGCCGTGCGCAATATATGGTCCGGGTGATTTAAGGATGCTTAAGCTTTTTAAAATGATATCAAAGAAAAGGTTTGTCTTTTTTGGCCAGGGCAAAGTACATCTTCACACAGTTTTTATTGATAACCTGATAGATGGATTTATGCTGGCAGCACAAAAGGAAGAAGCGAATGGCCATGTATTTATTATTGGCGATGAAGGATATGTTACTTTGAAGAAGCTTGCAGCAATGGTAGCCAAAGAATTAGGGGTCAGCGAGCCAAACATCCATCTGCCTTACAGGCCTGCTGAGGAGATGGCAAAATTGGTTGAATATTCCTACAGGAAGTTAAAAATAAAAAAGGAACCCCCAATATACAAGAGAAGGATTGCCTTTTTTAAGAATAACCGTGCATTCAGTATTGAAAAGGCAAAGACCATACTTGGATATCATCCTAAGGTCGACCTGGAGACAGGTATCTCGCAAACAGCAAAGTGGTATATAAAGAAAGGGTTTATTGCAAAATGCGTTTCTTTTTTACCAGCAATGGATTTCTTGCTTTTCACCTTACCCTGTTTAAGCTGTGAAATTGCTGCTATCTGAGAAATATCTGGAGATAGATTTTTCTTTTTATGGCAAAATCAGCCTGATATTCATCATCCGGCAGAATTCCACAAGCTCGTTATAAAGGCTTTCCCCGTATCCCAGGCATACTCATCCATGTTAATGGTCACCAGGGCGCTGCAGTCTATCTTCTACATATTTATGACCCTTGCCAGCCTCCTGTATTGCCCTGTGGGACCCACGGGGAGAATTAAAGAGGTCCTTTTTCCCAGGCTGTTGTTTTCTTTTATCTTATTTACAGAAAGCCTCACCATCTCATTGTACATATCCTCTGCGGTGTCTACCGGCATTATCCTGATGTCATTATTTGCCAGCACATCCTTTTCTGTGATACTCAAGAAATCCATCTCGCTGCCTTTCATCTAAAGTAAATGTATCTTTTAATGCATCTCCACATCACATGAACCGATTGCCGGCTTATAGAAATTAAACTGTACATCCTCATGTTCTGCCAGCAGCGACATGGGTACGGCTGAATCGGCTATCTTCCTGGATATCATATATGAAGTAAGCCTCATCCCGAAGGGATTGTCATGATTTCCTGCATGCCATATTGACACTTTCTGGGATTTCCAGGTCTCTACCGGACCGACAGTTATGGCCTGAAGAGGAATATTGGAAACCACGCCCCCTCCGGAAGTCCTGGCATTCTGGATTATGGTCATGGGGTGGAGTTCTACTATCCTGGCACCCAGTTTCCTGTATTGGTCCGGAGAAGGCGGAGCATCGCTATATTCGCCTTCCCTCCTTACCGGATCATTAAATGCCCAATGCTTTACATCTCCCTGGCCTCCCTGCATGATAAGGCATCTTATATCATCATATGATGCCGAATAGTCTTCAATATTATCTGCCCTGAGGAAATGGATATTCTCAGCAGGCATGACCAGCTCTTTTCTTATCCTGTCAAAGCACAGCTCCATGTCTGCCCTGGCGAAGCTGAGAGGATCTGATGGTGGGACTTCCTTCCTATCCATGTACCATTCGTCCATACCCCAGAAGTGTCCGTTTCTTATATCTATATCAAGTTCGTTCACTATCCTGGCTACCAGGGGCAGCTGTTCCGTAGGTCCAATGGGTCCGCAGATACCGGCAGGGTTGTCCGGCGTAGACTGTTTCCAGCACTTTATATATTCCAGAGCTTCTGCAGTATAGAAGGATTCAAGGGTATCATAGAATTTTATAGCAAACCCGGGTCTTTCAAGTCTTTTAATATCATCGATAGACAGCCTGGCTGCATCTTTCAGTATTTCTTCATCCAGGGTGGTATAATCCCACCAGCCGCTGGAAACCTTGCTCATATTCCTCATGTGTTCACCTTTCTTCTTTTACAAAACAGATGTAAAGAGATAGACTTAAGCAATCTATGATCTCAATCTATCTGCATTTGAGACCCCTGATATGACTTCCCGGGTCACGAATAATCCTGATTTTTCCATCCTGGTTATAAGGGTAACGGGAAATCTGGCAGAAGGCTTGCTGTATAATATTTTATGGAGCGCCGCAGCCTGGTGTGGGTGTTCCAGGTATATATTTATCTTTTTGGAAGCCGCTATTTCTTTCATACCGATAGTAATGCATCTTCGGGGTATAAGGTCCACAAAACCATTGTATTTAAGACTGGTTATAATCATGGTATCCCTTGACACACCAAGCACCCTGGTCTCAAGACCCATAAAATCTCCAATAGGCATATCTTCTACAGGTTCATTGAAAGCAATATGGCCATTTATACCCACCCCCGAAAAGCATATATCGGCACCTCCCAGCTCTTGTATCAGCTTTCCCGTCTCCCGGGGATTTTCCGGGTCAGGAAAATATATGTTTTCCGGTTTGACTGCCAGGTCACTGTCAAGAAGGTCAAAAAGGTTTTCCTTCATGAATCCTCTGAAGCTGACGGGATTGGACATACATATATAATGATCATCATCATCCAGGAACTCATCCATATTTACAGTCACCAGGTTTCTGCATGATATGCGCCGGGAATTGCACAAAGCGGCAAATCTCCTGTATTGGCCCCGGGGTCCTACCGGCAGGATAAATGAGGTGGTCCTGCCGTATTCATTATTTTTTTTTATGGTATCTGCCATTAACCCGGCAATACTCTCATATACCCCGGTTCTGTCATCCAGGATATTGATATTTTTACCGGTCTTCAGTATTTCCCTTATACCCTTATTATCATTATCCATATGAACTAGCTTTTAAACATTTTGCTTATATTATTTATTATATCATCTTTCTGGGGTACATTTTCCCGTATCTTATACCCACAATCTGGTGATCGGTGTATCCAGATATATTCTGCCAGTATGTTGAAGTTGTCAAACTCTGATATCAGCTCCCTTCATATATGGCCAGTATATTCTCTACCGGGGTATCTGCAGTAATATAATGCGAGGGGCCCAGTATGATGCCTCCTTCATTTCCGAATACGGATCTTATCCTGCTTACTTCCCGGCGGATCTCTTCAGGCGTGCCGCCGGTCAGCATCTTCTGGGCATCAACACCCCCGTGAAAGCATATATCTTTCCCGAATCTTTTCTTAAGGCCGGATATCTCCATATCCCTGGCTGATACCTGCACCGGATCCAGGATGTCTACTCCCATCTCAATAAGGTCCGGTATGACCTTTGAGCAATTGCCGCATATATGATATGAGACCAGGAGACCCTTTGCCTTTGCGGCTTCTATTATCCTGCTGTGCCAGGGTTTATAAAACTTTTGCCACAGTTCACGGGAGATCATGAGGTCATCCTGGGTGGCAAAGTCGTCCCAGATCCCGTAAAGGTCTATCTCTTCCCCTATGGAGTCCAAATTCCTGGATGCAAATTCAAGCATGAACTCTCCTATCCTGGCGATAAGCATCTCTGCATATTTCTGGTTATGGACCAGGTCTATCATCATATTGTCAATACCCCTCATAAAAAGCGAGGTCATAAAAATGCTGTTTATGCAGTACGTATTGAGGAATAACCTTTCAGACCTTCTTATTTCCGATGCAGCTATTTCCTCCTGTTCTTCGGGTTCCTTGAAAATGGCATCGGTTATTACTTTGTAATTATCAAAATCAAACCATTCAATACGGGGGAAAGGATATACCTTCAGATCGCTTATCCGGCTCTTCTCAGCCAGTGGAGGATCCTTGTGGAAAACTATGTCGGTGGTGCCGGCAATATCGATCTCTACCGGTTTAATGCCCCATATAAAAAAATGATTGATCTCATAGACTGCATCAGGCCTGGGTCCGGTATATTTGGGAAGATAGGAAGTAAAGGCCCCCAGAGTCTCTCCGTCGGAGAAATTATCTGCACCTATCTTTGCCAGAAGCAGTTCCCAGTTTTTCTCTATATCAGTAAGCCCGAAGTGGCGCATCAGTCTTTCATTGACCGGCGGGTCAGCCCTGTACATGGTGGGTATCCTGTTTACTGTCCTGTGTCTTATAGAATCCATCATCAATCTTTTTATATTCATAACTGCTATTCCTTTACCTGTATTCAAAATTACACCATCTTATATGAGTTATACTCCCTTCTGTGCACCAGTAGGCTGCCATTATGCTTCCATCCTCCAGCATCACTGCATGCGGCATTCCAAAACCGTATCCCATCATGGACTGAAGTTCACCCTCGTTTTAACTTTCTTTTTGAAGAGAAGGCGCCCCCTGATAATAGCAGTATTTTTTCCA
>CAYZJW010000095.1:0-6006 GCA_964478985.1 uncultured Actinomycetota bacterium
TCTTTTTATACCCATAAAAACCCTTTCCTTTTTGCTGCCCCCGGCAGCCTCTTATAAATAATATTCTGATCACGCCAATGGCGGATCTGCCATCGAAGCGCTGTTATCCAGGCTCCAAAAAGATATGTGGCTGCAGAAGCTGCAAGCAGCGGCATATCCATATTTTTAAGGATAATTGCCGGCTACCCGGTTATAGCCGCAGATGCCCGCCTCAGGGAATGGCACTGCAGGAATACCGAAACCGGCAGTGTAGCTATATGGCAGGGGGCATACTCTATATTGCAGCCTATGGCAGTAGTATCCCCGCCCAGGCCCTGGGGGCCTATGCCGGTGCTGTTTACTGCAGACAGTATATTCTTTTCCAGCTCCGCATATCTTTTATCCGGGTTTACCCTGCCCAGTTCCCTGAAAGCAGCAGTCCTGGCCATCTTTGCCACTTCGGAAGCGGTGCCTCCAATGCCTATGCCTATTATTACCGGGGGGCAGGCTTTGGTGACATTTTCCCTGACCAGGTCCAGGACCAGTTCCATTATCCTGTCCGGGCCGGCAGTGGGATTTTCCATGCAGAGATAAGAGCAGTTCTCGCTGCCTCCGCCCTTTAGCAGCACCGTTATCTGAAGTCCCGGCTCCTCCGCAAATGAGGCAGAGACTATGGCCGGAGTATTGTCGCCCCTGTTTATCCTGTCATAAAGGGGGTCCCCTACCGTAGACATCCTCAGATAGTTTTTACCATAGGCCTTTGCCACTGCAGCATCAATATGGCTGTAAAGACGTCCGCTGTCCTCGATGCAGATACCGGGGCCCACCTTCAGGTCTATATAGGTATTGCCGCAGTCCTGGCACAGGGGTAGGCTCTCTTTGCGGGCAGTATTGTAGTTCTGGATAATAAGGTCCAGCACCATGCCGGCCCTATCCCCGCTTTCCTTTTTCCGGTACTCCTGCAGCGCCTCAATTATATCAGGCGGGAGCTCGAAGCTAGCTTTCTGTATCAGCTGGCTTACCCTGGCCTTTATTTTTGTAATTTTTATATTTTTCATCTTTTCCGGGACAGTCAGGATTGATGCAGAGGTCCCAGGGCCTTCTTCCCTTATTTATTATCCTGACCATTGGATACTGGCAGTGCTTGCATTCATCCTTCGTAGTAAGGAGAAGACCTTTCTGGGGCAGCGAGAAGGTCGTCTTGCATTCAGGATAAGCATTGCATCCCACAAACCTCTTTTTTGAAGCCCTGGCTACCCTCACTATGAGCTCGCCTTCACAGCCTTCTCTGGGACATTTTCCCACAACCAGGTCTTCTTTTATGCCTTTTTTTATCTCCCTTGAGATCTCTTCCTTCTCCTGTTTTAGCCTCTCCATGACATCTTTCAGCATGGACCGTGATTTATCAACTACTTCATCTTTGGATTCATCCCCGCTGGCGATGCCGTCCATATACATCTCCAGTTCAGAAGTCATATCAGGCGTGGATATCTTTTCTGCGTGTTTCTGCAGCATCTTTATAAGGGCTATGGCCTTCTCTGAAGGCGTCATCGGATTTCCCTTTACATAGCCCCGGGCCATGAGCGTCTGTATTATGCTGTGCCGGGTAGCTTTGGTGCCCAGCCCCAGCTCTTCCATCACCTGGACCAGCTTTCCCTGGCTGTACCGGGCGGGAGGCTTGGTCTCTTTGTCTTCAAGACTCCTGTCTATGACCTTCAGGTCCTGTCCCTTCTCCAGTTCGGGTACAAAGACATCTTTATGCTTGTAATAGGGATAATGCCGGGTCCAGCTGGGTTCTATTATGGTAGATCCGGTGGCTGTAAATACCTCCCCGTTTATATCGATCTTTGCAGAAATGCTTTTCATCTTTGCCGCAGGCAGAAGCGTGGCCCCAAACCTCCTGGCAATAAGCTCATAGAGCTTCCATTCATCCGCTGACAGCTTTGACCTGGGGACTGCCGTAGTGGGATAGATGGGCGGATGGTCTGTTGTCCTTTTTCTTCCCCGTGACGGCTTTATCTTTTCCTGGCCCAGCACCTCGCCGGACATTTCCCTGAACTCATTTACTTTTCCCAGTTCAGCAGCGATCTCCCTTATATCAATGGATGAAGGATAGACGGTATTGTCTGTCCTGGGATAGCTGATATATCCGTTCATATACAGGCTCTCGGCTACATTTATGGTCTTGGGAGCGCTAAATCCAAGGGAACTGGCGCTCATTATGAGATTGGTCGTGTTTAAGGGGGTGGGGGGCGTTATCTGTTTTACCGATTCCTTTGACTCTATTACTTCTCCGTGATCCCCCAGCCTGGCAAATGCGGCCTGGGCCTCATCCTTTTTGATAAACTTCTTTTTCCTGTGGACAGCCTCGAATTCTTCCCCGGGATCGGTGGAAAGCCTTACCTTTATCACCCAGTAAGGTTCAGGCTTGAACTTCTTTATCTCCAGCTCACGCTCCACCATAAGCGCCAGAGTGGGGGTCTGAACTCTTCCCACGGAAAGGAATTTATCCTTCACCTGGTATGTGGCCAGGGATATGAACCTGGTGAGCACCGCGCCCCATACCAGGTCAATGTCCTGACGCGCCCTTCCGGCAAAAGCCAGGTCCAGGTCTATGCGCCCCAGTTTGGAGAAGGCCTGTTCTATGTCCCTGGGAGTGATAGCGGAAAACTTTGCCCTTTTTGAGACCAGCTGGCTGTTCTTGTCCTGGGCTATCTGCAGGGCGTCATATCCTATAAGCTCGCCTTCCCTGTCATAGTCGGTGGCTATGATCACTTCATCAGCCTGGGAAGCTATCTTTTTAAGGGCCTGGATAATCCTTTTCTGTATGGGCATTTTTTCTATCCCGGCATCTATCAGGTCGATGGGATCGACCTTGAACCAGTTCGAATATTCTTTGGGGTAGTCTACCTTAAGTATATGTCCCTTAAGTCCTATCACAGAATAATCCACACCGTTTAAGCTGAACCTGTGTATGGGTACGCCAAATGACTTTTCTTCAGAAACGCCGTTGCCTGAAAGTATTTTGGCTATCCTTTTGGCTGCTATCTCTTTTTCGCTTATTATAAGTCTCATATATTAATTCTTGAAAAACGGTATTTAAGACTGAAATGATATCACTAAAACAGATAAAAATACAATTCAAATGATTTCTCTTAATAGGGTTATTATCATATAATCCAGTTTTAAAAGGATGAAGAAGAAAGACTTATCTTAATACCAATAATTAATTATAATGGTTTAAGAGTCTTATTTTTTTAGATCAAGATATGACTATGGATCCAGGGAGCTATATGACTGATAATGATATCGCCGCTAAAATAAAAAAACTGAAAACAGAAAAAGATGCTGTCATACTGGCACACAACTACCAGATAGGCCAGGTGCAGGACATTGCTGACTTTGTGGGTGATTCCCTGCAGCTGAGCATAGAGGCCAGCAGGACAGAAAGCTCTATAATAGTCTTCTGCGGGGTGCACTTTATGGCCGAGACGGCAAAGATCCTGAATCCCGGCAAAAAAGTGCTTCTACCCGACAAGGATTCAGGCTGCCCCATGGCAGATATGATAACTGCGGCAGATTTAAAAAAGCTGAAGGCCGGACACCCCGGGGCTGTGGTAATATGCTATGTGAACTCTACCGCTGAAGTAAAGGCGTTAAGCGATATATGCTGCACCTCTTCTAATGCGGTAAAGGTGGTAGAGTCGGTACCTCCTGATGAGGATATAATCTTTATACCTGACAAATACCTGGGCAGCTATGTCCAGTCAAAGACAGGAAGGAAGATGATACTCTGGAACGGTTACTGTCCCACCCATGTCAGGATAAATGCCAGGAATATAATAGAGCTGAAAAGAAAGCATCTGGATGCAGAGGTAGTGGTCCATCCGGAAAACACCCCCGACGTCATAGAGGTGGCAGACAGGGTGGAGTCCACCGGAGGCATGCTGAGATATGTGAAGGAATCGCCAAAGAAGACCTTTATAATAGGTACGGAGACCGGTATAATCCACAGGCTCAAGAAAGAAAATCCGGGAAAAGTATTCATACCGGCCATGGACAGGGCCATATGTCCCAATATGAAGCTTATAACCCTGGAAAAGGTCCTGTGGTCCCTGGAAAGGGAAGAGACCGAGGTGATAGTACCGGAGGACATCGCCAGAAAGGCAAAATCCGCTATAGACAGGATGATAGCCCTGAAATAGCTTATAGACAAGAGATGATCATGAGACCCAGATATTTAGTAGACCCTACTCTTACGGCCAGGGTACACCCCTATTGCGACTGCGTGATCATAGGCAGCGGCATAGCCGGATTGTCCACTGCCATATGGCTTTCGGAATATGATGTAAAGGTGCTGACAAAGAGTTCTCCCTCCACATCCACAACCTGGTATGCCCAGGGAGGTATTGCCGCCGCCATAAAAAAGCCTGACTGGTGGAAGAATCATTATGAAGATACCATTATTGCCGGCCAGGGCCTTTCTGACAAAAAGGCAGTGGAGATACTGGTAAAGAATGCGCCTGCCATGATAGAAAAGCTGGTGGAGATCGGTACCAGATTCGATATTGCCGAGGGAGAGGTCAGTCTTACCACTGAAGGCGGCCACAGCCATGCCCGGGTGCTCCATGCCGGAGGAGATGCCACCGGGGAAGAAATAGAGAAGAAGCTGGTAGCCTTTGCCGGAGGACAGCGGCATATAGACTTTAACCCTGATTATTTTGCCCTGGATGTGATCACTTCAGGCGGAAAATGCCTGGGAGTCATGGGGCTGGACCCGGTTAAAAAGACCATCGAGATACACCCTTCTTCCAATGTGCTGGTCGCTACCGGAGGCATAGGACAGCTTTTTGAACTGTCCACCAACCCATCAATTTCCACCGGTGACGGCATAGCCATGGCCCGGAGAGCTGGAGCCGAGATCATGGACATAGAATTTGTCCAGTTCCACCCCACCGTATTCAAGACCGGTGACGGTAAGCTTTTTCTTATAAGCGAGGCGCTCCGGGGTGAAGGGGCATATCTGAGGGACTGCAGGGGAAACCGGTTCATGCTGGGAAGACATCATCAGGAAGAACTTGCTCCCAGGGATGTGGTGGTAAAAGAGATGATAAGGACTATGGACAAGAGTAAATGCAGCTTTGTCTATCTTGATGCCACCCATATCTCCAGGAGCCACCTGAAGATAAGGTTTCCCAATATAATAGCCAAGCTGAAGGAGAACGGGCTGGACCTGTCAAAGGACCTTATAAAAGTGTCGCCGGCCGAGCATTATCTTAACGGCGGCATAAGGACCGATTACAGCGGCAGGACCAATATCCAGGGACTTTATTCCTGCGGCGAGACGGCTGCCACCGGCGCCCATGGAGCCAACCGGCTGGCCAGCAATTCACTGATGGAGGGCCTGGTGTACGGATGGCGCATTCACCAGGATATCGATAAAAGACTAAAAAACCCTTCAGGCAAGGATAATAGATCTGTGCTTTCTGCCATAGACAGGCTGGTAAAGAAAGGCGGGGGAAACACAGACAGGGGGTCAGGTTCCGGCAAAGGTGTTGATACCGGCACCCTTATATCCAGTCTCAGGAGCCTCATGTCCCGCGAAGTAGGGATACTGAGGGACAGCCATGGACTGGGGGAAGCGCGGGAATTCGTAGATTTCCATATGGGCAATCAGGGTCTTTATGACTGCTTCGATAAAGATGTGCTGGAATTTGCCAATATGCTTACAGTTGCAGACCTTATTATAAAGGCGGCTTCCATCAGGGAGGAAAGCCGGGGCACCCATATGAGGTCTGATTTCCCCGAACGTGATGACAAAAAATGGAAAAAGCATATAATACTAAAAGACGGCAGGGTAAGTTACAGAAAAGCGGATTAGCATGGTAAACAGGATAGAAAAATACGAGATCATAGACCTTCTAAGATCGGCCATACGGGAGGATATGGGAGCCTGCGGGGATATAACCTCAAAATACCTTATGCCGGAAAAGAGCATTTCTTCCGGGTATATCATCTGCAAGCAGC
>CAYZJW010000096.1:0-6006 GCA_964478985.1 uncultured Actinomycetota bacterium
CCATGCCCGCTGAGAAGGTATATAGTCTTTATGTCCATACCGGTCCCTGTCTCGATATCGCTCGAATGGTCCCCGATCATATATGAATCCTTAATATCCAGGCAATATTTTTCCACTGCTTTTTCTATAAAAAAAGTCTTCGGTTTCCTGCATCTGCAGTTTTCTTCTTTTGTATGGGGGCA
Source organism: uncultured Actinomycetota bacterium (assembly GCA_964478985.1). Lineage (GTDB taxonomy): Bacteria > Actinomycetota > Humimicrobiia > Humimicrobiales > Humimicrobiaceae > M55B120. Next base: position 183 of record CAYZJW010000096.1, read on the forward strand.
ATAAAAGACTTCTGCTATCCTTATCCCATTTTTTTCAAGTATTTCCAGGAATATTTTATTAAAATCCAGAAATTCCTCTTCCGAGAATATCCCCTGGCTTATGCCCTGCTGATTTGTGACTATAAATAGCAGAAAACTTTCCTGTAGTATCTTCATAGCATCTATGGCGCCGGGTATAAAAATGAGGTCTTCTTTCCTGTAAAGGTATCCTACATCCTCATTTATAGTGCCGTCCCTGTCCAGAAATACAGCTTTTTTATGCACAATGCCACTCCCCTTCCTATAATTATCCAGGATATTCTATCAGTATTTTATCATACATAAAAATCGCTGCAGTTTTCTATCAAACAGGAAATTAAATTTTTATTAAATTTTTTTTTTAATGCTGACTTACAGACAAAATAGGCCTAGAATTATATGATCATTATCGGCAGATGGAAATGATATGAACAAGATAAGGGTACTTTTTTTATGCGTGCATAATTCTGCGCGCAGCCAGATGGCGGAAGCTTACCTGAATGAAATTGGAAAAGGGTCATTCGAGGCCGAAAGCGCCGGCTTCGAGCCGGGCAGCCTGAACCCGCTTGCAGTGGAGGTAATGAAAGAAGACGGCATTGATATATCAGGCAATAAGATCGACAGTGTCTATACTTTCTTCAGCGAAAAAAGGTTTTATGGCTATATCATAACCGTATGTGATGAGTCAAAAGCCCAGAAATGCCCCATCTTCCCGGGAGTGCCTGTAAGATATCACTGGGATATAGAGGACCCGGCTATATTTGAAGGGACCTATGAAGAAAAGCTGGTAAAGACCCGTACGGTGAGGGGTAAAATAAAGGGAATGATTAAAGACTTCATTGATGAAGTATATCCTGGGTAAACAGAGTCTTTTGCTGTTTTCTCAGACTTATATAGAAGTTACTTTGATCAGCCAAAATCCTGGGTAAAGGACAGGAAATTATTTATGTCCACATCGGGAAAATGTTCCCTGAAGACCCGGTAGTAGTAAGCTTCTTCCTTGTTCCTTAAAATATTTCCCCCGGGTGAGGCACTTTCTGTAAATTCCTTATCGGATATTATATGGTCAATTTTTTTCTCCAGGGTGTCCTCTATGCCTGAGCCTTCCCAGAATTTGTCCTTATCTCTCCATGCAATATCAGCAGGAAGATACCTGGCAGCGATCTTTCTTAATATATATTTGCCTGTATTCTTATCTTTCCTGACCTTGTCGCCGGGAGGGATCCTCAGGACATAATTTAGGAGATTTTCATCCAGAAGAGGTAATCTGACATTTACGCTAAATGCATTGGCTGTCCTGTCCACTCTTTGAAGGGCGGTATTGTGCAGTGCGTTTATGGCATTTACCAGTTCCTCCTGTATCACATCCGGGGAATCAATATCCAGGAAATAATTATATCCTGCAAAAAGCTCGTCTCCTCCTTCTCCAGAAAAAACCATATCCGAAGCTGCTGAGATCCTGGATACTATCATATTGCCCAGGGTACTCCTTACCAGGGGAGCATCGAAAGACTCCAGGTGATATATAGCGCTGGGAATACTCTCAAATAATTCATCCACATCCAGCTCATATTCGGTATGGGCTGTACCCAGGTATTCTGCTACCCTTTTTGCGGCTACCATGTCAGGTGAACCTTCATAGCCTACCGAGTATGTATGGATATTTTCGGAAAATTCCTTCAAAAGGGCTGCCACCACCGAAGAATCAAGGCCTCCGCTCAGCCATACTCCCAGGTCCAGTTTTCTGTTCGATATCCTGGCATCCATTGATTCCAGGAGATGCCCTGCCAGTCTTTCCTCCAGGACTTCCCGGTCCTCATCATCTATTATGGGGTAATTATCGGTATCCACTGTCTTGATGACATTGGGCGCTGACTGGTTTTCCATATAGGATCCCGGCGGGAATTCCATTATATCGCTGGTGAGCCCCGTTATTGATTTTACTTCTGAAGCGAATATCAGCTGACCGTCCTTATTTGAATAATAAAGCGGTTTCCTGCCCAGCATATCCCGGGCCAGGTAAGTATTGCCCAACTCATCGGATACCGCCAGGGCAAAAGAGCCCTTGAGGTCCTTAAAGACATCCCTGCCCTCCGCTTTTATGAGCATGCTTATCTTTTCCGTATCTGAGGGACTTCCGCCGCCTGCACTGATGTTTTTTTTCTTCAGCAGGTCATCCAGATTAAAAATCCTTCCATCCATAAGGATAGTGTGCCCGTTCGCTTTGGACTGGAAATCAAAATTGGTGTTTATCCCGGCCATGCCTTCCGGCATAACCAGTAATTCCCTGTTCCCGCCCCTGTGGGATATCCTATCCAGCATCATATTTATTTCTTTTTTGCTGTCTTTGCCTGTTTTTCCAATAATACCTGCTATACCGCTCAATTTTTATCAACTCCAAATACTTTTCAATATGCTAATGCGCACAAAAATAGACAACTAAAAAAGTTGTCTATCATTTTAAAATCTGTTTTTACCCTACCAGACATATGGTAATATTTCAAGCTGTCCAGGATCAGGGCATCATTAAATTGACATTGCCGGCTTAGTTATATAGGATTTTATAGTTTATGTCATAAATGATGGATACTTATGATAGCATTAAATAATATATGCCTGGGTTTTGGTTCCAGGCCCATATTCAAGGATATATCTTTCCAGATAAATAGGAGGGACCGTATAGGGCTGGTCGGAAATAATGGTGCAGGAAAGACCACTCTCTTAAGGCTGATCATAGGCCAACAGGACCCTGATGCGGGAAGGATAGAAAGGCCGCCGGACCTTACTGCCGGTTATCTTCCCCAGCAGATGAAGCATTCCGATAAAAAGACCCTTTTTAATGAGGTAAGGTCTGCATTTGACCATATACTGGAACTGCAGGGCCAATTAAGAAAATTCAAAGGAGAAATAGAAAGTAGGACCGATTATGGTTCCCCGGAGTATATAGAGATCCTGGGCAGATCCTCCAGGATCTATTCACAGCTGGATGTGCTTGACTCTGCAAAGATGGATGAGCGTATTGAAAAGACCCTGACCGGACTTGGTTTCAGGCCCATGGACTTTATCAGGCCCACAGCTGAATTCTCCGGAGGCTGGCGCATGCGGGTGGAGCTGGCAAAAATACTGCTTAAATATCCGGATATACTGCTTCTTGATGAGCCGACCAACCATCTCGATATTGAGTCTATCCAGTGGCTGGAAGGTTTCCTGGCAGAATACAGGGGTTCTCTGATGATTATATCCCACGACAGGGTATTCTTGGACAGGGTGACCGACAGGACCATAGAAGTATCGCTGGGAAAGGTCTATGATTACAATGCTCCTTATTCAAAGTACAGGATAAAACGCCAGGAACTCAAAGCCCAGCAGCTGGCGGCATATAAGAATCAGCAGAGGCAGATCGCCGCCACTGAGAGATTCATAGAGCGCTTCAGGTATAAGAACACCAAAGCTTCCCAGGTTCAATCCCGCATCAAGATGCTGGACAGGATGGATAAAATAGAGATAGAGGAAGAAGATACTTCAACAATAAGCATCCGGTTTGCCCCGGCTCCGCGTTCCGGTGAAGTGGTGTTTGATGCATCCGGCATTAGTAAAAGCTTTGGGGGAAACATGGTGCTGGACGATGTCAGCATTATGATCAGCCGGGGGCAGAGGATAGCATTTGTGGGCAAAAATGGCGAGGGAAAGACTACCCTGTCCAGGATACTGGTGGGAGAACTTGATCACGAAGGAGAGTTGAAAAAAGGCCACAATGTCAGCATAGGCTACTTTGCCCAGAACCAGGATGAACTTCTTGACGAGAGCCTGGGGGTACTGCAGACTATTGAAAGGACTGCCCCGGGTGAGAATGTATCGCGGATAAGGTCACTTCTGGGGGCTTTTTTATTCCGGGAAGATGATATGGATAAAAAGGTAAAGGTATTGTCCGGGGGGGAAAGATCCCGGCTGGCGCTTATCAAGCTGCTTCTTGAGCCCCATAATGTCCTGGTCCTGGATGAGCCTACAAATCATCTGGATATGAGGTCTCAGGATATACTGAAAAAGGCCCTGAAAGGTTTTTCGGGAACCCTTATCGTGGTATCGCATGACAGGCAATTCCTGTCAGGCCTGGCTGATAATGTTTATGAGTTCAGCGGGCACAGGATTACCAGGTACCCGGGCGGAATAGATTATTTCCTGGAAAAAAAGAGGCTGGATTCACTCCGCCAGCTGGAAGAAAAAGATAGGAGACCGGGAAAGGCAGACCCGGGTGCCGGCGGATCTTCAGGAAGAAGAGCATACCTGGAAAAAAAAGATTTCCAGAAAAGGCTCAGGAAAACCGTCAGGGATATATCTGCCTGTGAGAATGATATAGAAGACCTGGAAAGACAGATAAAGGATCTGACTGATATATTCCATACCCCGGAAAGACTTGGAGATGAAAAAGAAAGCAATGCCCTGTATATAAGATTTGAAAACATTAAAAGAGAACTTGACAGCAGGCTGAAAAACTGGGAACAGCTGCATGACGAGCTTTCCGGTCTAAAGGAAAGCAGTTATTACTCTTCTTCCTGATAGACCTTTATGGGAATCATTTAATACCTGGCTCTGCTTCCTGTGCGGATTTTTTTATTCCCCGGGTATCAAGCCATCCAGATACCTACTGGAACGTCACCTTATCAGCTCCCTGGACGATTGCTATCCAGGTAGCGCCTCCTGTGAAGCTTATCTGCCTTCCGCTGCCATCCCTATAGATAAAAGGCTCGTAGACGCTGCCTCTTTGCCAGCTTCCCTGTATTGCCTGGCCATCCTGGAATATGAATGCTGTGCCATTGCCCACAGTCCTTACTGCCATATGGCCATACTGGTCCAGAGGTCCCTCAATATCCGAGACCATCGCCACTATATTCCTGGCAGTTATCTGCTGGCCTGTATTATAATCAATATGGGGATATCCCCCCATATAGCGCAGATAACTGTTGCTTGCCCTGTCATAGATATATTTTGCATCAAAACCTCCAGGGGCATAGGCATGCGTGGCAAAGCTGATATTTATATTAGTTATCCCGCCCCTTGCTTCCAGGGGAGGGTCTCCTTTATAGGGAAAAGTCAGGCCTCCGCCTTCAAGGGGATAACCCAGCTGCCGGGCTTTCTGCTTAAGGCTGGAAATAGACATACAGGCAGTATGTTCCTGTATGCTGCTCCTGTTCCAGTCCCTCCAGTAAGGTGCCTGGGCGGTGATGGAGCTGTGGCCTGAGCGGTCTGTCATGGCGCTGAGGACATACATACCCAGGCTTTCTACATATCCGTAGCACTGGGGATAGGTTCCAAAGAATGCATAAATGGGATCAAATGCTCTGGCAATATCGGCATAATACGGCCTGGTGCTCCTGACCGGACCTACTACAGGGGCTTCATTTGAGGAATATATGGCCACAAACCTGGTTATCCCGTACTCATCCACTACCTCATAGACCACATCAGCCAGTATAAGCCCTGATTGGGGCCTGGCGGCAAAACTGTTTTCCACCATTACTGCAACAGGCCTGCTTCCCGATCCTGCCCCGGGAAGAGTGGCAGGCAGGATATTACCGGCCTCCGCTGCTTTTTCCGGCAAAGCTGCCCGTGGGATCTGTTCCTGGCTCATCCGGATGGCAGCCGGACTGCTGCATCCTGATAATAGCAAAAATACCAGTGCCGGGATAATAACGGCTATTAGTATTGCAAGTCTTGATAAGGTCTTTTTACGGGGCATTTTTTTCTCCCTGTTTTTGATAAAAAGGTAAGGTAAAGTCTATCAAAAATAAAGTTAAAAGGCTATTTT
>CAYZJW010000097.1:0-5935 GCA_964478985.1 uncultured Actinomycetota bacterium
GTATCTTGCCGGATCAGAAAAATCCGGATAATCAAAATTTTTGATATCTTCCAGTTCAAGTCCCCTCATGGGATGCGACCTGGCATCGAAATAATAGCCGTTTTTGACCGGCATAAACCATTTTATGCCCCACTCATCAGTAAAAGTCCTGTAGTCTCCCTCCTGCCTTATATCAAGGACCCATCTTGAAGACGGTCCGGGAAATACGCCCCTGACATCTACTTTAAGATACTGGAGAAAGTCCTCTCCCAGGACCGGGAGCTGCTGGATGACGTCAAAAAGCTCTATGCTTTTATCCGTGTCAAGCCCCAGGTATCTTCTAAGGTCTATATAGGTAGACTTTACGATAGAACTCTCATACATTGAACCCAGGTCCAGCGGGATGCGGTCAGCCTGTTTATGCTTCAATGCAAGATCTAACCTTTCCCTGGAATTCATATTGTTTCCTTATGCTCGATAAACTGGTCTTACTAAAAAGCAGCCTGCTCCGTCTTCCTGTCAAATACATGAAGTTTGGCCATATTGAACCCTATGCGGCATTCCTGCCTTCCGCCGATACTATCATCCATCCTTTCAGCGGTGGCTACTATCCTTCTTTCACCTACCCTGAAATAATAGATAGACTCAGACCCCATATTCTCGATGACTTCTATTTTGCAGCTTATGGTGCAGCCTTCACCGCCGATGCGAATATCTTCAGGCCTTATCCCGATTACCAGTTCATTTGAAGATGCAGTCTTGTCTATGGCGCTTATCTGTTTGTCGTTAAGCTTTATCTCAAAGTCGTCTGTCTTGAGAAATCCGGAACCGTCTCTTTTCTCCAGGCTGCAGTTTATAAAGTTCATGGTAGGACTTCCCAGGAAGCCGCCCACAAATATATTTGCAGGGTAATCATATACTTCAGCCGGAGGACCCACCTGCTGTACCAGTCCGTCCTTCATAATGACCAGCCTGTCTGAAAGGGTCATTGCTTCTGCCTGGTCGTGGGTAACATAGACTACTGTACCCTCAAGCCTTTCGAAAAGGAGCCTCAGGTCTGCCCTCATCTGTATCCTGAGCTTTGCATCCAGGTTGGAAAGAGGCTCATCCAGCAGGAACACGGCAGGATCCCTCACTATTGCCCTTCCAAGTGCCACTCTCTGCCTCTGTCCACCGGAAAGCTCGCGGGGTTTTCTATCCAGAAGATCGTCTATCCCCAGGAGCTCTGCCGCTTCCTCTATCCTTTTTTTGACTTCATCTTTCTTCATACCCCTGACCCTCAGGCCAAATCCGATATTTTCAAAAACGTTCATATGCGGATAAAGGGCATAGGACTGGAATACCATGGCGATATTCCTTTTCCCCGGATGTTTGACATTGGCCAGATCACCATCGATATATATGTATCCGCTGGACGGGTCTTCAAGACCAGCGATGATATTAAGGGTTGTAGACTTGCCGCAGCCCGAAGGTCCCACCAGTGTCAGAAATTCCCTGTCTTTGACAGTCAGGTTAAAATCATCTACCGCTATCACTTTTCCAAATTTCTTAGTCACATGTTCTAGTTTGATCTCTGCCATCCATTATCCTCCTGAAGAATAATTTAAAATATTAATACGTACTATCCCTTTACTGCTCCGAAAGTCAGTCCCCTTACCAGATATTTCTGGGCTGCTATGGCAAATATGAGCACCGGTATTACCAGGAGGACCCCGGTCGCAGTCATGGGACCCCACTGTATGCGCTGGTCAGATATATAACTGGCTATTACCACCGGAAGTGTCTTTGCATTTTGTGATGTGAGAACTGATGCATACAGGAACTCATTCCAGCCCAGTATAAAGCAGAATACCGAAGTAGTGGCCAGTCCCGGCAATGTCAGAGGCAGGGATATCCTGTAGAACCTCTGCCATACGCTGCATCCATCAACGATCGAGGCTTTTTCGATCTCATGCGGCATCTCCTGGAAAAATCCCAGCATAAGCCATATTACAAAGGGAAGACAGTATGCCACATAGGTGATTATCATCGATATCAGCGTATCGTAAAGTCCAAGCCTGGTGATGATGAGAAAATAGGGCATGGTGGTCACCACCGGGGGAAATATCCTTATTACCAGCACTGCCACCAGAAAACCGGTCCTGAACTTTCTTGCCAGGTATGATTTGGCTATGGAGTATGCTGCAAGTGAACCAAAAAGCACTGATAAAAATGTAGTTGACACTGCCACTATCAGGCTGTTCCTGAGGTTCTTACCAATACCGGATTTGACAAAAACATCGATATAATGCTGGAAAGTGGTACGGGCAGGGAAAAATATAGGAGGAAAAGTCTGCATGTCGCCTTCGAATTTTATGGATGTTGTTATCAGCCAGTAAAATGGGAATACTACCACGGCAATAATGATAAGTATCATAAGATATACAATTATCTTCTGTGCTCCCTGCTTCATCCGGTACCGGAACAAAATATTTTGAATATTACTCATCTTCTGTAAAATCCTTTCTTTTTAAAAAATCTGCCAGACTATAACTGCTGTTTCTGGATATTCCTTAAAAACCCGATTGTGGCAATAAGTACCACAGCCAGGAACATGACAGAAAGAGCTGATGCCCTTCCGATCTTAAAATACTTAAGGCCTTCCTTATAGATAAACAGCGACAATACTTCTGTAGACTTTCCTGGACCACCATAGGTCATGACATAGATGGTATCAAATATCCTGAATGCATCCATTATCCTTAGTAGAAGAGCCACAAAGAATACCGGTTTTAGAAGCGGCAGGGTTATCTTTCTCAATATCTGCAGTCTTCCGGCGCCGTCCACCATTGCTGACTGATATATATCAACCGGCAGGGCTTGTATTCCGGCAGCCAGGATGAATATAACTATGGGGGTCTGCTGCCAGACCTCGGTTATCATCACTGCCGGCAAAGCCAGATCTGGATTTCCCAGCCATTCCAGCCGCGGCACCCCGAACCAGCTTATGAAATAATTGATAGGGCCGTAAAGGGCATTGTACATGGTCCGCCACAGGGTACCGGCTACCACGAAAGGCATCATAAGCGGGATAAGGAAAAAACCCCTGATGATCTGCATTCCCTTGATGGTGGTGGTTATAAGAAGGGCAATGGCTGTACCTATCAGAAACTCGACTACTACTGTGGCTGCTACAAAAAGAATAGTCCTTACAAAACTGTCTATGATCTGGGGATCTCTTATCAGGGCGATATAATTCTGAAACCCGTTAAAAACCGGTACTGCTCCCGGTATCAGCCGGTTGTACTGGAAAAAGCTCATAACCAGTGCATATCCCAGGGGATATACATTTGCAAAAAGCATGAATATTATGGCAGGGGCAAGAAAAAGCCACAGGACTGCCCTGTCACGGGAATAATTAACCCCCAGAGGCCCTCCCCGTCCTGCTATCATCTCCCCACTCTTATTAATAAGATTCTTTAAAGCTGTCATATAATGCTTCCTGTTCCTATTTAAGAGGATTATTTATTATAAAAATCAATTCTGTTAAAAATCTTTTTTCCTAATTTTTGCTTCTTTGGCAGGCAGGCACCTTCTGGTTTCATCTCAGCCAGAAGATGCCTGCGTTTAACTCAAACCGTAAGTTGAAGTCCCATATACTTTTTTATTCAACAAATGGGCTTCTGTACTCATATGGAGGTATGGCTGACTGTATGATACCTTCCAGAGTAGCCTGGAGATTAGCCATGGCCTCTTCCGGTGTTGCGTCTCCGGACATAGCCAGTCCTGAGTTCTCCCCAATGGCCATGAATGCTTCCAGCCACTGCGGTAGTCCTGGTGTCACAGGGATACCTGCATCAAGTGATTCCACATAAGCTGACATGAATGGGTATTCAGGCACCATGACTTCTTCCCATGCTGTCTTACGCCCATAATCGAAACCTCTCATGGTTCCAGCTATTTCGTCCTTTGCTGCCTGTATCTGCCTTTCAGAGGATGTTATATATGCCATCCAGCAGAATGCTGCATCAGGATTCTGTGAGCCGGCCAGCAGGTCGCAGTTATGCTGGGTGAAGTTTCCGCTTGGTCCGCCGCCCGGAGCCGGTATCATGGTCCATTTGTCAACGATATTGGACTCATCCGGATTGTCTATCCTTCCTGCCAGCATGCTCCACCACAGCTCATATGCCGCGGTATCACCGTTCAGGAATGCTGCCGCTGCTTCAGGAAGATCCCAGCCAAGGACCCCTGGAGGAGCATAATCCATATACTCAACCATCAGTTCGGTGGCGGCTACGCCTTCAGGACTATTTACCTGGGGAGCCCAGGTCTTTGAGAATACTGAAGCTTCCTGCGCCCAGTACCTTGACAGCCATTTCTTTACCAGCTGTGCATTAACGCCGGCAAATGCTGCACCATAGAAGCCATTATCAGGATCCTGGACTTCTGCCAGTGCTGCATAATAATCTTCAAAGCTGTCAAACGGATACTCGATACCTGCTTCATCAAATACATCCGTCCTAATCACCATTGTAGATACGCCGGTTGAGAAAGGAAGTCCGTACCTGACACCTTCTGCCTGCCATTCACCAAAGGTATACATGGGATTAAAGTATCCATCCATATCTACATTATATTTGTCTATCAGCTCTGTAAGTTCAGTCATATAAGGATACAGACCGTACTGGAACTCTATATCACCTTCAAAGACATCATACCTGTTAGCACCGGTAGTGACATCATTTACTATCTTGGGCATCTGAGCTTCCCATGGGGTGGGGTCAAGAACGATCTCTGCACCGGTAAGGGCTGAGAATTCTGCTGCGCAGGCCGGGATATATTCATCACTATAGCCCATTCCGCCCTGATACAGATAATTGATAGTAATTCCGGAAAAATCAAGGTCGCCGTCATTTATCATCTCCCAGAATGTCTTATCGGGAGCAGCTTCCTCTTCCACTTCCTCTGCCACTTCTTCTGCTTCCTCTTCAACTTCCTCGGCGACTTCTTCTACGGCTTCTTCGACTTCTTCCACTACTTCTGCAGCTTCTTCCTTGCAGCCCACACCGGTTATGGTGAAGGACAGTACAAAGACCACTGCCAGCATCGCAATTAATATTTTCTTCATTCGAACCTCCGTTCTGTTACAATAGCTTTTGTTTGTTAAACGGGCCCTTCATGCGATTTACTTTCGTTATCGTTTAAAAGGCCAAAAGATTATTGTTTTACCGACCACCCCCTTTTCTGCACCTAAGCCTGTTATTAAAAAACAAAAATATGTTTAAACCTTTTTCAGGTGACCCTTATTTGATAAATTGGTAAGATAACTTTACCTGATTAATATATTCTAAAAGGATCTTTTTGTCAATATCTATCATTAAATTATTTTAAACGTTTAAAATTGCATAATTTTTGAATATTTTTATAATAAACTGATTTTAATGACTAATATATGTCTCTGCCATAAGAGAGCTTATACTGAAATATCCTGTTATCTTCGCTCTCGATATTATTAATAGACCCTACCCTCATAGCCTTTTTTAGATGACAGTATTAATGATGATAATCAAAAAACCGATAAAAAGCAAATATGATTATTTAACCCCGCATCCGCAGGAGCGGCGGGTTATAAGTGGGGTATCTATCCTTATGGCCTCATTTTTGATCTCCAGCCTTCCATTTATCAGTTCCAGCATTATGCCTGCAGCTTTTTCTCCCATCACATGATCCACCCTTTTCAGGGCAGTTATGGAAGGATCTGTCACTTCGGCAAAATCATAATCATCAAAAGATGTGACAGCGATGTCTTCGGGTATCCTGAGTTTTTTACTGTTAATAGCCTTCAGGATCCCGATGGAATACATGGAAGTAGAAGCAGAGATGGCTCTGGGATGTTTCTTCATCTCCAGCAGCCTTATGGCAGCTTCATAACCGTGCCCTGGATCGAAACTGCCTTCCACTATATAATCTTCATTTA
>CAYZJW010000098.1:0-5910 GCA_964478985.1 uncultured Actinomycetota bacterium
CTGGCGGAGAGGGAGGGATTCGAACCCCCGGAAGGAAAACCTTCAACGGTTTTCAAGACCGTCGCAATCGACCAGACTCTGCCACCTCTCCGCGGACGGCAAAAAAAGATTATAGCATAAAAATATAATTATTAAACCGGATTATGCGATAAGGAGACCAGGTTTTTCTGACCGGCTTTTTGGCTATTTCTTTTCCCTGGATATCTTCTTCATCCCGCCCATATAAGGCTGGAGTGCATCGGGTATGGCGATGTTTCCCTGGCTGTCCTGGTAGTTCTCATATATGGCTATAAGCGTCCTTCCCACTGCACAGGCGGTAGAGTTCATGGTATGCACCAGCCCCTTTTTCTTTCCATCCTTATACTTTATATTAAGCCTTCTTGCCTGGAAATCAGTATCGTGGCTGCAGGAGGCAAGTTCCCTGTAGCTATCCTGCCCGGGAAGCCAGGCTTCCAGGTCATATTTTTTGGCATTGGGTGTTCCGATATCACCGGTACACATATCCATGATCCGGTAATGAAGTCCCAGTCCCTTCATTATCTCTTCCAGTATTGCTTCCAGCTTCTCATATTCCTGCCATGAATCATCCGGATGGGAGAATATAAACATCTCCACCTTGTCAAACTGGTGCACCCTGAACATGCCGCCCATATCCTTTCCATAAGTCCCTGCTTCCCTCCTGAAACAGGTGGAAAATGCTGCATATTTTTGGGGTAGGTCCTCTATATCCAGTATTTCATCGCCATGATAGGAGCAAAGTGGCACCTCGGATGTCCCTATGAGGTAGAGGTCATCCAGCTCTGTCTTGTAGTACTGGGAAGCTTCTACCGGGAAAAAGCCGGTACCATACATGGCATATTCCCTTACCAGAGTGGGCGGTATAAGGGGTGTAAAGCCACGGGCAATAAGGATATTCAGCACATACTGTATAAGTGCAAATTCTAAAAGCACTGCTTCATTTTTTAAAAATACAAACCTGGAGCCTGATATCTTGGCCGCCCTTTCCTCATCCAGTATATCCAGGGCTGTTCCCAGTTCTATGTGATTTTTAGGTTCACAGTCAAATACCGGCTTTTCCCCAATCACAGACCTTACCACATTGCCTGACTCATCAGGACCCACAGGCGTAGTCCCATGGGACAGATTGGGATAAGCCGAAAAGTGTAGCCTGTATTCTTCCAGGGTATCTGAAAGCTTTTTTTCCAGCTGTTCCAGACCGGCCTTTATCTCTTTCATCTGGGAGATAACTTCTTCTTTTTCATCACCCTTAAGCTTGGGTATGATCTTTGATGCTTCATTCTGCCTGGCCCTTAGCTCATCAACCCTGAAGGTAAGGTCCCTCTTTTCCCTGTCCAGGGCTAGGCCCCGGGAGACATCTATCCTGAGTCTTCTTTTTTCTATCTCTTCCTTGAATATGTCTGGGTCTTTCCTGAAAAGCTCGATGTCTATCATCAGTGTTCTCCGGTCTTAGTCCTTAAATATCTTGATTATCCTATTTCCATTTAGGGTAGGAACCCAGGATCTTTACCAGGTATACAGTCTTTCGAAGCACATCTATGGCATCATAGACTTCCCTGTCGTGAAGATGGCCGTCAAGGTCTATGGAAAATACATAATCGCCCAGGTCTTTTTTTGCAGGCCTTGATTCCAGCCTGGTCAAATTGATATCCCTTTCGGCAAATTCCTTTAGGATATTAAACAGGCTTCCCGGCCTGTCCTGTTTGAGAAAGCAGACTATGGATGTCTTATCGCTTCCGGTCTTAGGCTGAATATTGTTTCCGATGAATACAAACCTTGTCTTATTATCCTTATTATCCTCGATGTCGTTCTGTATTATCTTAAGACCGTAGATGCCTGCGGCTGTCCTGGTTCCTATGGCTGCAATGCCGTTTTCTTCCTTTTTCAAGATCTTTATGGCCTCAGCAGTGCTGTTGGCAGCGATTATCTCTGCATGTTTTAGATATGTATTTATATAGTTCTTGCACTGGGCGGTCGCATGAGGGTGGGATATTATCTTTTTTATGCCGGCCGGAGAGATCTTTTCGGTGCTTATGAGGCTGTGCTTTATGGGAATGGTGATCTCCCTTATGATCTTTGCTTCACTCTCAAATGTAAGGTAGTCCAGGGTGACATTGACCGAACCTTCCAGGGAATTCTCTATGGGCACAATACCTTCTTCGGTCTCTCCCCTGTCCACGCTCTTTATGACTTCTCCCATATTGGCATAGGGGATCTTTTCTACCGAATCCGCAAGCTTTCCCAGTTCTATATATTTATCCAGGGCTTCCTCTGTAAAGGTCCCGGGAGGCCCCAGGTATGCTATCTTTGTCTTCATAATAGTAATAATAAAACAGTTTAATGATGTAAGCTATTATACTTAAATATCAAATGATTTGAAGAATCTATATCCTTATGGAAGGAAATCCATTGGATTATTGGGGATACCGTCCACCAGTACCTCATAGTGGAGATGCGAGCCCGTACTTCTTCCGGTATTTCCCATGGTACCTATTATATCGCCCTTTTCTACTTCATCGCCGACCCCCACATACATCTTGTAAAGATGGGCATATACGGTGGAATAGCCAAATCCATGGTAGATGACTATCTTCCTGCCGTAACCTCCATGCCAGCCGGCATAGATAACAGCACCGGAAGCAGCGGCTGTTATGGGGGTGCCGGTACTGTTGGCTATATCCAGTCCCTTATGGTAATATCCGCCCCTTCTCTCATTAAATACCGATGTAATCGTGCCCCAGGCAGGCCATATTGTAGGAGTATGGTCCATGAGGTATATGTGGTCTTCCATGTTCTGCCTGTCCAGCTCCAGGATCCTGGAGAGCCCGGGTGCTACCTTGAGCATCTCGTCCAGCAAAGCATCTATGTCATCAAGTTCCTGTTCCTGGTCATCTATATAGTAATATATCTCATTGGGGTCTTCTTCGAGGACGATGTCTGCGGAAAGGTCGTCTGAATACAGGGCTACTTCCTCCGCATATCCTCCCTTGCCGGTTATATCCCTTACCATGCGGTCAAGTTCTTCCACTTCCTTCAAGTAGTTCTCCAGTATCTTGGTCTTGGTCTCTATCTCCTGGGTCCTTTTTTCCAGGTTGGCCATCTCTACTTCCCGGTACTGGAGCTTTGATTCCAGCCTTTCTATCTCTGCCACTTTTTCATCGAGCTTTTCCCTGGTAAGGACCAGGTTCGAGAACAATATTACCCCTGATGCAGCGATTATGATTATTATGACAAAAAGCGACCTCAATACATTATGGGATATATGAAATTTCCTTACCCGGGAATGGGCTTCAGACAGAAGCAGCAGTGTATAGACTTTTTGTTTCTTATCTTCCATAAACAATCATTAAAAATGATACACCATTATAACTGATTATGCTTATATGGGAAACCCCTGATTTAGAGGTTTCTGGGGAGTATGCACGGCAGGTACCTAATTTTCCATCATGAAATTTATAATAAGCTCATTATTCCCCATAAAAGCCTCATCCGGCACCGGCCCCACAGTTATCTTCATCTCGCATTTCCTTCCCGGATATGCCGTAAAACCGGAAAGTGTCACCAGCTTCTGCTGGGAAGGCTGTATCTCGTCTATGGTAAAGGTCTTTTCATCCGATATATTGTCCTGGGTCTTATAGGTCACTACTACGTTTACGCCGTTTTCCACAATATTACCCTGGTTTTCGATGTTTACGGCCACTGTTATATCGTCTCCGTTTTCCAGTATCCAGTACTCACCGTTTTCATTTAACACCCGGGGATCGAACTCGATGCTATCGCCTATAACAGCAACCCCCCTTCTTTCCTGCAGTTTGGTGACTGTCTTTATATCGGAGATAAAAACTATCACATCCTGGGTACTGGTAAGGCTCCTGTCCTGGAGGACAACCGAGTCTATAATGGTCAGGTTCCCGATCCCCAGGGATTCTCCTGACTTCTTGAGCTCATCCTGGAAATACTTATATATCTCATCACTCATAAACATGTAAAGGAAAGTGCTGGTTATCTGGGTAGTCGATATCTCAAGGTTCAGGTCATCCAGCGCATTAAAAAGCGCCGGCCTGAAGTCTTCATATGACCGGTTCCTGGTATCAAATACCAGCCTGAGGTAGCCCTGGGGGACCTCAAAGCCCTGGGGGGGATTCAATTCCTCAGTATTCTGGAGCAAAACCCTGCTATCCTCGATTATATCCAGGAGACCGGCATCAAGCTCTTCCCTGGAGACATCTTTTACGCTGCTTATGGTATTGAAGAACTCATAGGAGAGTTTATTTGACTGCTGCACCAGTACCGATACCGAATTTATATAATCGGATATGGTAAGCCTTTCTTCTTCGGTAAGATCCCTTCTTCCCGACTCGCAGCTCCACAGACCCGCTATCCAGCTTACAATAACTGCAGCTACGATAATCAGGATTATAAGGGTGATAACTGATTCTTTTCTTCCCTTGTGCTCCAAAGAGACCTTTCCAAAAAGATTAAACTTGACTTTAAGGCTGCCCTGCTTCTGAAAAAAACAGGTCATGGATTATTATACAAATGAACAAGTTAAAAAACAATCTGGTAAAGTCGTTTTTCAGTCTATATAATAGTTTTTTTAGATATCCATGGAAAGGAGGACAGGCTATATAATAATAGCCGGGGCTATTATGGCGGTAAACAGGCTTAAGACCAGGGATAAAATAGAGGATAGATATAAATGGGTGCTGGAAGATATCTATTTAAGTCCGGAAAAATGGGAACAGGACTTTGATAAGGTCAAGAAAGATCTTGACAGCTTTGCGGGTTTTTCCGGTAGACTTCCCGGAGAACCCTCTATGCTCTCTGCAGTCCTGGAAGCATACAGCCGTATAATGGAAAAAGCAGAGAAATTATTTGTATATGCCCACCTTAAAAGGGATGAAGACAACTCAGACCAGAGATCGCAGGCATTGATGGACAGGGCAAGGACTCTGGTAGTGGAAGCAGAGAGCATATGCTCTTTTATGGTCCCGGATATATTAAAAATAGAATCAGGGGAGCTGAAAAGACTGCTGACAGACGATAAAAGACTTTCCAGCTATACTAATTACCTCGGGGATGTGGTAAGAAGGAAGGAGCATACTCTCCAGACTGAAAATGAGAAAATACTGGCAATGGCAGGAGAAATGGCTGCTTCTTCCCAGCTTATATTCAGCATGATAGATAATGCTGATATAAGTTTTCCCGCCATAAAGGATGAAGAAGGAAATAAGGTAGAACTTACCAAGGGAAGATATGCAAAATTCATGGAAAGCAGGACAAGAAAGGTAAGGAAGGATGCCTTTGATTCATTATACACCACTTATGGAAAGCAGAAGAACACCCTGTCAGCCGCACTTAGCTCCAGCGTGAAAAAAGACCTCTTCTACAGCAGGGTAAGGAAATACAATACCAGCCTGGAAGCAGCATTATTTGACGACAATGTGCCTGTGGCTGTCTACGATAATCTTATTGCTTCTGTATCCTCCAGGCTTGAGCCCCTGCACCGGTATATGGGGCTGAGGAAAAAAGCGCTGCAGCTGGACAGGCTTCACATGTATGACCTTTATGTACCCATTGTTGACGATGTAGAGTTCAAAGTATCCTATAAAGAAGCAAAGGAGCTGGTACTGGCCAGCCTGGGGCCGCTCGGAGACGAGTATATCTCGATTCTGGGTAAAGGGCTTCGGGGAGGATGGATAGATGTATTTGAGAATAAGGGTAAGACCAGCGGAGCCTTTTCCTGGGGCTGTTACGATACCCATCCTTATGTGCTTCTAAACTATGAAGGCATAATAGACCATGTCTTTACCCTTGCCCATGAGATGGGCCATGCCATGCATACATTTTTTTCCAACAGGTCCCAGCCATATATGAAAGCGGGATACAAGA